>CAUZOL010000183.1:0-13435 GCA_963581435.1 Planctomycetota bacterium
AGAAGAAGTCGGTAATGCGCATTCAGAGATTCCATCGTCTCGACCTCGGAAATCCCCCATGATCCCGAGATCGATTCCACACGTCAAATCAAGCAGCACCCACTAAAATGCGCGAAGAACCCTTATTTTCAGCCCCGACGGCGAGAGTCTGGCAGCACGAAGCGACAAAAGATTCCTTACGATTTGGAACGTTTCCTCGCGCCGCCGAATCGCGAGCATTGAAGGGGAAATGGAGTGGATTACCTCAGCCATCTTCAGTCCGGATAGCTCCACCCTCGCCTACTGTAATTCGCACGGCGGGAGTACAATTGATTTGTACGATTTGAAATCGGGAAAAGTCAAACCGTTCATGACATTCACCAAACAAGACTTCATCTTCATCGCATTTAGCCCCGATAACACAACGCTCTTTGCAGCGAGCAGACGTGGATGGCTGGAATTTTGGGATGTAGGAGCGGCCACGTGACGGCATCAGATCAACATAAACAATGGCATCTATTCCATCGTTGCCAACCCGAATGGCCAGACAATTTCAGTGCGGACTTCCGAGGGTCTGCAACTGCGAGATGCATCGACCGGAAAACTCTTGCGGTCGTTTTCGGGAATCCACTCGGCATTCAGTCCAGATGGCCAACTGCTGGCAATCACAACCAGCGAAGGCAGCGTGGAAATCTGGCCGATACAAATCGATTCTAAAACGGCGAAACCTGTCGTCGTTGCAGAGCCACTGAAGATCATCAAATTCACTTCAAGCGGTGGTGTATTCCGCCATCTTACCTTCACCCCCGACGGCCGCCACCTCGTCACCGCCAACGCCAACGGCACGGTCTATGTACTGCGGTTGAAGGAGTGGTTGGCGAAGTGATCGAATCTCGCTGAACGCCGAAGGGGGTTGGCGACGGTTTTCTCATCGGGTATGCTGGCGGTATCGCTGATGCGAGTTGGCGCGCAGCGGTGAAATTCAGTTCAACGATTATCGCATGATCACTTTGGAGTCTGTTGATGCTCGATGGATCACGATCAAACCCAACCACGCGTCGCGAATTGTTGCGTGTTGGTGGACTGGGGGCCGTGGGGTTGTCGCTGCCGCAATTGTTGGCCGCCCGGGCAGCGTCGGCAGAGAGCGCAGCCGCCGACATTTCGCTGACGAAGGCCGACTCTTGTATCGTGTTGTACTTGAACGGCGGTCCCAGCCATCTCGACATGTGGGATATGAAGCCGTTGGGGCCGATCGATATTCGCGGTGAGTTCAGTCCAATTGCATCGTCGCTGGATGGTGTGAGTGTCAGCGAACATTTGCCGCTGTTGTCGAAACAGATGCACCGTGCGACGCTGGTGCGGTCGATGAATCATAGCGTCAACAATTCGCACGCCGCCGCCGTTTATGCGGCGTTAACCGGACACGACCGTGGCGAGCAAGGCGGCGGTGCCAAGCCAACCGATCATCCAGCACCGGGCGCGGTTCTCGCCAAGTTGCGACCGGCGCGTTCCGGAGTGCTGCCTTACGTCACCTTGCCGTATAAGACGAAAGAAGGTGCGGCAGGCCCGTTGCAGCCGGGGTTTCTCGCGGGCTTCATGGGACCGACCTACGATCCGTTCTGGGTTTTGGACAACCCCAACGCGGCGAAGTTTCACGTGCGCAATTTGTCGTTGCCCGCCGGTGTCGCGACAGAGCGGATGTTGGAGCGTGGTAGTTTGCTGACTGCACTCGATCGCGGTTTGGGCAATGCGCGGCAACCTCATCTTGACGCCATGAGTGACTTCCAACGTCAGGCGTTCGATCTGTTGACATCCAACAAAGCACAGCAGGCATTCCAACTCACAAACGAACCGGCCGACGTGCGCGACCGCTATGGCCGCAACATTTACGGCCAAAGCGTGTTGTTGGCGCGACGGCTGATTGAAGCTGGCACGCGGTTCGTCACCATGTCGTGGGCTCCCGATGCCAACGCAACGTGGGACACGCATGGCGGGAACTTTCAGAAGCTCAAGACCACCTTGCTGCCGCAGTTCGATGCTGCCTGCAGCAGCCTGATTGAAGACCTGGCCCAGCGCGGCCGATCGGATCGCACGCTGGTCGCCGTGCTGGGGGATTTCGGTCGCACGCCGAAAATCAACAAGGGCGCGGGCCGCGATCATTGGAACGCGTGCTACTCCATCATGCTTGTCGGCGGCGGAATCAAAGCGGGATATGTCCACGGAGCCAGCGACCGCATGGGTTCGCAGCCGGCCGAAAGCCCCGTCTCCCCCGGCGACATCGTCGCCACCATGTACCGCCTCCTCGGCATCGACCACCGCCACGTCCTCTACGACTCCCTCGACCGCCCCCACACCGTGGTCCCCGAAGCGCGGGTGGTGCAGGACTTGCTTGGTTGAGGTTGGACGATGTTGATGGCCGGGCCGGCGGTTAATCTCGAAAGAAATAATACAGAGCTGGCAACAATAAAGAGCTGCGTCCCCTTTTCTTCCCCGGCAACGCCTGGACCGCTGGACGCAGTCGATGGCTCGCAACAGGATCGATGCAGGCTGCTGGTTCGGTTTACCGGTTGAAACAATGACAGGACAAGAGATATCGCCTGTGGGCGAATCGCCTCCGACGCAGCTGGGGCGATTCCAAATCGAAAAGGTTCTCGGCGAGGGAGCCATGGGGGCCGTCTATCTTGCGACCGATCCCAAACTGAATCGAAAGATTGCTCTGAAGGTTCCCAAGTTTGGGAAAAAGGACGATCAGCAGATTCTGGATCGCTTCCATCGCGAAGCCCAATCGGCCGCGACATTGAATCATCGCAACATCTGCCAGGTGTTCGATGTCGGTGAACAGGACGGAGTGCATTATATCGCGATGGCGTTTGTCGAAGGTCGGCCGCTGTCGGAGTTCATCAATCCGGACAAATCGATTCCCGAACGAACGGCCGTTGCTCTCGTTCGCAAGCTGGCGCGGGCTCTCGATCACGCCCACAAACACGACGTGGTCCACCGCGATCTGAAACCCGCCAACATCATGATCGACAAGGAGAAGGAGCCGGTCATCACCGATTTTGGCCTCGCTTGCAGAACCGATGCCGAGCAATCGCGGATGACGCAAGACGGCACCGTTCTGGGAACGCCGGCGTACATGCCGCCGGAACAGGTCAAGGGCGAAATCGACCTCGTCGGCCCAGCCGCCGACATTTACAGTCTCGGCGTGATCTTTTACGAATTGTTGACCAGTGAATTGCCCTTTACCGGTCCGGTGACGGCAGTGATCGGTCAGATTCTGACAGCAGAACCGGTCAAACCGACCGAACTCAAACCCGACGTCGATCCGCAGCTGGAAACAATCTGCCTGAAAGCAATGGCCAAGCAGATTGACGATCGCTATTCCTCGATGGCCGAATTCGAGGAAGCCCTCAAGGACTATCTGCGAGCCGGGAAGACATTGGTAGATGAGGCGGTGATCAATCTGCCGGAAGGTCGCCATCCCAAATCAATCGGTCGTGGGGGATTGTCGGCCCTGTTCACCGCGTTTGGTGCCGGCGACACGCAGCAAGCAACGATTGAACCTAATCAGCCTGCGGCAACAACCGGTCGATTCCCCGGGGCTGCTCTCTGGGCACGCATCCCCTCGCGCGTCCGGCCCATCGCAATCGCTGCTGTGTTGCTGAGCGTTATTCTGCTGGGTGTCGTGATTCTGATTCCAACAGAGTACGGAACAATCAAGATCGAAATCGACGATCCCGACACTCAAGTCACAATCGGCGAGAAACAAATCACCATTGAAAACCAGGGGATGCCGATTCGGCTGAAAGCCGGAGAACACAAGTTGCTCGTCGAACACGACGGACTCGAAGCGGAAACGAAAGAATTCACGCTCAAGCAGAACGGAAACATTACGGTCCGGGCCGCAATGCTCGATGGCAATCCAGTCACCCTGCTGATCGATTCCAACGCCGCAGCCGATCTGATAACGGGCAAACCTGTCTGGACAGATCTGACGGGCGGATTCTGAAAAAGTCGGTATTTGGAATTGAGGTAGGAAGAATCCCTGAATCGCCATAGAGAGTGGTTTACAACCACCAAACTCTCGAAGGAGCGATTCAGGGATGAACGCAGAATATCATCGGCTGAAGGATCAGGCCAGACAATGTTGGGAAGAGTTGGAATCCGTCGCGGAAACCGGAACGGTGAAGTCGCCGATTGACGCGGCTGGATGCGAAGAACAGCTTGTCGAAATGGGGATTCGACTGGCGTCGCTGGCCTTCGGAATGGTCTTGGTCAGATCGGTCGCCGACAGACAGTCCAAAGATCGCGATCAGAAATTCATCAAGGCGCTGCCGAAGAAGTTTCACTCGCAGGGAAAACGGTCAGTTTCAGTTTCCCTGCGGGCTGATGTGAAAGTCAGCCTGTCGGTTCGCTATTTCCATCGACTCAAAGATCCAAGCCGTTCCCGACGAAAAAACAAGCGGCGCGGCTTGTACCCGACCTTGTTGAGGCTCGGCATTCATGGCGGGTGGACTCCGGCAACAACAACTCGGATGGTGAAATCGGCCGCGTTACTTGGATCGTACGAAGAGGCGTCGGTCACCGCAGACCTCTGCTCACGGCTTGTGCCAAACTCAGTGGCAGTCGTTTTCGCCGTTGAATTCACTCGCGGTGAACGCCGGAACTCGCAGACCAGGTCGTGAGTACGATTTGGCGCCGGGGGGCAGCCTGAGAACATGGCGCAGTCAGGTCAAAGCGTGCATCACCTTCAATGGTTAATCGCGTCAGTCGCGCTGGCCCGCTACAACAGTTTGATAGACAACAACGCATGAGCCGCCTGCAGCTCGCAACTGTCCAAATTCGCTGAGGTTGCATCACCCGCCCGCAATCTGCCCGGCCGCCAACTCGCACTGTTCCGTCGATTTCGAACCGTTTTTGGAGGAAGTGTGCAAGAAACCGCCGAATCTGCGAAGGCCGAAGCAGCGCAAACAATAAACGCTACTTCCCGAGCGGCGATAGGCCTCCCAATCCGGCGGGAAGCTTGTAGAGTGCCCGGACTTCGTCGGCGCTCAAGGTTCGGTTGTAGATTGACAGCTCATCAAACAGCCCGACATACCCGAGACCCACGCGGATGGTCGCTTTCGAAAGGTCCCACGTAAACACCTGACGGCGATCCTTCACGGTTCCCTGAAGGTCCCCGTTGATGTAGAGCTTCGCCGTTCCGTCGGGGCCGTCCGTGTTGAAGTCGGAGAAGGTCATTACTACGTGGGTCCACTTAGCGCGTCCGAACGGTGGCTGCTTGACACGGACGATGGGCTGCTCCGATTACCATTCCACTTTTGCGAACTCGAGCAATTGACTTTGGAAAGTTCTCGTTTCCTCCCCTGACAAGATGAAGGTGAACTTTTCCCAAGTGTTTCAACTGGTGTTCAAAACTTTTGGTCTCAACTGAGACTACACTCTGGTAGTGATAATAGGCCTCAAAGTCTTCGTTTGCCGAAAAACTGCCCATCAATGCTGGAAGTGAATCCTTGTCAATTACGCTTTCTCCAACTTCGAATCGAAGCTGCTCGAAGTGAATCGCGGGCCAAAAATTTTCGAGAATTGACTGAGACAGGCGGGTTTCCCAATCGGTTTCATATACGTAGTCCAATACATAAATATCCAGACCGACTTGTTGGCGTCGAAACAAATCGGGGATCGATGATTCATCCCTGATGGATGTGAACTTGAACTCGGACTCGTCGTAATACCCGATGTAACCCGTTCCCTGTGTGACATGCTTGCCATCACGATGACTGACAAGATGTGAGACGCCCTGAAACCCAAAATCTCCATCTTCGGTTTTCGTTGAGTAGAGTACCGTTCTGAAGCCGGACACCGAGAACACGGCAAACTTGCCAATGCCGAAACCGCCCCCCTCGTCGCCACCGAATTTGTTCGTGACACCTTTTGAGCGAACCAGCCCATACCAGCCCCCATCTCGATCCTCGTCGTCACCTTTAAGGCCTGTCGTCCCATAATCGCTGATTTTCAGGACTTTGATGTTCGGCTTCTTTATCTGCGTCAGCGCGCGCTTGTAAAACTTAATTCCTTTAGGGTCCTTCAAGTCCTTAAGGCTGGAGAGAATTGCGTGTTGCAGTTGCTTCAGACAGGGTATGTCGCCAGCGGGAACGTCAATGACTTCAAAATGGAGATCGACGGTCTTGGTTTCTTTCCGGGCTACGTCGCCAACATTTTGTCCGCATTCACGGGCAACGTAGTAATTGGGTCGCCCCATGAAAGTCTCAATACCTGAGTGGTTGAACCCAGTTTCCTCTCCACCGTTGGTCAGTGGAAACTTTAGCTCGATGTCCTTTTTCATTGGCGCGTTTCCCATTCGAAAAAAGTATCCGATGTTATGTCGGAGCGGCTATCTGTTTCGAGCACATTATCGTTTCTTAAGTCGCAATCACCGATTCAGGATGTTGTGAAGCCCGTCGCAACACACGTCTGTCGCCAATCGGGTAACCCCCGTTCACGGTGTGGGATTGCGCCGCATGGCAACGTGATTCCTACTCGTGACATGATGCCGACTCACCGAAACCGGCTTCGCTATCGCGTGTATATTGGAAAATCCAATTGGATGTCAGTTAAAGAAGTTACGAATGTTAACTCTGGGAAGAACTGAAAGACCTTACAGGGAGTTGGCTCCAGAGGTCTTCCACAGACTGAACCAGATCGACACTCTCATCAATCGTGTAGCCGAGGCGGCCATGCTGTTCAACCAAGCCGACTGACCTGAGCCAAGCCAGGATGAGATACGACTGGTAGTCAGGTACTGGCTCTCCACTCAACGATGTGATCGGCAAGACGGACTCCATCGAGAATCGCGTTCCATTGCGACCGGCACGAATGATTGACGAAACGAGCGAGCGAACAGAGTTCTGGTGCGTCTTGTGTTCGTATTCTCGTCTTTCCTTCTTTGACCAGCCGATTTTGACGAGGTGATCCTCGTCTCGCGCAAATTTGGGATAAGTCGCGGTTCGTTGTTTTGAGGAACGCCGCTTTTTGCTCGGAGTCCGGCGTTCTTTCTTGGGGCGAAGCTCCTCGTTGAGGTCCAGCCCAAGATCGTGCGCCGAGCCGTCTCGCAGCTCCGCAACCTTCTGGGCCCACGTTGAAAGCGTACTTATCGATGGGTAGTCGCCGCTTGCAGCGGCTTTTGCCACGAGATCCAGCAGTGCTCTCTCGGCGTCACGAAGAACCGATTTTCCGGATGAGATACCTTCCATAACCGGTCCGAAAAATCTGGAATTACGTTTGCAGCCAACGCTGTCGAAGGATAGATTTACCTTCCAGATGCCGCGCGGCCTCGTATTCGGCAGTTGGACAATGATTCAATGAGACGACACTGCAAGTTTCATCGCTCTCACAGCGCAATTCCGCCCTCGGTTGCGATTGCATTGACGTTAGTCGTCTGCTTTATGACGGCAGGATGCGATAGCGCCGAAGATCAGTTGAAGCTGGCGGAAAGCCATCTCGGGGACGAAAAACACGAAGAGGCCATGACGGCGTATAATCGAGCGATCAAACTCAAGCCCGATTACGCGATATCGTATTACAACCGGGGACTGCTTTATGTCAAACTCAGTCAGAATGAGAAAGCCATTGAGGATTTCGACAAAGCAATCGAGCTGGACAACAAGTTGGTAGAGGCTTATCGGAATCGTGGTCAGATTCATCTGCAACTCAAGAATCACAAACAGGCCATCGAAAATTTCAGCCGATTGCTGGAATTCGAACCTGAGAACTCTTCTGCTTACACCGAGCGTGGACTTGCCCATTCAGCCGCCGCACAGTTGGACAAAGCCGTCGCGGATTTCGACAAGGCTGTTGAGCTGGATGCCAAGAATGTCGCCGCCTGGCAGAACCGGGGACAGGTGCACGCGCGACTTGGCAAATCGGAAGACGCACTGAAGGATTTCAGCAAAGTTCTGGAACTGAAGCCGGATGACGCGCAGACGTATTTCCACCGCGGCTCGGAATACTCAAAGATACGTCAATTCGCCAATGCCGTCGCCGACTTTGACAAGGTGATCGAACTGAATCCGGCAGATTCCAACGCCTTGCGAGAACGCGGTTGGACACAGTTCGTCCAAAGAGATTCGGAAAAGGCGACCGACGATCTCAATCAGGCAATCGAGTTGAACGACAAGGATGCCATTGCTCGGGATTACCGCGGACAAGTGCTGGCCAGTCTCGGGGGTTGGGACGAGGCGATCGAAGATTATAACGCGGCCATCGATCTCAATGCCGATTTCTACCAGGCATTGTGCCACCGCGGTGTAGCCTATCTGGGCAAGGGCGAGTTGGATCTCGCAGCAGCAGACTTCGATGCGGTCATCGGTCGGAAGGGCGACTACGTCGATGCCTACATCAGTCGAAGCCGGCTGAGGCGACAACAGGCCGAATGGGACCAGGCCATGCAGGACGCTAACAAGATACTCGAATTCGATCCAAAAAACGCCGATGCCCGTCTGTCGCGCGGGATGGCGTTTAACGGCAAAGGCGAATACGACAGCGCCATCGAGGATTTCGACTGGGTCTCCGAGCAGGGAGGACAGGACATTGCCGCGAGTACGCGTCGTTCCAAGGCGTTTGCGAATCGTTCATTCTCATACTACTTGAAAAAGGAATACCTGAAGGCGATCGATAGCGCGTACTTCGGAATTTTGCAAAAAAGCGACAATTTCCAAGCGCATAACTATCGCGCGATGGCATACATCGCCCGCGAGCAGTTCGACAAGGCAATTCGCAGCCTGAACCTGGCGATTCGGTACAATCCGGAATTCGCAGAAGCCTACAGCAACCGCGGCTATGCCTACGGAGCGAAAAACAACTTCGATCAGGCAATCGGCGATCTGGATAAGGCGATTGAGTTGCAGCCGGAGTTTGCCGAAGCATTCCAGCGCCGTGGTCTGGCGTACTCTGCAAAAGGTGACCTGGAACAGGCCGCGAAGGATCTCGACCGGGCCATTGCCCTCAAAGCCGACTTTGCCGAGGCGTTTTGTGATCGCGCGCTCATTTTCGGTATGCGGCGCGACATGGTACGAGCCATGGCCGATCTCGACGAAGCGATTCGTCTACAGCCCGGTTTCGCCAAGGCGCACTTGCGGCGGGGTCTGGCATACCTGGAGCAGGGCAAGTTTGACATGGCGATCAAAAGTTTTGACGAAGCAATTCGTTTGGAGAAAGACTATGCCGAGGGGTTCTGTTTCCGGGGTTACGCACACCACGGCGCGGCAAATTTCGACCAGGCGATGAAGGACTTCACCGAGGCGATCAAATTGAAACCCGATTTTGCCAGAGCGTATTTCGGCAGGAATCTCACGTATCGAAAACTCAAGATGAAAACGGAAGCGGCAGCCGACCTGAAAAAAGCGAAAGAGCTCGATTCCGGCAGCAAGTGATCGTGTGAAAACGGAGTGCCATCATCGACTTGTGCGTGCTTGCTGTCATGCGGGAAAGAGACTGAGTTTGTTTCGCCGTTACGATATCGAGCAGGTAGGCAGCACGCCGAAGCCGGTCTGAATTCGTGCCGCCGTTTGCCATGTGCGGAACTCCTGATCGGCAGAAGGAAATTTCGGGGAGGCGTTCCCTTTGCCGAAAGACGATTGGACATACAGGCACAATTCTGTATCATCAACTATATGTGATGGTTGAGGCTGGCATGATCGATCGGCGTCCGGCATCAGCCTGTCGCCGGACGCGATGAGACTGTTTTGTATCCTATGTGTGAGACTTGGGGGGTATAAAGATGGCGGTAAAACAACTCCGATACCTCGGATGCTTGTCCAGGCGTTCGAATGTCGGCTGGTTGTGTGGTGCGGTCGCGATGGCGATTGTCTGCTCATCGATACTTCCCGCGACAGCGGCCGCTCCGCGAAAGCGGGGCAGCAAGGCGGCGAAAAAGAAGGACGATTCGCTGCCGCCGCGGTTTCTCGTTGAGTCGAAGGAGGTCGACCCGTCCAAGCTGTCCCGAGCGATGCTGTCGGCAAAAGCGATCGACCGGCTGGTTGAATCCAATTACAAGAAACACAAGATTAAGCCGAATCCAAAGACGACCGACGCACAGTTCGTACGGCGAATCTATCTGGATATCGTCGGCACGATTCCCACCTACCAACAGACGCGGCTGTTTCTATCGTCAGGAAATCCCGATAAGCGAAAGCGTTTGATCGACAAGCTGTTGAGCAGTCCCGGTTACGCCAGCCACTTCTATAACTACTGGGCCGACGTTCTACGTTACACCGACAGCTTGAACAACAGCGTTCGCGGCGAACACTACCGGCAATGGATCAAGCAATCGCTTGCCGAAAACAAGCCGTGGGACGAAATGGTACACGAATTGATGACGGCCGAAGGGCGGATCTGGGAGAACCCGGCGACCGGTTATCTGCAGCGCGATTCCGGCATGCCGCTCGACAACATGAATAACACGGTTCGCATCTTTCTGGGCACGCGCATCGGTTGTGCCCAATGCCACGATCACCCGTTCGATCGTTGGAAGCAGAAAGAATTCTATCAGATGGCCGCTTTCACGTTCGGCACGCTCACCAGCACCGGCGGCGGCGACAAGCGTTACTTCAAAGAGACGAATCCCAACAGTCGGCTGCAAGCAGAATTCGAGGATATTGAACAGGAAGAGGAAGAGCGGCGGCAGCGACGCTACAGTTTTAACCGCTTGATCGGCATCAACATGATGATCGTTAACGATCAAATCGGCCGAAAGATTCAACTCCCCGCCGACTACGCCTACGACGATGCCAAACCGAAAGAGGTCATCGCGCCGAAGACGCTGTTTGGCAAACCGGCCGACATCAAACCGGGAGAAGCCCCCCGCACGGCTTTCGGTCGCTGGCTGACCTCGAAAGAGAATCCACGCTTCGCATTGACGATTGCCAACCGCCTGTGGAAGCAGGCCTTCGGCGCCGGCCAGATTGAACCGGTTGACGACATGATGGGCGACACGGTCGCCGAGAATCCCGAATTGATGAAATTACTGGAAACGGAGATGAAGCGGTTGAACTTCGACATGAAGGAATACCTACGGATCGTCTTCAACACCGAAGTGTACCAGCGCCAGGCATGCTTCGCCGAGGTCAATCCGGGCGAACCGTATCACTTTCCCGGTCCCGTTCTGCGCCGCATGTCGGCGGAGCAGGTCTGGGATTCTTTCCTGACGCTCACCGTCGTCAAGCCGGATGAATACCGTGAGATACCGGCAAAACTGCGGACCGATGTCGTCGGCGTCGATTTGAACACTGTGACCGCCGTAGAAATGCTGGGGGTAAACGGCCAAGCGAGCGCCAAAGTCGACAGCAAGCGGGCAGGGTGGGAGAAGAAATATAAATACAAAGGTGTACTTCTGGGGCGGGCATCCGAACTTCCCTCGCCGGTTGCAGCCAATCATTTCCTGCGCAGGTTCGGCCAGTCGAACCGCGAACTGATTTCGGCATCGTCGTCACTCGGTTCCGTCCCGCAAGTGCTGGCTATGTTCAATGGTCCAGTGACGCACATGTTGCTGGAGAAGAACTCGGCGATGTACAACAACGTCATCCGGCAGCGTACGGTTGAAAAAGGTGTGAAAGCCGCCTTTATGACGATTCTGAGCCGTCCCCCTGACGACGATGAATCCAAAATTGCGATTCAGGAAGTCAGGCAGAGCGGCGCAGCCGGCTACGGTAACGTCATCTGGTCGCTCGTCAACACGCGCGAGTTTTTGTTCATTCAATAATCGTCTGACGCAATCCGGCGGTCGAGCGACTTGTAGCGGCCGTCGCGTTCAGCGCGATTCTCTTTCGACAAATCAAGAGGCGAACTGATGAGAGAAATCCTGGCAAAGCTCGACGGTATCGGTCGCCGGCAGTTTTTGGAAAATACCGCCAGATCGGTATTGGGCGTCAGCCTGCTGCCGGCATTGGAGAGCGCCGTCGCTGCCGCACCGGCCGGAAACAAGGGGGGTAAGGCGAAGCGTCTGATCTATCTTTTCATGACGGGTGGCATGACGCATCTGGACACGTTTGATCTGAAACCGGGTCACGAAAACCAGGGCCAGACCCGCCCCGGCAAGACCAACGTCCCCGGCAAGCAGATTAGCGAGTTCCTGCCGACGCTGGCCGGTCAGTTCGACAAGATCGCCGCGATTCGCTCGATGTACACCGAAACCGGCGCTCACGAGCAGGGACAATACATGATGCGGACCAGTTACAAGCAGATTGCCACAACGCGACATCCGTCGATGGGTCCGTGGATACAGAGGTTGCAGGGACGCCAGAACAAGGCGCTGCCCGACACGGTAACGATTAGCGCACCGGCTCGGCATCCCGGCGCGGGCTTCTTCGATCCAACGTTCAGCCCGCTGCCGATCGGCGATCCCAACCGCGGACTGGAGGACACGATTCCTCCCGCTTATCTCACCAACGAGTCGTTCGAGAAGCGGATTTCGTTGATCGACAAGTTCGACAAGAAATTCCGCAAGCGGTATCCGGTCAAGAAGGTTAAGGCCTACACCGATTTCTATTCTCAGGCCACAAGTCTACTGTCGAGCGGCGAGTTGAAGGCGTTTGACTTGAACGAAGAGAAAAACGAGGACCGCAACCGGTACGGACGCAACACGTTTGGACAGGGCTGTCTGCTGGCTCGACGCCTGATCGAGAACAACGTCCGCTGCGTTGAAGTGACTTGCGGCGGCTGGGACATGCACAGCAACCTCTTTAGCGCCGGTACGCTGCCCTCCCGCGCCGGGCTGATGGACCGGGCGGTGGGCAATTTGCTCAAAGATCTTGCCGAACGGAATCTGCTGGATGAGACGCTGGTCGTGTTGACCACTGAGTTCGGCCGCTCGCCGGTGATTAACTATAATGCAGGTCGCGACCACCATCCTGCCGTGTTTTCGGCGATGCTGGCGGGCGGCGGAATCAAGGGGGGCCAGTTTTACGGCAAATCGGACGACGAGGGCCACAGCGTCGACGAAGACGGCGTTTTGCCGGCCGATTTCAATGCCACGATCGCGACAGCATTGGGCCTGCCGCTCGACAAAGTCATCGTTTCGTCGACCGGACGCCCCTTTAAGGTCGCCCACGACGGCGAGGCAATTACTAAATTGTTGTAGGGGCTCGCAGGCGCGCCGTTCCAAAGAGCTTTCGAACGCGTGGAGTCAAGAATCCATAGTTGTTGGAAAGGGCCCAACGGGACATTTCCGAGGCCCTGACCGCCGAATTCTGATCCGAGGCAGGCCGCATACGATCGAGCCCGATTCTATTCGCGAAACTCGTCGAATCGCGGACACACTTTTTAACCACCGTATTCGTAAGCGTTCGACGAATCCATACTTGTCAGGTCGTGTAGTCTTGGGTGTTGAAACTTCGCACTCTTGGGAGACACGATATGGGACGGCCACCGAGCGACCTGGACGACTATTTGGAATGGCAGG
>CAUZOL010000184.1:0-13380 GCA_963581435.1 Planctomycetota bacterium
GCCCGGCCCGTTAAAGATCGTTCTCGTGCCGATGATCTGGGTCATCGAGTTCGGTGGTTTATTGATTAAGCACGGCGTGCTGGCCGTTCGGTTATTTGCAAACATTATGGCGGGGCATACGGTTATTGCCGTCATCCTGGGCTTCATAACAATGGCACACGGTGCGATGTATTGGATGGTGCTCCCGTCGAGTATCTTGGGACAGGTTGCCATTGGCATGCTGGAACTGTTCGTGGCTTTCCTGCAAGCGTACATCTTCGCATTTTTGGCGACGTTGTTCATCGGGGCGGCGATTCACGAACACTAAAGATTTCTGCAAGACCCGGCGAAATGCGATTGAGTTCGCTTGCTTTTCTATCGGGTTCAAGGATGATCGCTGAGTCAACTATTGGTGTTGTGTTTCAGCGGTGAGTGTTGATTGAGACTGAATGTAGTGACCAGCGGATAGGCGTCCGCTTTTCGGATTTTAGAAAACTGCGTCATCGAGGAGATCGAGTCGTGAAACAGAGTGTACGAGTAGCATCGTTGGCCGTGGCCGTCTTGTTCGCATTGGCCCTTCCCGCATTCGCCGCCGGCGAAGGTGGCGGCGTGCATTTCTCGGGTGCGATCGGCGCAGCCGTAACGATCATTGGTGCCGGTTACGGCATCGGCAAGATCGGTTCATCGGCCGTCGAGAGCATGGCGAGACAACCGGAAGTGGCCGGGCAGATTCAGACGGCAATGATTATTGCTGCCGCGCTGATTGAGGGTGTGACGTTCTTCGCACTCATCGTCTGCATCGGTGGCAACGGTGCTCCCTGGCCTGTCGGCTAATTGCAGTCGCTTTTCGGGCAGCCGTCGCGTTGGCATACACTGTTGACTGGTGCGCTGTCCGCGTCGAGGCGGGTCGTTGTTTCGGCCTTCCCGTTCGTGTTGATTTTTGTTCTGAGTGTTCGATCGAGGTGCATCGATGCAGAGACGGTCTCGAATCCTCTGCTGGATTTTGACAGCGGCACTAACTGCTGCAGTGTTTCCCGTTTTGGGCAACGTTGCGTCGGCGGAAGCCAAACCGCATGCGGAAAAAACGGATGACGACAAGGAAGTCGGCGCGACTCCGCATGAGGCACATCCCGAAGGTGTCCCGATGAACTTCAAAGGGGACCTTGCACTTTGGTCCCTGGTGACGTTCGTCTTGTTCATTATTGTCCTGCGTAAATTTGCCTGGTCTCCAATTGTCGAAGGCTTGGACAAACGCGAGGGCAAGATTCGTCAGGACATCGCCGACGCCGAGTCGGCACGGGTGAAGGCCGAGCAGATGCTGGCAGAGCATCAGCAGAAGCTGGAAACCGTTCAGGACGAAGTGAAAGAGATTCTTGCCGAAGCCCGTCGCGATGCTGAGCAGGCACGGCAAAACATCGCCGATACGGCGAAGGCCGAAGCCGATGCGACAAAGCAACGGGCCATTGTCGATATCGAACGCGCTCGCGATCAGGCGTTGAACGAATTGTTCGACGTCATGGCGGGCCAAGTCGCCACTGCAACCGAGTATGTCCTCGGCGAGGGATTGAAGCCCGGCGATCAGGACAAGTTGATTCAACAGGCGCTGGCACAAATCGGCAGCGAGTCCAATTAGGTACTCAGGCCGACGCCTTGGCGTCTGGCACCCAATAACATGGCAAAAAACGAAGAACTCCAAACCGACGTCAAAAGCGTACTGGAAGATCCCAGCGCTACGGCCGTCGCGCGCATCTATGCCGATGCGTTTCTCGACGCCTGTGGCGACAATGCCGACGATGCATTGGAAGAGTTCGGCTCGTTTCTTGTTGACGTTTTGGCTGCGAATCCCGATTTTGATCGATTGTTAACGTCCGGTATCATTAACCGCGACGACAAGATAAAGCTTATTAACAACGTCGTTGCTCCGGTCGGTTCGGAGCTGTTTACAAGTTTTCTTCGCGTGCTCGCCCGGCACGATCGGCTGGAACTGCTGCCGGTCATTCTGGGTGAAAGCCGCTTCAGACACGAAGAACGCAGCGGTCGTCGCCGCGTTCAGGTTCGCAGCGCGGTCGCGTTGTCGGAGAGCGTGCAAAATCAGTTGCAGCAACAACTCTCCCAGCGTTTCGGTTTCGAAGCCATCCTGGAGACGTCGGACGATCCCGAGTTGATCGGCGGACTCGTCATCCAGGTGGGCGACACCGTCTACGACGCTTCGCTGAAAACAAGAATTAGCCAACTGAGAGACCGCTTGCGTCAAAGGAGCCTCCATGAAATTCAAAGCGGACGAGATCGCTTCAGTCATCCAGAAGGAGATTGAAGACTTTCGCGGCGAAATGCAGACCAACGAAGTCGGTCGCGTGCTGGAAGTCGGCGACGGGATTGCCCGCGTCTACGGACTTTCCGCGGCGATGGCCGGCGAAATGGTCGAATTCAGCAGCGGTGTTCGCGGTCAGGTCTTCAACCTCGAAGAAAACTCGGTCGGCGTCATCATCCTCGGCGACTACAAGTCGATCCAGGAGGGCGATGAAGTCAAGACCACCGGTGCGCTGCTGTCGGTCCCCGTCGGCGACGCGCTGCTTGGTCGCGTGGTCGATGCGCTCGGCAATGCAATCGACGGCCAAGGCCCAATTACCGCCACCGAAACCCGTCCCATCGAGATGATGGCGCCCGGTATTGCCGGTCGGCAGCCGGTGACGCAGCCGCTGCAAACCGGCATCAAGTGCATCGATGCAATGACGCCCATCGGCCGCGGCCAACGCGAGTTGATCATCGGCGACCGCAAGACCGGCAAGACGGCAATCGCAATCGACACCATTCTGAATCAAAAGGGTGGCGACGTCATCTGCATCTACGTTGCCAGTGGGCAGCGCGATGCCAGTGTCGCCGGCGTGATTGAGACGTTGAAGGAACACGGCGCAATGGATTACACCATTGTCGTCTCCGCCTCAGCGGCCGCCCCTGCCCCAATGCAATACATCGCCCCCTACGCCGGTGCTGCAATTGCCGAGTACTTCATGTATCAGGGCAAACACACACTGATCGTCTACGACGATCTGTCGAAACAGGCACAGGCCTACCGGCAATTGTCGCTGTTGATGCGACGCCCACCGGGTCGCGAAGCCTACCCGGGCGACGTGTTCTATTGCCACAGCCGATTGCTCGAACGATCTGCCAAGCTCAGCGACGAGTTGGGTGGCGGTTCGATGACGGCTCTGCCCATCATCGAGACGATGGAAGGCGAAGTGTCGGCTTACATTCCCACCAACGTGATTTCGATCACCGACGGTCAGATTTATCTCGAACCGGACCTGTTCTTCGCCGGCATCCGTCCGGCGATGAATGCCGGAATTAGTGTGTCGCGTGTGGGTGGCAACGCCCAGATTAAGGCGATGAAGAGCAAGAAGGTCGCCGGCGGTCTGCGGTTGATTCTCGCCGCCTTCCGCGAACTGGAAGCATTCGCTCAGTTGGGAACCGAACTCGACAAAGCGACGCAGGCACAGTTGGACAGCGGCTACCGCATGGTCGAACTGCTGAAACAACCACAGTTCAAGCCACTGCACGTCATCGACCAGGTCATCAGCATCTACGCAGGTTCGCAGGGTTATTTTTCTGCAGTTGCGGTCAACAAAGTGGCCGAAACCGAACAGGAACTCCTCGCCTTCATGCGAGACGAAAAATCGGAAGTCCGCGACAAGCTGATCGCGGCTGGAAACCTCGATGATGAAACCGAACCGGCATTGATAGCCGCGTTGGATGAATTCGTCGCCCGTTTGGAGAAGACACAGGAACCAGCCGCCGTATGAGCGCTCCGCTCCGAAGACTCCGCGTCGCGGCTAACCGCGACTCACTAATCGCTAACCAGTAATCACTTATTAAACATGGCCAACGCCCGCGCAATTGTGAAACGCCGCAAGGCGGTACGCAACATCCGCAAGATTACGCGGACGATGGAATTGATCGCGACTGCGCGATTCAAGAAGGCGATGGACCGCGCCACCGAAGCCGCAGCATACACGCAGAAGATTGCCGAGATCGTTGCCGATCTCTCGCAAGGCAGTCTGAAGTTTTCGCATCCGCTGCTGCAATCACGCGACACGGTCAAGAACAGTGTGCTGTTGGTGATTACATCCAACCGCGGCTTATGCGGCGGCTATAACGGCGGCGTCCTGCGAAAGGCAACGGCCTGTATCCGCGAGTCCGAATCAAATCAGCGAGTTGAAGTCGCCGGAAAACGGGGCATCAACTTTCTGAAATTCAAAGGGCAGACGATCGCCGAGTCGTACACACACTTCGAGGACAGACCAACTTTTGAGGAAGCCGAAGTCCTCGCCGACCGTTACATCGACGAGTTTATTTCGGGAAAAATCGATCGACTCGACGTCGCCTATATGAAGTTCGAGTCGTCGTCGCGACAAACGCCTGTCCTGGAACAGCTTCTGCCCATCGGACAATTGGCCGGTGCTGGTGAGGGCGAAAAGAAATCGAACATCGATTACGAGTTTCTCCCCTCCGCGCAGGAGATTCTGGAAGAAATTGTGCCGGCCGCCTTCAAAGCCCAAATGTTGAAGTGCTTCCTCGACGCCGCCGTCAGCGAGCAGATTTTCCGCATGGTGGCCATGAAGGGCGCAACGGAAAACGCCGGCGACATGATCTCCAGCCTCTCGCGACAATACAACCGGGCAAGGCAGTCGCAGATTACAAATGAGCTTGCCGAAATCATCGGTGGAATGGCGGCGTTGGAATAGCGTCGGATTAATCGAACACCGGACAAAACTGACGACAAGCAGGCAACTGAAAACGAACCACAGACAACGGACAGACTTTCATGGCAACTGCAACCGAAAAAAACACCGGCAAGGTCTCGCAGATCATCGGCTCGACGTTTGACGCCGTTTTCTCGGAAGAGAACCTGCCCGAGATTTACAATGCCGTCCAAATCGATCAGGAATTGAAGGGCGCCCACATTAAGGTCACCGGCGAAGTGCAGCAGCACTTGGGTGGCGGACGCGTTCGCTGCGTCGCACTTGGCTCGACCGATGGCATGATTCGTGGAATGGACGCCGTCGATACCGGCGGCCCGATTACGGTTCCCGTCGGCAAGGAAACGCTGGGCCGCGTTTTCAATCTGCTCGGCGACCCGATCGACGGCCGAGGTGAAGTGGTCACCGATGAGAAGTGGTCGATTCACCGCGACCCACCCGCGTTGGTCGATCTCAGTGCGAAGGCGGAACTGTTCGAGACCGGTATTAAGGTCATCGATTTGCTCACGCCGTTCGTTCGCGGTGGTAAGGCGGGTCTTTTTGGTGGTGCAGGACTGGGAAAGACGGTCATCCTCACCGAATTGATCGCCCGCATTGCATCGGCCCACGGTGGATACTCGGTGTTCGCCGGCGTTGGTGAGCGAACACGCGAAGGAAACGACTTGTGGCTGGAAATGCAGGACACCAAAATCGGCGATACCGGCCGGTCGGTCATCGAGCAAACCTGCATGGTCTTCGGACAGATGAACGAGCCGCCCGGTGCCCGGCTTCGCGTGGCGTTGTCGGCATTGACGATGGCAGAATGGTTCCGCGACACGACCGGCACCGATACGCTGTTGTTTGTCGATAACATTTTCCGCTTCTCACAGGCAGGTAGTGAAGTCTCCGCGCTGTTGGGACGGATGCCGAGTGCCGCCGGTTATCAGCCGACTCTGGGAACCGAACTGGGTGAATTGCAGGAACGCATCACCTCGACGAACAAGGGAGCCATCACCAGTGTGCAGGCCGTTTATGTGCCGGCCGATGACCCGACCGATCCCGCACCGGCGACCGCGTTCTCTCACCTCGATGCCTTCCTCTACCTCGAACGCAGCATTACCGAAAAAGGCATTTACCCGGCCGTCGATCCGCTGGCATCGTCGAGTCGAATTCTCGACCCGCAATACGTTGGCGACCACCATTACGATGTGGCCCGCCGCGTGCAACAGAATCTGCAGCGGTATCGCGAACTGCAGGACATCATCGCCATTCTCGGTGTCGATGAATTGAGCGAAGAGGACAAACTCGTCGTGCATCGTGCCCGCCGCATCGAGCGGTTCCTCTCGCAGCCGTTCCTCGTAGCCGAGGTGTTCACCGGCAAGCCGGGTAACATTACACCGCTTGCCGACACCATTCGCAGCTTCGAAGAAATCTGCGACGGCAAATGGGACCACCTGCCCGAGCAGGCATTCATGTACGTCGGAGTCGTCGAAGAAGCTGAAGAGCAGGCCAAACAAATGGAAGCCAACCTGAGATAACAACCGCTTCAATAAACCAACGCTCACCGCTTGCGGTTTAGCGGCTCCCAAAACAATAGCAATCCAAATCATGGCCGATAACACCCTCCAACTCGTTCTCGTCACGCCGGAAACGACACTGCTCGACGAACCGGTGCAGGCGTTGCGTTTCCCACTGTTCGATGGACAGGCCGGCATTTTGCCCGGCCGCGCTCCCGTCGTCGGACGGCTCGGTTACGGCGAATTGCGAATCACCGGCAACGACGGTGGGATTCGGTCGTTCTACGTCGATGGTGGCTTCGTGCAGGTGAAGGGATCGGTCGTGTCGCTGTTGACCAATCGGGCGATTCCGGCCGACAAAATCGACACCGCGGAAGCCGAAGCACTGCTGCAGAAGACCCGCGAAACTGTCGCCAAAGGCGACAACGAAATTGCGGCGAAAGATCGCGACCAGGAACGCGCCCGCCGTATGCTGAAGCTCGCGAGCAGCTAAGCGAAGTCGACGGGCGTCGTCCCGACGGAACTTCCACGCGTCGGCCATACGCTGGAAAATTGCCGCCGCGTTCGACACACTGAACAGCGTTGACCGCGCCAATTCTTCTTCGACTCCTTGGGTGCCACTGGCGTGTCGCCAGTGCCCACCGTATTGCACTGGCGACACGCCAGTGGCACCCATCAACTGAGCATCGACACAATACGGCATCACGATTTCCGGAGTGAACATTACGTGTCAATCGATGGTGGTGAATTCGATTACATCAATTGGATCCGCGGACAGACGCGTAGTCACGATGCCGTCCCGCTCGGTATTGGGGACGATGCGGCTGCGGTCCGAATTCCGTCGGCCGATGACTGCCTCGTCGCCGTCGACATGCTGATGGAGGGGACACATTTCACCATCCCCGCGGCATCGGCGGAACAAATTGGCCGCAAGGCGCTTGCGGTCAATCTGAGTGATATCGCCGCGATGGCGGGGCGGCCGACGTTCGCGTTGGTTTCGGTCGCGCTCAACCGCCGACACGGAAATGAGTTCGCCCAGAAACTGTTCGTCGGACTGAAGCAGTTAGCCGACGAATTCGACGTCGCCCTCATCGGCGGCGACACGAATATCTGGGACGGCCCACTCGTCATCAGCGTCACGGTGATGGGGGAAGCCACCGGCAGCGGGTCGGTCACGCGCAGCGATGCACAAATCGGAGATTGGATTCTCGCCACCGGCCGTTTCGGCGGCAGTCTGGTGGGAAAGCAATTCACCTTCCAGCCGCGCGTACGAGAGGCGTTGGAACTTCAACATGCTGTTTCTCTTCACGCGATGATCGACGTCAGCGACGGACTGGCCGCCGACCTGTTGCATATTCTCGACGAGAGCAAAGTCGGCGCCATTCTGAATGCCGATGCCATTCCCATCAGTGACGCCGCACGAATGGCGGATGACGGCCGCTCGCCCCTCGCCCACGCACTGGCCGACGGCGAGGACTTTGAGTTACTATTCACCGTCACTGCCGACGAGGGTCGGCGGCTGATCGACAATCCACCGGTTGCGGTCGAATTGACAAAGATCGGCGAGATTGTCGAAGCGAGAACGCGAGTTCTCATCGACGAGGCCGGCCAGCAATTGCCGCTGACACGA
Source organism: Planctomycetota bacterium (assembly GCA_963581435.1). Classification (GTDB taxonomy): domain Bacteria; phylum Planctomycetota; class Planctomycetia; order Planctomycetales; family Planctomycetaceae; genus JABISG01. The sequence continues at coordinate 7,863 of CAUZOL010000184.1, forward strand.
ACCGGATGGGAACATTCATTCTGATGGGTAATCGAGAGTTTCATTCACGCGAGAAACCCGGTTTCTCGAAGAAATCGGGTTTCTGAATTCGTCTGAAAACAAGGGACAACAATGGCTGACAACAAAGTGAACGTGGCGATCGTCGGTATGGGATTTGGTGCTGAGTTCATTCCGATCTATCAGCACCATCCGCAGGTTGAAATGTACGCGATTTGCCAACGCAACGAAGAAAGTCTGAACAAGGTCGGCGATCAATGTGGTATCGAGAAACGATACACCAAATATGAAGACGTGTTGGCCGACGGTGCGGTCGATTTCGTGCACATCAACAGTCCGATTAACGATCACGCCTGGATGTCGCTGGAAGCGCTGAAGGCGGGCAAGCACGTGATGTGCACCGTTCCCATGGCGACAACAATCGACGAGTGCGAGCAAATCGTCAGTCTGGTTGCCGAGACCGGTCTCAAATACATGATGGCCGAAACTGTCGTCTACAGCCGGGAGTACCTGTTCATCAAAGAGATGTACGAGAAAGGCGAACTGGGAAAAATCCAGTACATGCAGGCTTCACATCCGCAGGACATGGAAGGCTGGCCGGAATACTGGGAGCGGATGATTCCCATGCATTATTCCACTCACGTCGTCAGCCCGGTGTTGGGACTGGTTGACGGGCGAGCAGAATATGTTTCCTGTTTCGGCTCGGGATCAATCGACCCGCGTCTGGCTGAAAAGTCGGGCAACTCTCACGCCGTCGAGTCCTGTCAAATCAAGATCAAAGATTCCGATGTCGCAGCCCACATCTGGCGATTCCTGTTTGACACGGCCCGACAGTATCGCGAATCGTTCGACGTCTATGGCACCAAAAAGTCGTTCGAGTGGGCGCTCGTCGAAGGCGAAGAACATGTGCTGCACACCGCGAAAAACCCGGAACCGGAAATCCCCAGCCGTGTGAGCGTACCCGACTACGCTCATCTGCTGCCTGAAGAAATCCGCAAGTTCACACAGTCGGTCGAAGATGCCGATCATCTCTCGTTCATTCAGGGCGGCGGTCACGGCGGCTCGCATCCGCACATGGTGCACGAGTTCGTCTCGGCAATCGCCGAAAACCGTGACCCACGTCCGAATGCCGTCACCAGCGCCAACTGGACCTGCGTCGGCATTTGCGCCCACGAATCGACAAAGAAAGGCGGCGAGATCGTCAAGCTGCCGGCGTTCACGCTCGCGTGATCGAATCGTCCGATCCCCCGGGCCGCAGCCCAGGGGCTTTCGGACGCGACATTAACAATCTGAGTTTCAAGAGGCGTGGAGTTTATGGGGGAGGCGATTCGATGCCCATCATTTTCCTGGCGTTTTCCAGATGCTCATCGAATTGCCGCTCTTGTTCGTCCGGCTTCTGCTTGGCTGTCTGAAACATCTTGGGTAGAAAGTCGCGCGCGGCAAACAGCATGAGTTGGGGGACTCGGTTATGTGCGCCTCCACGTTTGTCGAGATCAACAATCATCGGTCCGGTTGCAGCTTGCACTCTCTCTTCCAGCGATTTCCACTCCGCCGGACTCGCCTTGCCGTCTCGAAGTTTCCGAAACTCATTCCGAAAACCGACCAGAGTTTCGTAGTGTTCTTTGTCGGCACCGCTGCCCCATGGAATGTACATAAACAGCACAATGGCCAATCCGATCCCAAGCGGGATCAGCAGTTTGGGGTTAACTTTTGTTTTGGAAAACAGCGATCCCCAATTGATCAGCGGCCCGCTACGTTTTTGCTTTGACGGCTTGCGTGGGGGCGGAGACGATGGCGTTCTGGTGGATGCGGAAGCCGGCGTTGGAGGCGGTGCAGTTGCCGGCGCTGCTGCAGCGGCAGCAATAGCGGGCGACTTGGATTCGGCGGATTTCACGGCAACCGGTTGCGGGGTCTCTTTAGCAGGGGAAGACATCACTTCGTCGAAGATATCATCGAGATCGTCGCTGACCGGCTCGGATTCGCCCACTTGTTCGGGTTCGACAGTTTCCAGCTCCGCCAGATCTGCCATTTCAGCAAATGGATCGGCAGACTCCGGTTGAGCGAAGTCCGGCTGCGGCGCAGAGTGTTCCGCAGCATCAGTAACTTTTGCATCCGACCGAAACGCCGCCGACACGTCGCTGAGTATTGCAAGCGGCAACCAGCCGTCGGCCACTTCGACGCGCACGTTGTCGTCGGCCGACAGTTGTTCGCGCTCGATCATCTCCTTGAAGTCTTCCAGCAGTACCGGTCCGAATTCCTGTCCGAAACTTTGCCAGTAAAATGAGGCGTCGCCATTTGCCGAGGGCATCGAATTTGGCAGCGGCGAATCAGCAGCTCCTGCCGACGGAAACGCTGCCGACAAGTCGACCAGCACTCCAACCGGCAACCAACCATCGACCGTTTCCACGCGCATCTGGTCTCCGGCCGACAGCTGCTCGCGTTCAATCATCTTCCTGAATTCGCCCTGCGGAACCGGTCCGAATTCCTGCCCGAAACTTTGCCAGAAAAACAACATGCTGCCATCCGCCGACGGCGTCGAAACCGGCATCAACGGCTGGGCGGACGAGCCTTCGGAGGATGAATCAGCAACGGCTGGGCTGGGTTCTTGTGGTTTCGATTGCGGAGTTGAAAACAATCCGACAATTGAGCTGGCCGACACCCATTCGCCCGCTTCGCCCTCTCGGACCTCATCAGTGGGACCAATCGACGATGATTGCGCCAATTGAATCAGTGCATCGAATGGCACCGGGCCAAATTCAATGCCAAGCAATTTGTAATGCCAGGAATCCGCCATCTCACCAAGCCTGCCTCTAAGATTTCTCAGGTTGATACAAAAATAAAATCGTACAAGAACGATTTATCCATGCCCTACTGCTTGTTATGCTAGACAACTTTCCGGTGAGTGTCACGCAACGGGTCGAGACGCCCAACACACTTCTGAATAAAGTGTGCGGACGGTGGACCGGAAATTCCATCATCGTGTTCGTCGCGTGCGGCAAACCGCCGGCCGATCCAGCTTGGCCCAGTGGTGTGGTGTGCCCCACTTGTTGTTTGGATTCGCTTCTCAGCCTTTTCCAACTTGATCTGGTGTGTGATTCAACATGCAGCGTATTGCCGTTTTTTGTGGATCGAACATCGGCGTCGATCCGCGTTATCGGGAGTCGGCCGCCGCGCTGGGACGGCTGTTAGTGCAGCGGAAATGCGGTCTGGTATTTGGTGGCGGAAGCGTCGGGTTGATGGGCGTGGTGTCGGATGCCGTCCTCGAAGCAGGCGGCGACGTGATCGGTGTCATTCCCCAATCGCTCGCAACAAAAGAGTTGTTGCACACCGGAGTGTCGGATATGCGGGTCGTCGCGTCGATGCACCACCGCAAAGCGCTGATGGCCGAACTTTCGGACGCATTCATTGCCCTGCCGGGCGGGTTCGGCACGTTCGAGGAATTGTTCGAGGTCATCACCTGGGCTCAACTCGGCATCCACACCAAGAGCGTCGGCTTGCTCAATGTCGGCGGATTCTTCGATCCGTTGCTGCGATTGATTGACCACGCGATCCAAGAGCAATTCATCAGGCCGAATCATCGCGAGTTGTTCGTTGTGGAAGAGCGGCCCGATGTCCTGCTGGAGCAGCTGGACCGCCATCGGCCTCCGAAAGTCCGCAAGTGGCTGGGCCCGGATGAAGGCTGAGTCAGCCGGGTTTCAACCGAATGTGGTTGTACACGTCTCGATCGCCCAGTCGTTCCGCCACCCGTTGAGCTTGGGCAAATTGCGGGATCCTAATGATCTGTGCCGGTTTTGCGTGTTCGCATTGCCGGTTTTGAAAACCTGCGCGCGGCGATTACTCACAGTCCAGAGAATGAGGGAAAGGAATGATTGTCGTAATGGTTACACAGCGTGAGTAATTCACCTTAGTTGATGATCCGCCCGACTCCCCGCCTCAATTCGCGTGAGTTGTGAAGACGAACTTGCGATTAGTACCAAACGGCGCGCTCACGGTTGAGTCTGTTTGAAAGGTCGAACTTTTCCCGGAATGTGGATTCATTCCAGCGTTTTGGTTCGGCAAGTGGAGAATTGTAAGACTCGGACAGGAGTTGGCCTCATGCGGCGTTTACCCTTTCTCGGCATGCGACGGGAACATTTAATCCCTCGGCACACGACATGGTCATGGTTGGGTCCAATTGCTTGCTTGTGCATATTCACCGCCTGTGTCGTTTTGACAGGGGCCCCTGCCCTCGCTCAGCAAGCGACATCTGAACAGACGCCACTGGCTGGTTCCGATGCAGAAGATCTCGACGACATTCTGAGTCTGGCGGAAGAGTCACTGGAGAATCTGTCGGCCAAGGACGTCGTCGTCCCGCAAATGGATTTGGTCGTTTCCACGGTCTCGCGTACAGAGAGTACCGTGGGGCGCTCGCCGGCCGCGGTCTACGTGTTAACTAACGAGATGATCCGTCGAAGCGGTTCTCGCAGCGTTCCCGAGGCATTGCGGTTGGTACCCGGTCTGCAGGTTGCTCGAATCAACGCCAACACCTATGCGATTTCCATCCGCGGCTTTAATCAGCAATTTGCCAACAAACTGCTTGTGCAAATTGACGGTCGCACGGTCTACACTCCGCTGTTCGCAGGCGTGTTTTGGGATGTGCAGGACGTCTTGCTGGAAGACGTCGAGCGAATCGAAATCATCCGTGGCCCAGGGGCAACTGTCTGGGGAGCTAACGCGGTCAACGGTGTTATAAACGTCATCACGAAGCGGGCGCAAGACACACAAGGGCTGTTCGTGGAAGGTGGCGGTGGCAACGAACGTGGATTCGCCTCGGCTCGCATTGGTGGGCAATCGGGCGATTTTTCGTGGCGTACTTATGGTAAGTGGTTTGATCGGGACGCGGGATTGTCGCTGGCAGGAAATGCTAATGACAACTGGAATATGGGCCGTTTCGGTTTTCGGACCGACTGGCAACCGAATTGCTGCGACACGATCACATTTCAAGGCGACTACTACGACGGCGATGCCGGTAACACGAATCGCACTCCGATCCCCGTTTTCCCTTTTGTCCAGACCGGTCCGCAAAATAAGAATCTGGGCGGCGGTAACGCCCTGGTGCGTTGGACACACCAGATCGACGACGACTCCGATTGGTCACTGCAGTTCTACTACGACCGAACTGAGAGGAATATTGACACCACCGGCTTTCGCGAGAACCGCGACACGATCGACGTTGACTTTCAACATCGCTTTGGCTGGTGCGATTACCACTCGACCATCTGGGGTTTCGGTTACCGCAACACACGAGACAGGATACGCAATACATTCGGCCTGCGGTTTTTGCCGACCGATCGTGCAGATGATCGATACAGCTTCTTTGTGTAGGACAAGATGACGCTGCTGGATGATCTGCTGTACTTCACGGTTGGTTCAAAGTTCTCGTCGAACAATTACACCGGCTCCGAGATTCAGCCGACGGCACGTCTGCTGTACACGCCGTCGGAGCGGCAATCGGTCTGGGCATCGGTTTCGCGCGCGATTC
>CAUZOL010000185.1:0-13334 GCA_963581435.1 Planctomycetota bacterium
GGGCGGCTCCGTTGACCTCATCTGCCGTTCCACGCGACAGTTCTTTTTACCGGCGTCAGCGCTTCAAGCAAAGCAGCCAGGTAGGCCCGGATGGATATCGCAATCAAAAAGCTCAGCCCTCGCCCATCTGCGCGTTCGATTGTGAATCGGCTGGGCAGCTCGGGGCGACCAACGGGAGCCCCCAGATGTTGGGTGACCGAGCTGCATCGTGAGAGAATCGGATAGCTTTCCGACGTCCGCTTACAGTCGGTGACGTCCAATTGGGGCGGTCGGGGTGAGGGCTGTTTTTTCCTGCATCGGCCGCCCTCACCCTGCTTCAATCGCCTTCGGTATTGAAGCTGTCCCTCTCCCAGAGGGAGAGGGTTTTTGAGGCTGTTCTAGCAATTCGGTCCCGATGTGGCGGCGGCTGGTTCGCGGGTCGTGTCTTTTTCGCGGATCGATTCCAGTGGTGGCAGCGATTCTTCCAGGACTCCCTTGGCTTTCGGCCAGGCGAGCAGGGCTTCGACGATCATCCACGCTTCCAATAACAGTGCGGCGGCGGCGATTCCAACCAGCAGGAATTGCTCCTTCTCGACCCATTTTGGAATCTGCGCTATCATCGCCCAGGCCGGCATGACGAGCATGAACAGCATTGGCAAAGCGACAAACCAAATCGGTTTGCTTCGTCGCCACAGCCAGAAGGTGATGACCAGAAACGCCAAACCGCCCAGCAGTTGATTCGTCGCACCGAACAATGGCCAGAGAATGAGTCCGCCACCACCGGCCGTTTCCAACGACCACGCGACTCCCGGTTTGGGTAACAACGCGAGCAGAAAGGCCGTCACCACAGCGAACAGGGTCGCACCGTATGGGTTGGTCAACGGTAACATCACGGGGCGCATCGCGGGAACCTGATCGCCCACGGCCCGTCCCAACTCCTGCACAACGTATCGCTGCAGACGAGTGGCGGTGTCGAGTGTGGTTGCCGCAAATGACGCGACGAGAACACCCATAATGGCTACTCCCATCGTGTGATTCAGCCCGATAGCGCCCAGAAAATTCGCAGTGCCGACGACGAATGCGCCAATTCTCGTCCCCAACCCAGCATTCGCGGTGAGCCAGTCGCCGTAAATGCTGCCCCATAGTGAGTTCCCCATCTGTCCGGCGAATTCAGGCCGATTGGGCCAGCCGAATCCAATTCCCGCACCGACAGCCAGAATGACAATTACCGCCAGGAACCCTTCGGTCAGCATCGAGCCGTAGCCGACGAATTGTGCATCCGTCTCGCACTTCAACTGTTTGCTGCTCGTTCCACTGGAGACAAGACAGTGAAAACCGCTGATCGCCCCGCAAGCGATGGTGATAAACAGGACCGGAAAAATGTCGGGCGCATTTTTCGGATGCAATTCGATTGCCGGCGCCACAAATTCAACCGGCTGCCCGTCGATTCCAATCACCCCAGCGACCACAATGCCCACCACCACCAAACCCAGGCTGGAAATCAACTGTAGACTGTTGATGTAATCGCGGGGTTGCAGCAGCGTCCACACCGGCAGCACACTGGCGACGTAGCAATAGGCGAGCAGAATCGCGGTCCAGATCCACAGGGGCCACGTAGCCAGCGTCGTGTTCAAATCTTGAACGGTGGCACCGAGCGCCCCGCCGCCTCCCTCGATCCCGGGACAACCTGCCCCCAGCCAGACGGTGAGATACATGCTCGCCAACGCGAGCGCCGACGGAACGAGCAGTCCGACGCCCTTGCGATGCAGCCACAGGCCAATTCCAACGGCGATTGGAATCTGCAGGAAGACTGGCAGAATCGACTCGGGGAACATCTTGAAGACAGAAGCGATAACCAAACCGAAAATCGCCAGCACAATCCACAGGCTGAACAGCAGAATCGCCAGGAACAGAAACCGCACGCGCGGGTTCAACAGACGGCCGGCGATGTCGCCGACGGTCTGTCCGCGATTTCGCAGGCTGATGACCAGTGCGCCGAAGTCGTGGACCGCCCCGATAAACACCGAACCAAACAGCACCCACACCAACGCCGGCACCCAACCCCACATAATGGCGATTGCCGGTCCCACAATCGGCCCGGTTCCGGCGATGCTCGTAAAATGGTGGCCGAAGACAACCGACTTGGCCGTCGGCACGAAATCCCTGTCGTCATTCAGCACAACGCTCGGCACGGCGGCATGCGGATCGAGATTGAAAATCCGCTGCGACAGCCAGCGACCGTACGTGTGATAGGCGATGATATAGCCGACGAACGCGCCGACGGCGATCAACAATGTTGACATGTGAGCTTGCCTTCGAGATGTCGAGAGCCGAGGGTTTGTGTGAAACTGCGTGCGCCGCACCGGCAATGAAATATTTGCAATCGATCGCATCATCGCGCGAATTCGATGCGCTAACGCGACACCCTAAAGCTATCCGAGCAACTCTCAATTCGCAACTTGGACGACCACAGGTTCGCGTCGTTGTGGAGTGGAGCCACAATTGGCGTCAAATTCCTGCGGTGTCAATCGAATCATTTGTCATAATCCGCATAGTTTCGCGCGGTCTTGGCTCAATGGCGTGGTTTTCCCCAATCGTCGTTTGCCCGAAGAGGCATCGTAGACGATCAAACTTTACACACGACGGAAACGAATTAAACACCACCGGCCAACGCCTGAGCGAATGTCGCCCACAACGGGGCCAATGCCTCGGATGAGGCGGCCGGTTTGGTTTCTGATAACTAATATATTCAGACTGCCGTTGAGATTGGTTGTGACGGGGCGACCCCAATTCGTCTCGTTGCCGATTTCCGGTAAGAACCGGTAAGAAGGAGTCCTGCCGATGTTGGTCTTATCGAGACAACGCGACGAAAGCATTATTATCGGAGACAACATCGTTATCACGATTGTTGACATCCGAGGCGACAAGGTTCGGTTGGGCATCAATGCTCCGAAGGATATTCCCGTGCATCGCGAGGAAGTCTACGACGCGATCCAGCGCGAACGAGCCGCCCAACGGGAAGCCGATACCGATGCGATCGCCCAGGATTCCCCGGCGGCCGAGCGAGCCGAATCGGGCAAATGATGTGTGGCGACCGAAATCGCGTCTTGCCGTTCCTCGGCGGCGCGTTTGACGGTTTTTCCGATTCTGCGGGTAATCCCGCTCAATCCAGCCCCTCAGCAGTGCCGATATCGGTTTCAGTGGACACCGTTGCGCTCTGATTTGTTGTTTGGCAAATGGCTGTGGACGCGTCGTCCGGTTCGTAATATGCTGTGCGGCGGAAGCCCTTTTTCGACTCAATGCGCCGGATGAATTCGACGGCAGCGAGCAAGGAAGCTCAAATGGCCTCGATCACCGAGATCTACACGACCGCTCTCCAGCACCATCAGTCGGGCAAAGTCGATCGAGCGGAGGGTCTCTGTCGCGAGATTCTGCGCGTCGATCCCGGTCATGCCAACGCGAATCATCTTCTGGGCGTTACCGCATACCAGAAAAACAACAACGTCCTCGCGGTTGAGTGCATTGCGCGAGCGATCCAACTGGATCCCACCGTGCCATCGTACCACAGCAATCTTGGTGCCGCGTACCGCGTACCGCGCACTGGGTCATCTCGACAATGCTGTCGAGTCTCTGCGGAACGCCGTGCGTGCCGACGCCGATTACATCGAGGGACATGAGAATCTCGCAATCGTCCTGGGCGAACAGGGGAAATTCGAGGAAGCCAATGTCTCTCTCGAAAGGGCGCATCAACTCAAAAGTTCTTCCGGGGCGCAAGACTACTTCTGGAAGGGCATCTACAAGAGCTTCGACGAAGTTCCCGTCCGCGGAAGCGGACACGAAGGAAACAATTGGGCATTGGCGACTGCGGAAGCGAACAGGCAACTCCGGGAGGTCACGGAGTCTTACCGAACGATTCCGTTTCAGACGATGGGCGTAGACATCTTCCTGCCGATGCTGGCGGGGCTTGTCTCACAACAAAGAGACACAGTTCGAATTCTCGACTTCGGCGGTGCCACGGGAACGGCATTGTTGCACTTGATTGCTGGAGTGGGCGATCCTGCGGCGATCGAATTGAACGTCGTTGAGACCGAGAGCGCGTGTCGGCTTGGCGAACAATTGTGGCCGAACGAGCCGCGGGTCAAGTTTCACCGAGCCATCGCCGACGTGCCGCGCGACATTGACATTGTTCATATCAACTCGGCACTGCAGTACGTCGATGACTATCGCGCCGTACTGGAAGAACTGTGTTCTTTCCAGCCGACCTACTTCATGCTGCCCCGACTTTGCGCCGGGGACTTCCCCACGTATGCGAGTGCTCAAATGAATCTCTGGGATGGCGTGGTCGCCAACTGGTTCATCAATATTGGCGAGTTAATCGGCATCATGGAGTCGTGCGGGTATCGGTTGCTGTCCAAGAGCGTCGAGGCGATGCTTTACGACCAGTCGAACTTCCCTGCCGAATATCGAATGCAACGCGCGTGCAACTTGCTGTTTGGTCTCTGCAATGGCGAAGAACAGCCCGCGATGCCGATAAACGAGACAGGCGGAATGTGTGCATGAACTCCATGAAGCAGACGGTCAAGTCAAAAGTGGGCGGCAAACATGGTGTGCCGCTTATCGAAGAGGCGGTTGGTTCGGCATTGCAGGGAACGAAGGCGGGCGAATTTGGAATCGCTTCGGTGTTCAGCTTTCATCGCACCAAGACAATGACAACCGGCGAAGGCGGCATGTTGCTACTGGACGACCATCGGTTGTTTGAGCGGTGTACGATTCTTCGCGACCACGGCCGACATCCCGGCAGTGCCACGTATCTCAATGAAGAAGTCGCCTACAAGTACATGCCGTTCAACGTGCAGGCTGCATTGGGTTACGCACAATTTCAACGCATCGACGATCTCGTCGCGAAGAAGCAATGGATATTGCATTCGTACAAAGAAAAACTGGCCGACCTGCCGGAACTTGAGTTCAACATCGAGCCTGCCGACGTTGTCAACGGCGCGTGGATCACGGCGGTGGTTCCCGCCGCAAGTTATGGCTTCGGCAAGCACGAGTTGATGGAGCAGTTGGCACAAATCGGCGTACCGTCACGGCCCTTCTTCTATCCGCTGTCGTCGCTGCCGGCCTACCTGTGTGCACAGGAAATCTACCGCGAGAAGAACCCCGTCGCCTACGACATTTCATCGCGAGGAATCAATCTGCCCGGTGCGATGATTCTGACCGAAGCGCAGATTGACTTCGTCTGCGACGGCGTTCGCAGGGTTTTGAGCGTTGCACGCGACGCGAAGCCAAACGAAGGAGCGGCGGCATGAACAACGTGCTCGATAACAGTCCGTCGCAACTCGCTGGAAAACGCGTGCTGATTACCGGCGGACTGGGGTTCATCGGTAGCAATCTCGCGGAACGATGTGTTGCTGATGGCGCCGATGTGACGGTCTACGACTGTCTCGACCCGCATTCCGGCGGCAACATCTACAACGTGCATGAAATCGAAAACGACATCGATATTATCGTCAGCGATGTTCGTAATCTCGACGATCTCTGTCAGGCGGTCAGGCAGGAAGACATCGTATTCAATTGCGCTGCACATACGTCGCATTCGCAATCGATGACCGACCCGCTGGTCGATATCGACGTCAATTGCCGCGGAACCATCAATCTGCTCGAAGCGGCGCGGCGATTCAATCCGGACATGAAAATCGTTCATGTCGGCACAAGCACGCAAATGGGCCGCATGATTCACAGCGAAGCCGACGAAACGCATCCCGAATTTCCGGTCGACATTTACTCGGCAAACAAATCGGTTTCGGAAAAATACGTGCTGATTTACGGCAACGCCTACGGCATGCTGACTACCGTTGTTCGGTTGGCAAACAACTTCGGGCCGCGCTCGAACATTCGTAATCCGAATTTCGGCTTCATCAACTATTTCATCGGACTGGCGCTCGCCGGCCGCAATTTGACCGTCTTCGGTGACGGTGGCCAACTGCGAAATGCCAGTTACGTCGGCGACACGGTCGATGCGCTACTGATGGCCGCGCTCAACGACGCTGCGAACGGTGAAGCGCTGTTTGCCGTCGCCGACAAACAATGCAACGTCGCAGAGATTGCTCGCAGTATTTGTGAGTGCATCGGCGGAGAGGTGCGGTTTGTCGAATGGCCCAAAGAGCGGGAAGCGATTGAAGTGGGCGATGCCATCATCAGCAACGAAAAAATCAAACGGTTACTTGGCTGGTCACCGCGCGTGTCGATGAGCGACGGAATGCAGTGGACACGTGAATTATTTCGAGCGCATCTGGAACACTACATCGAACCGGGCGCAGCCAAGGCCGCGTGACGATCACATGTATCGCCCCTGTCGAAACTGGTGCGAGCGCCTGCCGACTCAAAGTGCAGCAAACGCATGAAGAACATTATCATCACTGGAGCGCTCGGCCATATCGGGTCGCGGTTGATTCATTCGCTGCTGCCCGGCGAATTTCAACGGGTGTTACTCGTCGATAATCTGCTGACGCAACGTTACTGCTCGCTGTTCCAGTTGCCCGTTGGAGTGCCGTTTGAATTCATCGAGGCGGACATCTGCGATGCCGACCTCGAATCGCTGTTCGCCGGTTACGATTCTGTCGTGCATCTGGCGGCAATCACCAACGCTGCCGGCAGTTTTGGAAATGCTGCCGAGGTGGAACGCGTCAATCTTTCCGGAACAGAACGAGTGGCCCGCGCTTGTGCCAAGATGAATTGTCGGCTGATCGCGTTATCGACGACGAGTGTTTACGGCGTGTCGTCAGGTGTCGTCGATGAAGACTGTCCGCCGGAACAACTTAAGCCGCAAAGTCCATACGCCGAAAGCAAACTGCAGTCCGAACGCCTGTTGGCCGAGTTGGCCCGCACCGATTCATTGAAATCCGTTATCTGTCGTTTCGGTACGATTTATGGCACGTCGCCCGGTATGCGATTTCACACCGCGGTGAATAAGTTCGCCTGGCAGGCATGCCTGGGGAAACCGCTGACCGTTTGGCAGGCGGCCCTCGATCAGCAGCGCCCCTATTTGGAATTGGGCGATGCCGTTCGCGCAATCAAAATGCTGCTAAAAACCGCCGACGACGGATTTGACAACAGCATCTACAACGTGCTGACGGAAAACGCGACCGTGCGCGAAGTCGTCGCCTGCATTCGGCGGTTTGTCCCGGATGTCGTCGTCGAGGAAGTCGATAGCCCGATTATGAATCAGCTGTCTTATACCGTCAGCTCGGAGAAATTCAACGGCCGAGGTTTTGCATCTCGCGGCAAACTGCAAACGGGCATCAGAGAGACGATCGAGTGGCTGCGCGGCACGCGCAGTGGCGCTGATTTCGTTCTGCCTGGAGCAACTGCCGCTGCGTCATAGTCAGTCCGTTTCGTTGTTTGCATAGCGTTCTTCGTCTCTTTTGACGCAAAGGCGATAAGACGCAAAGCACCGCAAAGAGGTTATGGCAGTTAAGGCCGACCACGGCTTTCTTGTCTTGGCGGACCTTTGCCGCTTTGTACCTTTGCGTCAATAGACCTGTCGCGGTTAGAGACGTGGACAGAAGGTTACATTCCCCCAAGGGGATTTGCATCGACACAAGTTACCACGCCGCCTATTATCCCGCCGAATAACCACGCGTTCCGCGTTTCATGGACGAAATGCTATGGCTGACTGCCTCATTTGTACGAACTCGATCGAACCGTTTCAGGACTTCGGTCGCATGCCGATTGCCAACGGTTTTCTGCGACCCGAGCAGGTTGCGGACGAGTTCTTTTTCGATCTCAAAATCGGATTCTGACCCTCCTGCAAGATGGTGCAGCTGACCGAGTTGGTCGATCCCGACAAGTTGTTCCACGACGACTACGCTTACTTCTCGTCGATTTCGACGAGAATGGCGGAACATTTTTGGCAATACGCCGAATGGGTTCGTGAGAAGTACACGGCCGCCGCCGATCCCCTGGTGATCGAAGTCGGCAGTAACGATGGAATCATGCTGCGGAATTTTGCCAATGCGGGCGTGCGACACGTCGGTGTCGAGCCATCGGCTAACGTGGCACAAGCGGCCCGCGAGCAGGGGATCAACACGCTCTGCGAGTTCTTCAACGAACAGACGGCGCGGCAAATCTGCGACGAGTATGGACAGGCCGACGCCGTGCTGGGGGCCAACGTCATCTGCCACATACCTGATTTGCATTCGATCTTTGCCGGCCTCGACGTGCTGTTGAAGCCGACGGGCGTGTTTGTGTTTGAAGAACCGTATCTGGGCGACATCGTCGAGAAGACGTCTTACGATCAGATCTATGACGAACACGTCTTCTACTTTTCGCTACACTCGGTCAGTGCATTGGCCCGTCGGCATGGGATGGAGTTGATCGACGTGCTGCCGCAATCGGTGCATGGTGGATCGATGCGTTACGTCATCGCCCGACAAGGCAGTCATCGGCCCTCGGCATCGGTGGCTGAGATTCTCAATCGGGAGATCGACAAGGGACTGGCCGAGGCGGCAACTTTCGTTCGCCTCAGTGAACGCATCAACGCGTCACGCGATGCGCTGGTGAATTTGCTGCAAGAGTTGAGGGGCCAAGGCAAACGGGTGGCCGGCTATGGCGCGACGTCGAAGAGTACCACCGTCACCAATTTCTGTGGTATCGGTCCCGATCTTGTCGAATTCATCAGCGACACGACACCGGGCAAACAGGGTAAGCTCAGCCCCGGCGTTCACATACCGATTGTGCCGTACGATCATTTCACCGAGAGTCGCCCGGATGTTGCGTTGTTGTTTGCCTGGAATCATGCCTCCGAGATTCTGGCGAACGAGGCAGCGTTCCGCGCCGGTGGAGGGCAGTTTGTTGTGTATGTTCCGGAAGTCAGAATTCTGGACGACAAGACAGCGTATCGTCACGCCGGCTGAAGTCTTCGATCATCTTGGTCTGGGTGCCACTGGCGTGTCGCCAGTGCATCACGGTGGCCACTGGCGACACGCCAGTGGCACTCGTTAAAAGAGGAATGATGAGACACGAGCGGGATTAGAACCTTGGCGATGATTCTCTGCAGCAATCCGCACGCGCAATATTTGGAACTGCGCGAAGAAATCGACGCGGCGGTCCAGCGTGTGCTTAACAGCGGCTGGTACATTCTCGGCGATGAAGTTGCAGCTTTCGAGGCGGAATTCGCCGCGTATCTTGGAGTCGAACATGCCATTGGCGTTGGCAGTGGGACCGAAGCGATCCATCTGGCGCTCGCCGCTTCTGGAATTGGCGCGGGTGATGAAGTCGTCACGGTGTCGCACACGGCCGTTGCAACTGTGGCGGCTGTCGAATTGACGGGAGCGACACCGGTTTTGGTCGATGTTGATCCAGTCACGATGACGATGAATCCGGCGAAACTGGAATCCGCGCTCACACCCCGCACGAAAGCCATCCTCCCGGTTCATCTCTACGGCCAGTCGGCCGACATGGATGGGATTTGTGAAGTGGCATCTCGGCACGGCTTGCGGGTGATTGAAGATGCCAGTCAGGCGCACGGAGCAACATGGAAAGCTCGACGCGGCGGCGCGATTGGCGACGTTGGCTGCTTCAGCCTGTACCCGACCAAAAATCTTGGTGGTCTGGGTGACGGTGGTATTGTGACGACCGCCGATGCCGATCTTGCCCAGCGGATGCGTTCACTCCGCGAATACGGCTGGGAGCAGCGATTCATCAGCGAGCGACGCGGTTGGAACACGCGGCTCGATGAAATTCAGGCCGCCGTGTTGCGCGTCAAGTTGAAGCATCTCGACCGCTTCACCAAACTACGGCGAGACATTGCAGCGCGATACGATGCCGGACTAAGCGACCTGGACATTCAACTGCCCAGCCGTAGCACGGATGACAGACACGTGTTTCACTTGTACGTGGTGCGTGCGAAACAGAGAAACAACCTGCTGAAATTCTTGCGCTCACGCGAGATCGGTGCCAGTCTGCATTATCCGGAACCGGTACATCGGCAGCCGGCCTATCTGAACCGACTACCCGGATCGAGCGACCTACCGGTGACGGAACGGCTCGTCGACGAAATCCTGTCGCTGCCGATTTACCCGGAATTACGCAGTGATGATCAACAACGCGTGATCGAGGCGGTGTCCGCATTCTATGGGGCGGAACTCGCAGCAAATCCGCACGCGGCGTAATTTCGGCGGATCGTTACTCGGCGCCGCTTTCGCGTTCGCGAAATTGATTGCTGGCCTGATCGAGCAGCTGCCGTTCTGCAGCGGTCAGCGAGTCGATGCCACTCTGGTGGACTTTGTCGAGAATTTGGTCTAACTGAAGTTCGACCTGCGCAGCCTGCTCTTTCTTGCGCTGCTTTTTCTCCTGTCGCCTTCGGTCCTTCCAACGTTCCAGAAAGCCGGGCCGCCGTTCGGGAGTGGCGGCCTGCTCGCGTTCGAGACTGGTGTAGCCTTGCGAGAAGTCGTACCCCATGAACGAATCATCGTAGGTCTCGCCCGAGCGCAATTGGTGCATCTCCTGCATGTTCAGCAGCAACACAATCGCACCGAGAAAAACGATGGCGACTCCGCCATCCTCAATCAACAGTCCGACAAACATTGCAGCGAGTCCGATGAAGCAACCGACGCGGATGTAGGCGGCGATTCCGGTTTGGTTTCCCCAGCGCGCCGTTAAAAGAGTCTGCAGAATTCGTCCGCCATCGAGAGGGTACACCGGCAGCAGGGTGACGAGCAGCAATATCCAGTTGGCCGCGAAGATGAGTACGAGTACGTCGGACAACAACTCGCCCGACAATTCCACCCCTGGCACTTTCAGCGGATGAAAAGCCGCCGAAGTCCACTGCGAATCGAGTACGGCTTTCAGCGTCAACCCACAAAGAATGAGATTCACCAGCGGGCCGCCTGCGGACGTCAACAGCCGAGATCGGAGTGTGTCAGCGGGTTGCGCGAAGGCGAGTCCGCCGAACGGCCAGAGCAAAATTTCATCAGCAGCCCCGCCGGTCATTCGTGCGGCGACGACGTGCCCAAACTCGTGGAACAGAATGCTGGCAATGACAATGCCGCCAAACACCAGTCCCAGCTGCAGGCTTTCCAGTCGCCAACAGATGACGACCAGCAACAGCGGTAACCATGCGCTCACGTAGACTCGCGTCGCGAACCACGTGCCGCAAGGAATCGGCCAAAAGAGGCTGTTGTTCTGTTGATTCATTCGATTTACGCCACTGTTGGCGGCCGGATCGATGCAGATGCGCTGCCTGGAGGATCGAACGTGACTCCGTGTGTAAATCGTAACACGCCTACCGCCGACTGGCAATTCCTCTCTTGCGGGGCAGCTCAGTAATTCAAAATAGAAAATGGGTGGCTGGGGTCGAAGCGACGTTTTCGGAGCGCAGCCTCCAGATGGAACGCTCGCTGTGGCATCGAAGACTCTGCCACAGGCACCCACAATCCCCCAAACCGAATAACTGAGAAACCTTGTCGTTCTCCGGTTGTCGATCAGCAACAGTTATCGGTTCCGCAACAGCTATCGCCGGGCAGTAGTGTGAGGTCGATCGATCCGCCTGCTTTGGCTTTGGTCTCACGAGCCGAGCGAATCGACCCAGCACGGCAATCGTAGGGAACAGCATCAGAAAGCGATACCGATTCCGCTGGCGGAATGGCGGTGATTTGCTCTGTGTAGGGCGGGCGGGTGTAGATGTCGAACGTCTTGCCGCAAACCGCCATTCGCTGTCCCCGCTGCAACTTATGACCGTCGTCGTCGATGACGGCTTTCCAGGGACCGTTGTAAACAATGGCCTGACGCTGATCGAGACATGGCCCTTCCTTGCCTTTGAATGCACTCACAGTGACGCTGCGGAACTCGATGCCTTCGACAACGGCCCAAGGCTCGTCTTGCCGACTGAGCAATTCGATGCCGTAAAAGCCGGCGTCTTCGAACGCTTCCAGCAGTTTGTCTTCGCGAAATGCGCCGCTGATGCATCCGCTCCAGAGTGTGGAATCGTGACGCAGATGATCGGGGACATCTTCGTCGGAAACGATGTCGCTAATCACCACACGACCGCCTCGGTTCAGCACGCGAAACATCTCTGCGAACAATTGTGTGCGGTCTTCCTGGTGAACCAGGTTGAGTACACAGTTGGAAACGATCACATCGATGGAATCGGAAGCGACGAGCGGCTCGGTTTCACGAAGATGCTGCGCATGCTCCTGCACGCGCAGCCAATCGGAACTGGAATTCGCCGGGTTCTTCGCGAGAAACATATCCAGTAAATCGAGATTGAGTGCGAGGTCCTGTATGCGGCCGCGCAGAAACCGCACGGCATCGTATCCCAACGTGTCGGCGATTTGCCCTTGGTACTTGCGCGCGAGCGCGAGCATTTCGTCGTTGCAATCAACGCCGAGCACTTTGCCCGCCGCGCCGACAATTTGGGCGGCGATATAACAGATTTTTCCGCCCCCGGAACCGAGGTCGAGTACAACCTCGCCTTCCCGCACATGCTGCGAGGGGTCACCGCAACCGTAGTCGCGTTCAATGATTTCTTGCGGTATAACTTCGAGATATTTCCGGTCGTATTCAACCGGGCAGCACAGGGAAGCCTCTGCCTGCTGCGCCGCGTTGCTGTAGCGATTGCGGACTGCCTCGTCCACGTTAAGTTTTCCGTTTCCCTTCGACTGTTCAGCAATGCTCGCCACGCGTTTGTTCTCCTCGATGTTAATAATGCTGCGGGATCCGTTCCGCTGCTTCGTCGTTGGTGTGATTCGCAATTTCGGGCAGGTATCGGGCCGACCGCTGTGTCACGAATGCACGCGCGCCCGGCGAACCAAGCTGTCGCATTCTAAGAATTCCCATCCGAGTGGGCAATGTGACCAGAGATCATCGCCGATGTGCCGCGCCGTCGTCTGTGAGAATTCGCACAGCATTGAGAGAATGCAGAGGAATACCACCGCAAATGCCCGTCTCTGCTGAAACTCCCACTAGAGGTGGTTTCAAAACCCGGTTTTCATCGTAGCCACGCTCGCCAGAGCGTGGGTTCGACGAGCGTGGCCCACCGTCTGGCGACGGTGGCTACAGTTTTGAAACCACCTGTAGTCAATTCGGTCGCGATTCACTTCTGCGTAATGCAGTACAGGTTCTTGAAGGTTCGTAGGAAAATTTCACCGTCGGAAACTGCGAGGCTTGAATTTGTTGCAGTTTCGGGTGCTAATTTGTTGGTTGCCAGCAGTTCGTATTTTGGACCGGCAGCGAAGACCAGTGTCGAGCCGTTCTTCATCAGCACGTACAGCCGCGCGTTGGCGTAGACCATGGAACCCCATGTCTTGCCGCCGTTGGGACGTTTCTTCACCTGCCAGACTTCGGCACCCGTGTTC
>CAUZOL010000186.1:0-13238 GCA_963581435.1 Planctomycetota bacterium
CAACCGAGAACGCCTGCACTCAACATTGGACTACCAGAGCCCGGAACAGTTTGAGCAGGCGGTATAATACTAACGGAGTGTCCACAAAGTTTGGGGAAGTTCACTGTGGCTCCATGTTCTTCTATGTGTGAAAGACGTTGATTCCAAGACTTCAACTGCGTCTCTTGTTGCTTCTGCTGCTCAAGTATCAATGAAGTGCACTTTGCGATTCCGTGCAGGCTCACCGACAGCTGTTCACGCTCAGTTCTCCAATCTGAGTTTCTTTCGACGGCGTCTTTTAAGAGATCTGTAACCTGACGAAGATTCTGCTGAAGATTCTTGAAAGACGTCGCCGCATCGTTGTAGCGTGCAGACGATTCTTCCATGGCCGTAGGGTCAAAAAACTCAGCCGAACTCAAAGTGCCGCATTTCACACGATTTACGGCGTGCCAGATTGCCCAAGAATCAACCGGCTGAGATTGCGATGTTTCAGATTTCGGAAGTGCAAGAAGCTCCTGCATTTAACGGTCGGCGGAGTTTTTTGACCCTACGGGCCGCGAATGCGGCGGGGGTCTCGTAGTCCAATGCACTATGCCGTCGGTGGTGGTTGTAGTCAAGACGCCAACGGTCAATCACCCAGCGGGCAGCGATGACGCTCTCTTTCGCAATTCAATGGTCATTCTCTTTTTCCTACGTGTTAGTCCGATTCAAGTTTCGGTGGTTCCGACAGGCCGAAGCACTCTTGCAGGTAGTTGCGAAAGTCGTTGACTTCGCTGGTGACAACGCGGGACCAGTCTGCAATCCACTGGTCCCAAGACTTCGTTCGCTTGTCACCGGTATCCGAAATCCTCAACACTTCATCGCCTTCAGTTGAAAAGACGGAATACATAATCCTGACCCGGAGCGACGACTGGTATGGTCGAATCACGATTTCCAGCCGCATTGGCTGCGTTCGCACAATCACTTTGTCATCGCGGAGAGTCGGTTCTTGCGGAACTCTCTTTGCCCCCAAACCGAAGAAAGACGTCCCCCAATTACCGCGAATGAAGTTGCACTTGAATTGATTACTTTCCTGTTCAGGATCAACTGACCATCCCCCTTGATCCGAGGTCTGAAGAAACGCGGCCAATACTTCGTGAAACGTATCGACCTTCGGCACAATCAGCGTATGCGTGAACTCGCAGGTTGACGCCATATTGCTCCTTCCATTTCAACCAACGGACAGCCACACCCCGAACAGGACTCGGCTCTAGTCGATGAGGCCGATAGCGAACAGGGCCGAGCATTCGACCGGTTTCTTCGATGTTTGATGGGTCTACACATTTGCTAGAACCATGACGATGATGAAGATGACGACGGCGGCAAGGACATCCCTGCACCAGGAACCCGTTCTGCAACACGCCAGCCTCCGAGGATCCATCCTGCCGCACGTTCGCACCCTCGCCCGTGAGCCAACTGCATCCTGCACTCCGCTCTCCACTACAGCCTCTCCGCTCGTCCCTCGCTGCGGGCCTCCGTTACGGCTCCGTTACGGACTTCGCTCGCCCTACCTGATTCCGCCTCCGGCGACTTTATTTGACGGAACTGCGAAACACGCGAAAGCCCAGGACTTCGTTCCGGTCGTCAGGCATGCTCCCGTTGCGGCATTGATGAAACGGTTCCAAAGCTCGATCAGGTCAACACATCACAGATTCAGGCAGGTCCCTTGTGTGTCGTGGGTCTTAACCGCCGGCCGCGTCCAGTTTCGGGGGGAAGTCCCACACCTCGACCACCTTGCTGCCGGTGCAGCTGACCAGTCGCGTTCCATCCGGGTTGAATGCCATCGTGTTAAATGAGTAGTTGCCAGGGTGACCCCGCAATGTGATTTTATTCTTCCCGGTCCCGGCATCGAGCACCAGGATTCGGTCGTAGTCGTCCGCGTTCGCACCGAACGTGACAAGCCACTTCCCGTCCGGGCTGAATACAGGCGAGTGGTTTCCGGAACCTGCGTCGTAGAGTTCCCGGCCGGTGGCAGTGCTCCACACCTTCAAGTCCATGCCCGCACTCAAGTCCATGCCCGCACTGGCAATCCGATTGCCGTCCGGACTGAAGCATAATCGTCTGATCGTCGATCGACGGGAGTGTAGATTCAGTTTTTGAGGGTGACCCTTGAAGGTGCTTAACAGCTTGCCGGTTGTGGCGTCGCGGACTTTCACTGTGTCATATTCGTCATGGGCAATCCGCTGGCCATCGGGGCTGAAGGAAACACACTTGGCATTGTCCTGGACTTTGATAATGAGGTCGTGGCTGCCGGTGGTGATATTCCAGACGCTCAGGGTGTAGGTGTCTCTGAATGAAACGTAGGCGATGCGTGTTCCATCGGGACTGAACGATACAGGACAGTCGCTTTCTACAAGGAGCGGCGGCGCGGGCGGATCCGCCGGCTGGCCTGTGGCTGCATCCCATAGCTTCAGTGGGCCGCCCCCGTATCCGGTGGTGGCAATCTGTTTCCCGTCCGAGGTGAAAGAGACCCAACGGGAATCGATTCCACGCACAGTGAACAGTTCCTGGCCGGTATCCGCGTCCCATACCTTGAATTCGCCAGATCCTCCCAAGGGCCTGACGTTTCCTTCCGCGTTTTTCCTTTGATCAATCCCGCCACTGACAATCCGCTTCCCGTCCGGACTGAATCCGACGCTGGTCACAATGCAGGTGTGTCCCTTGAGCGTCAGAACCGGCGTCGGCGGACTGTCTGCGATCAGTTTGGCAGGTTCCGCAGCACCCGTCTGCGTCACCGGTTCTGCAGGTTTCGCCGGCGGATCACTGTCGGTGGATTCCTGACAGCCTGCGATCACGGAAACCAGCAGCAGTACGATGAAGGCAGGTCTCATGGCAGTGTCTCGCAATCGAGGAACGGTGAGTGGATCCATGCTGGAACTTAGATTCGCTGCGTACGTCTGCTGATCGCCAAGACTGCGGTCGTCGTCACGTGGCATGGGGAAGGCTCAATGGGGTAACTGCACCGCGGATTCAAAACGGCATCCGTCACAGTGCTGACGGATCAGTAGCTCGTAATACGCAACGCCCGCAAGTCTACATCCACGGCACCGGTAGCACCGGCTTTGACTCGCGGGCGTCAGACCGCCCCTTTCGCAATCCGGCGACGGACTGCAACGCGCCATGAATTTCCTGGGGGACGAGTTCGTTCTCCACTCCCCAGCGAAAGCATCGTTTGACGCGGCCGATCTGCTTGTTGATCTGCCCTCGCGTCCAATCGCGGCGGATCATTTCTTCGCGGACCGCCTTCAACTTTAGCGGGCCGAAGGCATCGACGGGCAACATGCCGAACAACTCCCGCACGACGCGCAGCGCATCCTGCACCATGCGCAGCTCCGACGTTGGCTCGCCATTCTTGACGTAGTACGACTCAGCGTGTCGGACATAGGCGAGAATCAACTCGTTGACCGACAAGGGGAGCGGGTCGTCGGCTGGCGAGGATCCACTTTGCCGAGATTGTTGAACGTCGCCGGACTCCAGCCATTCGGCGATAACGCGACGGTACTCTACCATCGCCTCAGACGACGGCTCGGCGTTGTCGCCCCACGGTCCGCAATAGAAATCGCGGCCGTTGATCCGAACGCGGGCGCGGCCACTGGCCTTGTGGTGGACGAGGGAAGGAACGTGGAACTTGCGCTTGCGGTTTCGAGACATGAGTAACCCTTTCCGACGATTCCGGGGTAAATTACCCCGACTTGTGTCGGTTTCGGGCCACTCTGCCGACCGCCGGCAGGTACGTAAGTCAAACGTTCGGCCAGTGTTAAGTAAAGCTCCCCGAGTAGGACTCGAACCTACGACCTAGCGGTTAACAGCCGCTCGCTCTACCAATTGAGCTATCGGGGAATAGAGTTTGAAACGGAAGGGAAAACTCCATTTGTTATGATGAAACAAATAGAGAATTCAGCCATCTGTTGCAAGAGAAGGTGAGACAAAATTAGCGGTCGGTGTGGAAAAACCAATTAGTACTGGCTGGATTTCGTGGTATGCGAGGCGGGGTGATATCAGGACGACTCGTCTTCTGAGGCGTCACCGTCGCCATTGTCGGATGCCTGCTCTCGTTGTTTTTCCAGTGTGACACGATTCCCGGACTCATTGAACTCGATCAGACTCATGAATGACCGCATCAACATCAGGCCGCGACCACATGGTCGCTCCAGATTTGCGGGGTCGGTTGGGTCCGGCACTTCTTCCGGCTCGAATCCCTCGCCTTCGTCTTCGATTTCGATCCGCGCCAAATCCTGGCTGATACTGCATTCGATTTGAACCGACTTGGTGGGGTCCATTCCGTTGCCGTGCTTGATCGCGTTGACCAATGCTTCTTCCAACGCAAGGCGCACGCTGAACACATCGCGGGGCGGGTATTCGAAGTCCTCCAGGATCTTGACGATCCGTTCTTGAACTTGCTGTCCCGCGACCGTGTCGTTCTTAATCGTGATCTGAAATTGTTCGCAATTCGACATGAAAACCGTGAACAAATCGTGCTGAGACATTTTGCGACAGCGCCCCGCGCCGCGCTCCGTGTCTCGAGTTGCTAACTGTTATTTGTACAGTAGAAAATCACAAGAGATAGTCTACCGAGTTGATCGGTCAATTGCATCGTACGCCCTTGGCCTGCTGTGCAGCCGATCGATCCGCTGTTGGTTGCCTAAAACCCTTCCAACGCCTTTTCCTGATCGTCGCGGATATCAAACAGCTTGTTCAACTTGGTGATGGCGAAGACTTCGTAGATGTCAGGTCGGATGCTGCAGAGTCGCAGTTTCCCTTTGGCCCCTTTGACCTTCTTGTCCATCGTTATGAGTTTGCCAAGGGCTGCACTCGACAGATATTCCACATTGGTGAAATCGAGTACAATTTTCTTGCGACCGTCCTCATCGACGAGGCCAAAGAGTTGGTTCCCAATGATTTGAATGTTCGTTTCGTCGAGGATCTTTTTGTCAATGAACCTGGCGACTGTCACGTCGCCAACGTCCTCGATGTCGATTCTCCGTTGACCACCGGTTGCCATTGCTGTCTTCCAATACTTATTTCTGAGTTCCAAACCTTCTACCAAACACAGGCATACGCCGCGCCCACCGACTCATACTACCAGCCTGCCGAAGCCGATCTTCCTTAGAAAAGGGTCGGTCAAAAAGGCTGGTGTCAGAACGCAAACGGATTCCTGCTGGCGCAATGACGATCTTCCAGCTTCCGGGTTGTGGTGTCAAGCGATTTTGCCGTTTCGTTGACACTTTTTCATCGCGTTGCGGTCAACTTAGCATTTCCACCGGCTGTAGCGACGCACATTCTCCGGAAATACGTCAGCGAATGGGCCAAACGGCTGCGTCTTCACCGTCGAGCCGCAATGTCAAACATTTTGCACTACCGCCCGCCTTGATGAACTCATCCAGCGTGGTCGGATGAGTCGTGTAGCCACGGCGCGAAAGTTCCGCTTCCAGTTGCGGGCAGCCGGAATTGAGTACGACATGACGACCGACAGCGACGGCATTGCAGGCAAAGCGGCGGGCTTCTTCTGCTTCGACCTCAATTAATTCCGGCACGTGTTCCCGCAATGCCTTCTGAGCGTATTCATCGAACGCCGGCAGGAAACAAATCGCCTCGGTTTCACTCAGCGGGCAAAAACAGGTGTCGAGGTGATAGTAGTAGTCATCCACGAGCTGAAGCGGAATCACTCGGCAACCGATTTCGGCCGCCACCCATTGCATCGCCGCGGCGTCGCTGCGAATCAGGTACCCGGCAAACAATGTGTCGCCGCAAAATAACGCGTCGCCGGCCCCTTCAAAGTTCATGCCTTCGGGAAACGAAACCGTCTGAAAGCCGTGAGACTGAAAACAGATATCGTCCAACGGCGTCTCGCCCTGCCGCGCCTCGTGACGAAATCGCGGCAGAAACACCCTGTCGCCGCACACCAATCCCGCGTTGGCTGTGAAAACCAAATCGGGCAGACCGTCAACCGGTTCCATCAACCGCACATCGACACCCAACGACTCGAGCACCGACCGCAAGTCGTGCCATTGTTGACGCGACAGTTCCGGGTCGCTTTGGCGACTGCGGCTCATCCACGGGTTAATTTCGTATTCGATTCCGTAGTAGTCGGCCGGACACATCAGAATGGTCGGCCCGGCAAAGTCGATTGTCATCACGGCTCCATCCGTTTTGAAGAAGGGGCAGAGGCTCAAAGGGTCAGAGTGAAAGAAACTCGACATAAATAAGTTGGGGCGATCTT
Source organism: Planctomycetota bacterium (assembly GCA_963581435.1). Lineage (GTDB taxonomy): Bacteria > Planctomycetota > Planctomycetia > Planctomycetales > Planctomycetaceae > JABISG01. The sequence goes on from CAUZOL010000186.1 coordinate 6,239, forward strand.
CAACTCCGAACCATTCGCCTTTGCATCAACTCTCAAATCATAGCCCGTCGGTCCTCGTCCGTGTATACTCACCGTCCGGTTTCCTCTCCGCAGACAAGGACACAGCTCATGGCGACGATTTCTGAATTCCCCCTCATCTGGGATCTCGATTCCATTTTGCCGCACCCCAGCACCGATGCCTTTCGCGATGCGTTGGAGACGTTTCGGCGGGATCTGCAAGCCTTGGCCGCGCGATCCGACAGCCTGCCGAGCGTTAACGGCGACGCTGCCAACGTGACAAGTTGGACCGACTTCTTGCGCGAGTTGGAATCGGTCTCGGGCCGTGCGAGTGAATTGAATTCGTTCATCGGATGCCAGGCGGCAGCCGATGCAAACGACAAACTGTTTCAACAACTGGAAGGGCGGTTGTCCGCTCTCGACCCGTTGCGCGAACAGATTGCGACCAATGTTGAGTTTGCGTTGAAGGCGGCTGCGGAGAACGATCTGTCCGATTTTGTCGCTGCCGACGAATGGTTGCAGGAAATTGCCTTCTTCATCGACGACCGCCGCCGTAACGCGGAATTGCGGCTTCCGAAGGAGCAGGAATTGTTGGCGGCCGACTTGGCCGTCGATGGCATTCATGCCTGGGGGCGGTTGTACGACCGCATTTCCGGCTCGCTGAGAATCAGCGTGATGGAGAAGGGCGAACTCGTCGAGAAATCGGTTGGGCAAGTGCAGTTTGACTCTCCGCAACGAGACGTTCGCGAGAACAATTTCTTCGCCGCCGACAAAGCCTGGAGCGGCATTGCCGACACCTGTGCCGACGCCATCAATCACATTGCCGGCACGCGGCTCACGCTCAATCGGCGTCTGGGGCTGGCCGACCATCTCGTCGTTCCCTGCCGCTACAACCGCATGCAACGAAAAACACTCGACGCGATGTGGTCGGCGGTCTCGGATCGAAAGGGTGTGTTGCTCAAATACCTGCAGCGAAAGGCGAAAGCCTTCGGCTTGGAGAAGCCAACCTGGTACGACGTCACCGCACCGTATCCTGTCGCCGGCGGCGATTCCGAGGTGTCGTGGAACGAGGCCTGCAATCTGATCATCGAAACCTTCAACAACTTCAGTCCCGATTTCGGTGAATTTGCGAAGTCGGCATTAGAAAATGGTTGGGTCGAGGCGGAGAATCGATCGGGCAAACGACAGGGCGGATTTTGCACCGGCTTCCCGGTCAAAAAAGAGTCGCGAATTTTCATGACGTACACCGACTCGGCCGACAGCATGTCGACCCTCGCGCACGAGTTGGGACACGCTTATCATTCGTGGGTCCTCCGCGAGCGGCCGTTGTTTCTCAGGCGATATCCAATGAACCTGGCCGAAACGGCTTCCACATTTGCTGAAGCCGTGTTGGGCGAGCAACGTCTTGACGCGTCAACTTCGGCAGCCGAACAACTCAAGATTCTCGACCTGATGCTTTCCGATTCCGTCGCCTTCCTGATGAATATCCACGCGAGATTCCTCTTCGAAGACAACTTCCATCAAGAGCGAGCCGACGGCGAACTGACCGCCGGCCGACTCTCTGAACTGATGCAATCGGCACAGCAGGAAGCCTACGTGAACGGCTTGGCCGACGACGGCTGGAACCCGAATTTCTGGATCTCAAAACTGCACTTCTACATTTCCGGCCTGCCGTTCTACAACTTCCCCTACACCTTCGGCTATCTGCTTTCGCTGGGCGTCTACGCCATTGGCAAGGAAAGCAGCGGCGACTTCCCCGCCCAATACCGCGAACTGCTCATTGCCACCGGTTGCCAGGAAACCGAAGCCGCCGTCCAGTCAACGCTCGGCTACGACCTGACACGGCCCGACTTCTGGAACAAGAGCTTGGACATCGTCGAGCAACGTGTTGAGCGGTTCCTGGAGTTGGCTGGCACGGATTGAGTGGCGGGTCTTGGGTAGTGGCTCAGTTTGGGTGGATTTGCCATCAATGGCTCCTTCTATGGTAGCCCGAAGCGTAAGTTTTGAAGTTGCGCACTTGGCTCGACGGGAGACAAAAACCCCAAGTATTTAAGCCTGAAGCGCAAGCGAAGGAGCTTGCTGGCATCGCCCTGGAATCATCCTTCGCTTGCGCTTCAGGCTTCGATAAACGGGGACTTTTAGTCCTTTCTCCAATTTGAACACTAAAATGCGCAACTTCAAAGAGCGTAAGCGAGGCATCGCGTTCGGTCCTCGCTTACGCTTCGGGCTACTATGCAAATCGCTAAAGTGAGCCAGTACCGGGTTGTGAAACCGTGGCGGCGGAGTTCATCAGAAATTGACTGAATCACTCCGATTCACTCTTGAGGATAAATCGCTCAAAGTCGGCCAGTTCAACGCGGCTACCAGCGACAAGCGGCGTGCGCTGATGAATGCTGTCGGGCTGAACGTCGAGCACGCGCCGGGTTCCGTCGATCGCCGTGCCGCCCGCCTGTTCGGCCAGGAACGCGACCGGATTGGCTTCGTAAAGCAGTCGCAACTTTCCATTGGGATTGGAGTCCGTTGGTGGGTAGAGAAACACGCCCCCCTTGAGCAACGTGCGATGAAAATCGGCGACCATCGAACCGATGTATCGCGATGCGTATTTGCGACCAAGCACACCGCTGCGCAGCCGGTCGATGTACTCGGCATATCGCGGCGGAAACGAATCGCGATACGCCTCATTCACCGAGTAATACACTCCCTGTTCCGGCATCCGCATATTGGGATGACTAAGAAGGAACGCCCCGACCGATGGATCGAGCGTGAAGCCGTGAACTCCGTTGCCGACGCTGTAAACGAGAATCGTCGATGAGCCGTAAACAACATAGCCGGCCGCAATCTGTTTGCTGCCCGGTTGAAGCACCCATTTCTCCGGTTCGTTGAGGCTGACGCCTTCCGGCCGCCGCAATATGGAAAACGTCGTACCGACGCTGACGTTGACATCGATGTTCGACGAACCATCCAGCGGATCGAATACGACGGCGTAGTTTGCCTTCTCCGATCCCTTGTGGACGAGCAACGGCTCTTCGTTTTCCTCCGATGCCAGCACGCCGATGCTTTCGCGAGCGCTCAGACAATGAATGAGCACCTCGTTGGAATAAACATCCAGTTTTTGCTGAACCTCACCCTGAACGTTGACGGCTCCCTGTTCGCCAAGAATGTCGGACAGCCCGGCTCGTCGCACTTTGGCTTGAATCAATTTCGTGGCGATCGTAATTCCTGACAGCAGCCAGGAAAACTCGCCCGATGCTCCGGGAAACCGTTTCTGCTCCTGAAGAATGTGCTGCTGAACGGTGATGATCGGCAGCGTTCCAGTGGGTTCCGTATTCTCACTCATGGCTTCTTGCCCGTTAAATAAATGGTGAGTGTCTCGAATTGCATCTCATCAGGATTCTACCGATTCGCGCTCCCCACTCAAAGCATCGCCGATTCGTTGAACCGACCTGGGGCACGAATCCTCAGTTCTCGCCACCAACGAAGTTAGATCAAAACGTTCTGCCGCCCCCAAACTGTGCGATGCGCGCTCCGAGATACGCAGCAGCGAATGGAAAGATTGCCAGCTCGCGAGTAGGATGCAAATCGAACGCGTTGACCGAAATCATATCTCTTTCCATCTGCCGGCAAGGTGCCTGAAATATGAGTGACTCGCCTGTCGATTCTCCCGAGTCGTTTCCTGGTTGGATGATGCCATGGCCGTCATTCGACGTCGATTGGACGCGGACGGGACTCCTGATTGTCGATATGCAGAACTACGGCGTGAACCCCGCGTGCGGCATTGCGCAAATGTTGGCCGAACGGTATCCGGAAGTTGCCGAGTACTATGTCCCCCGGATTCGTGACGTGATTGCCAACACGCGCCGGTTGCTCGATGCGTTTCGTCAATTGGAGCGCGAAGTTGTCTTCACGCGTCACGGCCCACTGCTGCCCGACGGCCGCGATATGATCCTGCGACGACAACAACGCGACGATTTAGCCCGCGAGCAGACCGATCGGCCCACGCTTTGGTCCAAAGGCAGCCATGAACATCAAGTTGTTTCCGAACTTGCTCCGATAGATCGTGAACTGGTAATCGATAAGAACGCGAGCAGTGCCTTCAACGGTACGGGCATCGATCAACTGCTTCGCAACTTGAATCTCCAAACGCTGGTGGTGACGGGAATGGCGACCGACATGTGCGTCGAAACCACAGCACGCGATGCCGCCGATCGTGGCTACAATGTCATTGTCGTCGAAGACGCAACAGCCACGTTCTTCCCCGATCACCACCGAGCCGCACTGTCGGCGATGGCCCGCGTCTACACCAAGGTGTGGAACACCGATCGAGTCCTGGATGCACTGGGTCGTTGACCGAGTCACCGGTGGTCCGACTTGCCGAGGTTCACGATGCGGAACATAATCGTGCTTGTCGCAATGACCATCAGGTGCAGCCGGCTGCGCGAATGATTCGTCGCCTCACCAACATTCAAAAGGCTCTAACCAGGAGAATGTCATGTCACAGGCAACCCGTCGCGACTTCATGCAACAGACCGGAATGGGCATCGCAGGCGCTGCCGCTTTGTCCTTGCCTGTTTCATCAAGGGCTGCCGGAGCGAATGAGCGCATGCGGGTGGCATTGATTGGTTGTGGTGGCCGCGGTCGCTACGATGCCAACATCTTTGCCGAACGCAACGATGCCGAAGTGGCGTACCTTGCCGATCCCCATAAACAGCGTCTGGCCGAGGCCGCCAAGCAATTCAAGTCGGCCAAAACCACCGACAACTTCCGCCGCATTCTCGACGACAAGTCGATCGATGCTGTGATCGTTGCCACGCCGGTTCATTGGCACGCCCCCGCCACAATCATGGCGTGCGATGCCGGCAAGCACGTGTACGTCGAAAAACCCTGTTCCCACAACATTCGCGAGGGCCGCCTGTTGGTCGAGGCGGCGCGACGCAACAAACGTGTCGTGCAGCATGGCACCCAGGTACGCAGCACAAGCACAATCAAAGGGGGAATTCGGCTGCTGCGTGAAGGCCTGATTGGTGACGTGCTGATTGCCAAGGCATGGAACATTCAGCGCCGCGCCGGCTCGGGGACGGGAAGAGTCATTGAACCACCGGCGGAACTCGACTACGACATGTGGCTGGGCCCCGTGCCGCCCGTCCCCTATCACGACAGGATCTTCTCGGGGTGGAATTGGTTGCGGCATTTCGGGACGGGCGAAATCGGCAACGACGGCGTCCACGACATCGATTACGCACGCTGGGGTCTCGGCGTCGAAACACATCCGTCGTACATTTCCGCAGCGGGCGGGCGATACCTTTTCAACAACGGAGCGGAATTCCCCGACACGCAGCAGATCTGCTTTGAATATCCCGCCAGCGGAAAATCGGACAAATCGCGAATGCTGATTTACGAGGAGCGGCTGTGGTCGACGAACTACCCGCACGACTGCGACAGCGGTGTGGAATACTACGGCACCAAGGGTCAGATGTTCCTCAGTCGTCGCGGAAAAATCGAGGTGTTCCTCGAACGCAACAAGCCTCACAAAGTTGACGTGCCACTTGAGTTTCAGAACACCGCAGACCACATGGCCGATTTCATCGACGCGATTCGCAACGACCGAAAACCCAACGCCGACGCGGAAATCGCCCACCTCACAACATCGCTGTGTCACCTGGGCAACATCGCCATCCGATTAGGGAAGTCGCTTCGGTTCGATCCAAAGCAAGAACGATTCATCGACGACCGGGAAGCCGACGCGCTGTTGGACCGAACATATCGCGACGGTCACTGGGCCACACCCAAAGAAGCGTAGCGGCGTTCCCAAACCCCTCTCCCCCCGGGAGAGGGAGTTTAAAAACCAATCCCAGAGGTTTCCTTGATGAATAATGTTAACACGACGCGGGATCAGCGCTGCGGCGTGGTGAAGCGGCGGGACTTCATGCGCATGGCCGTCGCGTCGGGCATCACTGCAACCGTGACCGATCTGCCGGCCGAAGAAACGCCCAAGTTCGCCCCCAAGGTCTGCACCTACACCGAGCATTTTCAGAAACTTCCCATTCCGGAAGTCTGCAAGGTCTTCAAGCGAATTGGTGTCGATGGACTCGATTTGACCGTGCGCCGGGGCGGACACATTGATCCCAAGAACGTCAAAGAGGAACTCCCCAAAGCGGTGAAAGCCGCGCGGGAACAGGGGCTTGAGATCATGATGCTGACCACCGGCATCACGGCTCCGGATCGGCAAGCGGAAGAGATTGTGGCGACCTGCCAGAAGCTCGGCATCGAACGGATCAAACTGGGATACTTTCCCGTCGGCAAGTTTGGAAATCTGGCCAAGCGATTGGACGAGACGCGACGGCAGTTGGAGGCCATCGTCAAACTCACCACAAAGTACAACGTCCGCCCCTGCGTCCACGTTCATTCCGGGAATACGATTCCGTCCAACGGTTTCATGCTCTACCAGTTAATCCGCGAGATGCCGCCGGACCGCATCGGCGCGTACCTCGATTCGTATCACATGACAATCACCGGCGGCGCTGGGGGTTGGCGGCAGGCCATCGATTTACTCAAACCGTGGATTTCGCTCGTCGCGCTCAAGAACTTTCAGTGGGAACGAGCTGACCGCGACGACATCGGCCAACAGCGCTGGCGCACCAACTACTGCCGCCTGGAAGACGGCATCGCCCCCATCCCGGAATTCGTCCGCACAATTCACGAAACGGGCTACCGCGGATTCTACACCCTCCACACCGAATACCGCCGCAGCGTCGCCGACTGCATCAAGCTGACGAAAGATGACTTCGTTTACCTGCAGAAAGTGTTTGCTCGACTGTCGTGAGTGTCGCAGTAGCCGCATTCACTTTCGTGAAGGAACTCGACGTAGGTCCGGGTGTCCCGGACGCCGATTAACCAAGCGACGTCAAATGTGACTCGCGTGCGGCACAGCCGGCCCTTGTATCTTACAAGCGACTGTAAACCCCAACGGTTTACGGTAGAAAGCAAACGTTGTTGTTCCGGCCCG
>CAUZOL010000187.1:0-13233 GCA_963581435.1 Planctomycetota bacterium
GCTGATTTCTGTGAATTGCGACTACGATGGCATCAAAGACAAACCGCCCGAGTTTTATCGTGCGGATGTAATGAAGTTTCTGCGGAAGCAGAATGCGACGTTCGAGAACGTCATGCTGAACATCGCGTTTATCGATTTTCTCGATCAAGTCGATCTATCATCAACGCCCGCCGTTCTCGTTTACCGCCCGAACGGAAAGCTGGCCAAACGGTTCGACAACGACAAAGCCGAAAAAAACGAGGACGAATTCACAATTGAGGACGTTAAAGGGCAAATTGCAAAACTGTTAGTCAAGTGATTCATTCACTGCCAGTCATTTCGCATTGGATTTGACGCAAAGTCGCGAAGACGCAAAGTTTCGCAAAGAGTACAGGTAGGCAACTGGGCCGATCAGTTTTCTATCACCGAATCGTGACACAAATTCGCTCACATATCACGTCTCTTAAATAGACCGTCTTTGCGCGTCCTTTGCGACTTAGCGCCTTTGCGTCAAACATCACCAAGACACCGGTGTTCCAATTCATCGAATAAGGTCACTTCTGTGTTCAGTTCCCGCCTTTCAACCAAATCGCTGGCACATGTTTGCCGGGCACTGGGGACGATGTTGCATTCGGGGATCGATGTCCAACGCGCCTTTCAATTGGCTGCGGGAAAGACGAGCGATCCCCGTTCCCGCAGCGCACTGGCCCGCATTTCGCTGGGGATTTCACAGGGCGAGAACATCACCGAAGCGATGCAGGAGCAGGGCGACACCTTCCCGGATCTCGTGATCGACATGGTCGATGTCGCCGAGCAAACCGGCGCGTTGCCGGAAATTCTGGAAGGCATGGCCGACCATTACGATAATCTGCTGAAGTTGCGGAAGTCGTTTATCGCGGCCATTGCCTGGCCGGTGATCGAGTTGTTGATGGCGATTTTTATTATTGCTGCAGCGATCTGGATCATCGGCATGGTCAGTGGAAGCGGCGACAACACGGGTGCCGATTCCGACCTCAATTTCGATATGCTGGGTTTCGGCCTTTCTGGCGGCAGCGGAGCACTTCTCTGGCTGATGTGCACTCTGGGGCCGTTAGTTGGAATGGTTGTCGGCTACAAACTCATCAGCAGCACACTCAGCGGAAAACGGTTTGTCGATCCACTCTTGATGCGAATTCCCGTTGTGGGAAACTGCATGCAGGCGTTTGCCATCGCCCGTTTTTCGTGGGCCTTCTATCTGACGCAACAGACCGGCATGCCGATGAAACAGAGTCTGACCGCCAGTCTGCGGGCAACCGCTAACGGTGCCTTCATCGCACGAACGCGGCTCATTGTCGATCGAATCCAGTCGGGCGATCATTTGACCGAAGCGCTGGCTGCAGCGGAGATTTTCCCCGAAGATTTTCTGCACATGGTCGATATCGGCGAGACATCCGGCACCGTGCCGGAAACACTGCATCGACTGAGTCCGAAGTTCGAAGAGCAGGCACGGCGGACTCTGAAAGCGTTGTCAGTCGCCGGTGGTGTGATGGTGTTTTGCGTGGTCGCACTGTTGATTGGATATATCGTCATCAGCGCTGTCGCAAACTACGCCGGGATGATCGAAGACTTGTCGAAACCGATGTAGTGCAGGCGAATGTTGGTTCTAACGGGTGACAGCCGGCGGGGGAAACCGTACAACGGGGCCTGTCGCGTGATGCTCGGTTTCCTTCGCTTACGATCTCTAGAGTTGCACACATCAGTTATCAGGTTGGAGAAAGCACTAACCCCCCGTTTTATCGAAGCCTGAAGCGCAAGCGAAGGATGATTCCAGGGCGATGCCAGCAAGCTCCTTCGCTTGCGCTTCAGGCTTAAATACTTGGGGTTGTTGTCCCCCGTCAAGCCACGTGGGCAACTTCAAAACTTGCGATTCAGGCTTTGATTGTTTTTAAAAGATATCGGATCAGTTCCGTCTGTGTCTGCTTTTGAATTTCATCTCGATGCCGTCGATGAACGGACTTCTGCCAGGGCTGGGCGGTGGGTGACGCCGCATGGGACGGTCGAAACACCCGCGTTCATGCCGGTCGGCACGCTCGCGGCGGTCAAAGGGTTGACGCCCGACCAACTGCGGGCAGCCGGTGCGCAAATGGTGTTGGCCAACACCTATCACCTCGCGCTGCGGCCCGGTGCCGATGTCGTCGCCGAGTTGGGCGGTCTGCATGGGTTTATGGGTTGGGACGGCCCGATTTTGACCGACAGCGGCGGGTTTCAGGTCTTCAGCCTGGCGAAGCTTGCCAAGCTGGACGACGAACAGGTGGTGTTCCGTTCGCATATTGACGGCAGTCTGCTGGAGCTTTCCCCCGAACGTGCGGTCCAAATTCAGCAGCAGTTGGGGGCCGACTGCATTATGTGCCTCGACGAATGTCCGCCCTCGGACGCCGCACCGGAAAAAATCAAGGCGGCCGTTGACCGCACAACACGTTGGGCAACCCGCTGCCGCGATGCCCAGACCCGCGACGATCAGGCACTGTTCGGCATTGTGCAGGGGGGAACCGATTTGGCACTGCGGGAGCGCTCGGCCGAGGGTTTGCTGCCGCTGGATTTTCCCGGCTACGCCGTCGGCGGGCTAAGCGTCGGCGAACCACCACCCGAAATGTATCGAATTCTGGACGGAACGGTCCCCATACTGCCGAGCGATCGGCCGCGGTATTTGATGGGAGTTGGAACACCAACCGATCTGCTGGAAGCGGTTTCGCGCGGCATCGACCTGTTCGACTGTGTCATGCCGACACGGAACGGGCGAAATGCGACGGCATTTACCAGCGGCGGCGGCGTTCGGCTGCGAAATCGCAAGCATCAACGGGAATCAGCACCATTGGACCCCGAATGCGATTGTTACGTCTGCAAGCAGTTCAGCTTGGGTTACCTGAGACATTTGTTCATTTCCCGCGAAATGCTCGGCCCGATTTTGATATCGTTACACAACATTGCCTACTATCAGCAATTGCTGCGCGATCTGCGAAAAGCGATTCAAAGTCAAACGGTCACCGAGTTTCGGTCGGTCCGCCTTGCCGGTTGGAACGTCTCTTCCTAAGATACGCAGAGCTTGGAGATGCCAATGTTTCGCATGAGGCGACTCATTTGTGCAAAGCAATAGAGATCAACGTGTCGTATACCCAAAACCAGCCCGCCGCGCAAGCAAGGGTTTGACCAACCGTTCTGCCGGGACGCACCCTGCTTCCCCAGCGGATTGGTCTGCTTCATCAAGGCCGCTTAATGCTCGATTCGATACACCATTTCCTGATTTTCGCCGCAGACAAAGTGGAAAAACAGGAGGGGGGGGGGCTGAGTGGTCCGCTGATGTGGATCATGCCCGCGTTCCTGATTCTGCTGCTGTGGCAGTTCATGTTCAATCCGCGCAGGCGGGACGAGAAAAAACGTGCGGAGATGGTGAACACGTTAAAGAAGAACGACCGCATCGTCACCATCGGCGGCATCACCGGCTCGGTGGCGAGCGTTTCGGAAGACAGTCGGTACGTGACGATCAAGGTCGAAGACAACACGCGAATTAAGATGCTGGCTTCGAGCATTCAGACGGTTGTGGGCGACGAAACCAGTGACGCGTCGGGGGATGCGGCCAAGTTGAGCTAGGTTGAACAACGGCGCTGAGCCACGGCCACCCGACGGCTAAACGGCTGTAGGACGGGTAGGAGTTCCCATCCTGCGAATGCAGTAACTAATCATTCGCCGTTTCTGAGCGAATGCCATGGAGAGAAGAGACAGATGAACGATTTCGGACTGGGCGGGTTGTTGCTGGCACAGGTAGACACAGCGGCGGAAGCCGTTACCAGCGTCGCCAAAACCGTAGAGGTCGCCGAGGCTTCCGGCGCAAGAAGTTGGATAATTCTCGCGGTAATCGTCGCGATTTTCATCGTGCCAATCCTGTTGGGAAATCTGCTGTCGCGAGTCCTCAAACTGCAGGACATGGCGGGCCGGTTTTCGGTCGTGCTGTTGGCCTTCACGTTGGGAATCGCCCCGTTTGCCTGGCATCTCTACGACGGCAGCCAGAACGGGCTGACCGTGCAAGCCAGCTTTAAGAATGCGATACGGCTCGGTATCGACCTGGAAGGCGGAACGAATCTCATCTTCGAGGTCGATCATAGCGCCTCGGAAAAGGAAATCACCGATCAGGTGATGGACCAGATGATTGGCGCCATTTCCAAACGAATCAACCCGGGCGGTCTGGACGAAATTGTCGTGCGACGGGTTGGATTCGATCGCATTGAAATCATCATTCCCGGAGTCGATCCCGACGAAGTCCAGCGGGCCAAGGACAAAATGACGCGGCTGGGCAGCCTGGAGTTCGCGATTCTGGCGAACCGGCAGGATCACGGGCCAAACGGCAAAAGGACTCCCAGCGACGCACCGGCCGCCCTGAAAATTGAAGGCATCATCGCGAGAGCCCAAAAACTTCGTTCTGACGAAAAGGACTTGCGAGTCGATGGGCGGATCATCGCCAGTTGGCGCGAAGTCGGGCTAGCGGGAAAAGCACCAAATCAAGTCCTCAAAGACGTCGGTACCAGCGGGGACGTGGTGACGCGTGAAGGCCGAAGATTGGATAATGGCATAGTGGTTCCTGAGTTTCTTGTGATTATCGAACGGGAAGACCACCGGGTGACCGGGCAATTCCTCACCCGAGCAAGCGCAGGACAAGATGAAAACGCCCGATTGACGGTCGATTTTCTGTTTGATACCGCCGGTGGCCGACGGTTCCGTCTGTTGACGACAAAATATCGCCCCGAATCGGACAAGTCGTATTTCCGTCGTTTGGCGATCTTGTTGGACGGCAACGTGCATTCGGCCCCCAACATCAACCAACCTATTGAGCGCCAAGGACAAATTAGTGGTGATTTTGATCCCGAAGAGATCACCGAACTGGTATCCGTGTTGAATGCGGGCGCCTTGGAAGTGCCGATCAAATCGACGCCAGTCAGCGAAATGACGATCGGTCCGACGCTGGCTCAGGATGTTCAGGAAAAGGGAGTCAATGCGATTCTGTTGGCCGGTGCTGCGGTGGTTGTCTTCATGCTCGCGTATTACTGGGTCGCCGGCTTCATCGCCGTCAAATGCCTCGCCTTGAACCTCGTGCTGGTGATGGGAACGATGGCGGCAATCAACGCCACCTTCACACTGCCGGGTCTGGCCGGGCTGGTATTGACCATCGGAATGGCGGTCGATGCGAACGTGCTGATCTTCGAGCGAATTCGCGAGGAGTCGAAACGCGGATCGAGTTTGCGGATGTCGATCAACAACGGGTTCGCCAAGGCATTCACCACCATTGTCGATGCGAACGTGACGACGCTGTTGATAGCGGTCGTGCTGTACATGATCGGCACCGATCAGATTCGCGGTTTCGCGGTGACGTTATTCATCGGAATTGTCATGAGTATGTTCACCGCGTTGTTCTACGGGCGGCTGATGTTCGATGTCCTCGAACGCAAGCGATGGCTGACCAACCTGAAAATGGGCAGTCTGGTGGGTGCGACGAGTTGGGATTTCATTTCCAAACGAAGAGCGGCGTTGGTCGTGTCGGTGCTGTTGATCGGTGCGGGAATGGCGGCATTGTTTTCGCGAGGCGAGAAAAATCTCGACATCGACTTCACCGGTGGCACAATGGTGACATTTGAGTTTGAGAGTGCGGTTGATCGTGGTGACGTTAAGGAAGCACTCGAAGCGAAATTTGACTCCGTTTCGTTGGAAGAGTTACAGATAACCGGCGAGACGGCAGGAACCCGGTTCCGCATGCGAACGACAATGCGCGATGCCGACGCATTTGAGGCGATTGGTGGGGCAGACGACGGCGAAGAGGAAACAGTCGCTTCGCTGATTAACGATGCATTTAAGGACAATACGGAACTTGTTTTGAGGAAGGTCGCGCTCGAAACAATTGAGTTCGACAAGGACCCGATTGCAATCGTGACCGAACCGGCGGAGGGCGAGGAAGCGCCTGCGACTGGTGGTGACGACAAGTTCAGCGGTGGACAGCGCGTCGCGTTGACGTTCGACGCTCCAGTCAAGCTGAAAACGGCGGCAGATTATCTCGAACAGGAACTCTCGACGTTTCGCAACCCCGAAGGCTTCGGAAAATATGACAATCCCGGTGAATTAATTGAAATGTCGCTCGCAGTAGAGAACACAATGACGCTGCGGGCTACGGCAGACATCGACAAAGTCGATCTGGACGCGGCATTAGGACAGATGCAGGAGACGTTAAAGAACAGTCCCTTGCTGGACGAGATGAACAGTTTTGCCGGCTCGGTCGCATCCGAAATGCAGCAGTCAGCCATCCTCGCCATGCTCGCCAGCCTGATTGCCATTGTGGCCTACATCTGGTTTCGCTTTCAGCGAATCACCTTTGGACTGGCAGCGGTGGTGGCGTTGGTGCACGACGTCCTGGTGGTGCTGGGCATGGTTGCTTTGGCTTCGTTCGCCTACGGCAAAGGCTTCACTTCGCTGGGATTGGAAGAGTTCAAAATCAACCTGCCGATGATCGCCGCGTTCCTGACGATCGTCGGTTACTCGTTGAACGATACGATCGTCGTCTTCGACCGTATTCGTGAGGTGCGCGGTAAGAACCCGAATCTGACCATCGAAATGCTCAACACCAGCCTGAACCAGACGCTCTCACGAACGCTGCTGACATCGCTGACAACGTTGGTGGTGGTGGTGATTCTTTACGCCATCGGCGGCGAAGGCATCCACGGGTTTGCGTTCTGTCTGGTGATCGGCGTGATCGTCGGAACCTACAGTTCGATCTACGTCGCCAGCCCCGTGCTGCTGTGGCTAATGAACCGCACCGAAGGCACACCAGTCACCGCAGGCGGTAGGAATTGATCATTGGCGATTGAGAAGTCGGTCCTGGCTCACCGTAGCGATATGTAAAGTAACCCGAAGCGTAAGCGAGGACTGCAAACGCTCCCTCGCTTACGCTTCGGGCTACTATAGATGGATTCGTTGATTGCAGATTCGCCCAATCTGAGCTGCTACCGAGAAGTCCATTCCCCGACTGAAATGGACCAATTCCTCAATAGTCAATTCTCAATCGACAATAGCCAATTCCCTAAATGTGGATGGCCGAGCCGCCGTCGACGGTGATCGTTTCGCCTTGAATGAGATCGCTCATCGGGCTGGCAAGAAATAGCACGGTGTTGGCCACGTCTTCGGCTTCCAGCACGCGTTCGCCCATCATGCTTTTATCCGTGCGGCCGGCGAACATCCGGTCGGCAAAGGGAATCTTGCGTGTCGAATCGGTCTCGACCAATCCCGCTTTCACCACGTTGACATTCACGCCACGGTCGCCGACTTCCAGCGTGAGATGACGGGCAACACTTTCCAAAGCCGCCTTCGATCCGCCGATCAATCCATACATGGGCAACGCCATGTGCGAGCCGTGGCTGGAAATGGCAATCACCTTTCCGCGCCCGGACGAACTTTCCAGCATGGGCAGCGCACCGCGAACGACATACACCAGCGAGAGCACGTTCGTACTCATCGTGTGTTGAAAATGCCGGGCATTGGATGCCAGCAACGGACGGAAACCGCCGGTGGCCGCGTTGCTGACGATGATGTCGAGTTGGCCGATGTTTTCTCGGACGAAGTCCATCATGCATTCGACGTCGTCCTCTTCGCTGACGTCGGCTTTGACGACGTAAGCGATGCGTCCCATTTGCTCGATTCGGTCCGCGACTTCCGTCGCGGCTGCTTTCGATGTCACGTAATTTACAATCACATCGGCACCGGCTTCGGCAAGCTTCAAAGCACACGCGCGGCCAATGCCCCGCGAACTCCCGGTTACCAAGGCAACTTTTCCAGTCAGGTCGATCATTTTCTGCTCATGTTCCAAAAGGGTCTTGTTACTTACTTCCAATGTAGGCGATCGGCCGTCAGCTATCAGCTTTCAGCCGGACAAAATCTGGATTTCCCATCGAATTGGGCCAATCGCTGACCGCTTGCCCAATTGTTTATACTGTGCCGCTATTCGGCATCGATTGCAGCAGTCATTGGCTGCGGGCGTTGTTCTTCAATGTCTCGTTCTTTCGTGATGAATGCCTCTTGTCCGGTCATTTTCAGCACGTAGTCCTGGAAGGGGAAAATCCGTTCTTCGCGGGTCGAAATGAGACCACCACGCGGTCGCATCGGCGCGGCGATTCCATAGTGGACGGCCGGATACATCGCTTCGTCCTCGCCAATCACCTTCGACATGAATCGCTTACCCCAGAACCGCAACGCCTTACTGAGCACACGCGACTTCAGTCGGCCCCGTTTTCCCGGATAGCAGAAGATTCGCCACATTGCGTGACATTCCGACGGGGAAACCGGCAACACCATTTGCACCCATGTGAACATCGCCATTTGGCCGAAGACCACATTCGGATACCGCACCAGATGCTTCCACTGATAGTCAGGCTCGTAACCAATAATCCGCGACATAATCCGTTCTGGCCGGGCGTTCGCCGGAACGGTTGAGTAATCGTCGATGTAAAGATCCCAGAATTCGTGAAACTCGTGACTGCAGCATTTTTCATCGGGATACGTGCCAAACGACTTCGAATGCACTTCGCCAATGTGATAGCCTTCCAGCACATTTTCAAGCACGACTTTCCAGTTGCAGTCGTGATGAATGTCGAGTGGACAGGCCAGATCGTGGTCGGGCGAAAACCATCGCTCGCACATGTCGTACAGGTAGTCTCCCAGAAATCCCCGCAGGCCGCCGACCGTGTCGTTCAACGTGACGAAAATTAGTTGTCCTACCGTCTCGGTGCGGAATTTGCGCAGGCCCAGTTCGCCTTTGGCCATCGGCTTGAAACTCTGTGCGTCGGGGATTTTTTGCGTGTCGCCGTGGCAGTCGTATTCCCAACCGTGGTACTGGCACTTAAGGCGCTTGCCCATGTGACCGCACGGCTTGTTGCGAAGAAGCGAGAAACGGTGCGTGCAAACGTTAAGAAACGTATGCACCTCGCCGCCGGTCTTCCAGCAAATCAGCGGCTTTTCGAACAGCGTCCGGGTGAAGTAGTCGCCGTCGTTCGGCAAATCCGACAGCGCACCAATACAATGCCAGCCGGGTTCAAACATCCGCTCCATCTCGCGCTCGAGATGCTCTGGCGATGTATACAAACTGGGCGCCAAACGTTGTGGCATATGTGTGTCGTTGACAAACATGGTTGACCTTGTCTTTAGGAATTGGCCGCCATTGCCACACTCTCGGGACTCGCCGTTTCCGGCGAAGTAACACATTCAATGTACTTCTGAAAATGAAAGCAGCGTTCTTCGCGAATCGATACCAATCCCTCAGAGGGTTGGTTCGGCGCTTTCAAACCGCGGTAAACCTCTTCCAGAACAGTACAATCCTCATCGCGTAACGTCTCGAAAAATTCGGCTTCCCATTTCGCCAACCGGCTCGACAGAATTCGCGAAACCAATCGTCCGGAACGTCCGCCATAACAGAAGAACTTGCCAATCACCCGCGTGCGGCCGGGTGAAAGCGGAATCGTCCACTCCATCCAGCTGAACAATTTCATCTTGCCGAACATGGTGTTCGGATAGAAATGATAGTGCTTGTATTCATCATCACTTTCGCCGTGAGCCAAACGGTTCATTATCCGGTCCAACAGCCGCTGCCATGCCGTCGGAGCTTCCTGCACGGTCGCATAGGTTGTCCAACCCGGTTCGAGTTCGTGTTCGCATTCTGCCGCCTCAGGTGCCCGAATGAATGTTTTGGGATGCACCATATCGACGTGATAGCTCTCCAGCGAGTTCTCAACCTTGCACTTCCAGTTTGTGTCGATTTCGTAGTCGAGCGTGGCGGCAAGTCGGCGGTCGGCACCGCACAACGATTCTCCGATCTCAAATCCTGCCCCAAGATATTCGCGGAGGCTGGGAGCCTCGTCGTTCAATGTGACAAAAATCAACTGGCCGCAGGTTTCGGTTCGATATTTCGTCAGACCGAGAACCCCCTTCTCCATCGGCTTGAAGCTTTGCGCGTCGGGGATTTTCTGGGTGTTTCCGCTGCAGTCGAACTCCCAACCGTGGTACTGGCACTGCAGTCGCTCGCCGGCATGTCCGCACGACTCGCCACGCAAGCGTGCAAATCGGTGTGGGCAAACATTGAGAAAGGTGTGATATTCGCCGCCGCTTCGCCAGAGGATGAGCGGATGGTCGAAGAGTTCGATCGTTAAGTAGTCGCCGTCCTGCGGGAAGTCGGAGAAAGTGGCGATACAATGCCAGCCCGGCAGAAACAACTGCTCGAGTTCGCGGCGATACTGATCCTCCGACGTGTAGTCCTGAGGAGTGAGTACCTGCGGCAGGTGAGTCTCGCTGATAAACATCTCACCGCCCTTCCTTTTCAAGTAGTCCAAAAACCCTCTGACGGGTCACCCCGACACCGACTTGGAAGTGTCACGAACAACCGCAACCGCATTTTTGGACGTGCTTTAGTTTCGCAACCAGGGGAGTGCGACCGCCATCGGCGTGTGATGGTGGAAAACACTTCCCAAATAAGCTCGCTTGCGCGTCGGCCGAAACGATCGGCCACTCTCCGATTTATTCCTGCTTATGAATCAACACGATTCACAGAACTCCGTGCGGTGCAGACCGTCTGTCCGCCTGCGATTCACTGCGACCGACTCCAACACCGTCGCCACGACAGCAATGTGACCGTCGATTTCGCGTACTTGAATGTCGCCGAAGTCGCGAAGATCGGTACCTCGATAATAACACCTGACGCGACCCTCTACAGAATCGAAAACTTCAATTTTCCGCGGCGAAAAACTCTCTCCGTTCTGACAAGCCTTATAAACGGCCTCCTTGATCGCCCAGTACGTCATCACAAGCGGGGAATCGGCTGATTTCAATCTCTCTTGTTCGGCTTCGGTGAACCACATCCGCAAAAACCCCGGCTTGACTGTTTCCGGTATCGTCAAATCAACACCGATCGAGAGTCCCGGCTGAGTTGTGACAGCCACCAAGACGGCATGCGTTGAGTGTGATATTGATAGGCTGACCGAATTCGGTTCACCATTGACGGTGACCGCCGGCCGCATGCCTCGACCTTCTGAATCCCGCGAGAGGATTTCGATCGCTTCCAGGTCCGTTTCCGGGAGGGAACATGCTTCGTGAATTAACTGTTTGCTGAGCCAGCGTCCGCACAGCCACGCCTCGCGGCGGCTTTCGTCGCGCATCGAATCGAGTTCACGTTTCTCTGCGGCCGACAGCCATGCGTTCCCGCACAATTCGTACGCCGAGCGAAGCTCGTCGAATTGGGCGAAGCGCTCGATGTAGTCGTTAGCTGGAACTGGCATGAGCCGGAACCTCGTAGACGATAACGTTTTCGTATCCGTCCACCTTCAAAATGACCGCTCCATCGTCGCCAAACAGTGCGAAGTCAAAAATGCCGCCGTTCCCTTCACGTCCCCGGAAATGGATGTGCAGCTTGCATGTCTCCCCGGGCCTCGGACTGCGACCGAGTGACAAGCAATCGATGTGCGCCGGTATCGACACGCAGCCGGGAATCAAGCACCACAGGAAGACACCACTGGCGAAAAAGCAGCCGTCGAGCAATGCCGTCGGGATCACCCAGCCATCGCCGTTTCGCTCTCCGGTCACCTCATCGGCCGGTGGCGCAATCAGCTGCGACCAGGCGTCGTGCTCTTGCATCTGAAACTGCCGAAACGTGCGGAAGATCGGGCCATGGTAAATCACTTTGTCGTCTTCTGGATACCAGGTGTTGATCCAGGTGTCGGGCGGCTCCGGGAAAACAGCTTCTGGTGAAAACGGACCGCGATTCACTTCAGCACGGCATCGCAGATACGGCTGATTCGGCTTCAGTACCTGCCCACGGCGATTCTTGAAGTCGGCAGTGAATTCGCACTGCAGACCATCGCTGCCGCCTGTAACATTCAGCCGCGCCGTTAACGGATCATCGGAGAGAAAACGCAAACCGTTCAGAATCTCGATGTCCTTCAATTCACATACGCGGCCCTCTTCACCGACGAGCAACGACGCTGCCTCGGCGAGCGATTCGAGCGTCATCACCACCGGCATCATCGGCCGCCCCTTGTAGCGGTGCTGACGCAAAAACACGTCGGACGCGGGATTGAGAATCAACTCCGCCCCCAGCGACTCGCCCGGAACCATCTCGGGCAGGGCATCGACCATCGGCATCGACTCCAGCCCCGAGTTCCCAGATGTCGCCGCAACCGGCTTCTCGTCGGCGTAGTTGCTTTGGCAATAGGAAAGTTCGGTGATAACGATTTCGCCCTCCGGCAAGCCGGCACGCATTTCGTTCGTGAGATGATCGACGCCTTCCAGCGACGGCATGAACACGATGTTGTGCAGTTTGGCGATGTGCTTTGACTCGGGTCGAACCGCCATGCCGACGTCGTCCCAGGCATGCCAGTGGAATACGGCCGCCGGGCAATCGCTGCGTTGTCGGCGGAACCAGTCAATCAGCTTCGCCAGCATTTCATTTGCCACGCAGTAATCCGTCTGGCCAACGCCGCCGAACCGTCCGCTGACCGATCCGAACGCCGCAAAGTAGCGAAGCGGGTCCTGCATCGTCAGTTCCATCAGTGCCGCAGCACCATCAACCTTGGCGGCAATCGTGCGATCAACAAGATTCTGCTGTTTCTTCTCAAAGCGGCAAGCCCGCTCGAAGCCGGCACCGTGAATCACCCCCTGAATCGGCCCATCGGCAGCACGAACGGTGTTGAGTAAACCAGCGAGGCCATCGCGGTTGCTGATGTCGCAGGAATGGTAGGTCGCTTGAATTCCATCGTCCGCAAACGCCTGCAGCGTTCGGGCGATCTCGAGTGCTTTTTCATAGCGGGCCCAGGTGTCCATCGGTTTTTCACCGTTGGCCAAACCCTCCTTCATAACCGTCGTGCGTAATTCCTTGGTTTCCTCTTCCGACAGATCAAGGTAGGTATCCGGCACGTCGGGGACAGGACTTGAACCGATGAGATGCAGCTTCGCTCCGTACTTCTCACCCAGTTGACGAGCGACGACTGCCGTAACGCCTCGCGCTCCGCCTGTGATGACAAACGTGGCACCGTGCGGAATTTCGTTGGCCGGTCGCGTCGCAACCGATTCGACAACTGGACGCGGCAGGCAGCGCTTTCCGTCGAAATAGCCGATCTCGATTTCATTGTCGTCGGCCGCCAACTCGCGGCAGAGACGTTCGGCCACATCCGTTGCCGACGTCTGTGCCGTTGCATCGACGAT
>CAUZOL010000188.1:0-13185 GCA_963581435.1 Planctomycetota bacterium
AGCTCGGTTGCGGCGGCACGACGTGATCGACGAACTGCGCTCCATTGTTATAGCATCGCATCCACAAATACGGCCCCCAATTGAGTCGCATCACGTCGAGTTGACCGCGGAGTGGCCGGCCGGCCGACGACGAATTGACCACGGCGGAATTTCCCAGAATGATGGCCAATTGCCCATCTTCCACCGCGCCGCCACCAACCAGCCCAGCCGCCTGATCGTCGGAAGTGGGGAACACTAAAGGAGCATGTTTCGGGTCGATGCCGACTTCAGCGGCCAATTGGGCCGACAATGGGCCGATGGGTTCGGACTGCTCGATAATTCGCGGCAACTGTTTCTTTGCCAGCCGACGGTACTTTGGTGACGCCAGCGCATCCAGCATGCCGGGGCACCAGCGACAACTGCGGAGGTCCATCATCCCGGTCGATGCAGCGGCAGAAACACTGGTGACATCGAAATTGCCCGTCAGATGTCCGGCAGCCAATGGCCCATGTGGCAAAATGCGGTATGTTTGCTTCCATAGCTCGGCCGACAGATTCTCTTCGGCCTCATCTTTCACAAGGTGGCTGAGGGAATAACGGTCGGCCCAGGGACCACCGATGAGTTCCTGCACGCGGCTCTTGCCCCCCAGTCGGCGTTCGCCGCGGCGGCGAAACGCGGCGAGCGTTTGATCGTTCCAGCAGATTGCCCGCCGCACCTGGTTGTGATTTTTATCGATGCGGCCGGCGGTGTGGTGCGTTGCCGAAATTCCGCCAACTACCCAATCTGCCAATCGTTTCCGCTTTCGCAATTCTTCGACGATCGCCCGCATGCTGGCGCGCGCTTGCCCTTCCAATTGCATCAGATTCAATTCGTAGACGCCCGGCTGCAGCAGCAATCCGTTTTCGTCGTGTTCGCCGCGCCAAAGGTCGGTCGTCAGTCGGATTTCGGCAACCGTTCGTCCGGTCAGGTCGAATGCCAGGCACTTCACGCCACCGGTACTGAAGTCCCAGCCGGTGACAATGCTGTCGGGACGAACACAGCGAAGCGACTCGGTCATGATGCGGCACCTTGTTTTCGGGAATCGGGCGACGCCGGGATTGTACGCAATTGCGAGGTTAGCCGCGACGCGCAGGCTTCGAGAAGTGGAGCGCTGTCTGTCGCCGTGTTTTGTGTATTCGCCTCACTGTGAAATTGCACGGTCATCGCACGACGTCACTTTGTATTCGCGGCGTCAATGAACTTTCGCGCCGGCCGCCAGTGTATTCACCGGCGGCTGAATATCTTGTTGGCTGTGAATTGGCTGCGAAGACATTGCGCACACTCCCCAAGCCCCCCAGGGTCTCGGCGATTATCCGAATAATCGATACAGTCGGTCATACTGCGAAATTTGGCTCAATCCGCACAGGCCGTATTCCGACTTCTACTGATACAACCCGAACAAGCGGGGTAACTCGCGCGATGCGTACCGGGACTGCCCGGTTCGCGCCCACCCGAGAAGGATGAATTTCATGGTTCCGGTCTCTGCCAAAGTTGCTGCCAGAAGCAATCGAATGTTCTCCGCATTGAGAGCGCTGTTGCTAGCGGGATTGGCATTCGCAGCTTTGCCCCATTCGGTCGGGGCACAATACTTCCCGGCTAATTCGGTCCCTCAAACCTTTGATGACCAGACCACATCGGGTGTGGTGATGCTGGGCAGACAGGACGGGTTGTTGGGTCCCTATGGAAATACGGGCTACTTCGGGCCCTATCTCCACCTGTCGCACGTTGCCGGCGATGGCCCCGGCTATCGCGACAACGGCTACACCACACTCGGGCTATTCGTCCCGAAGAAGTTTCTGCACGGTGCTCTCTACACCGAGGGACGCCTGTCGGTCAACGATTTTGGGAACATGCTAGGCAGCATGGGGGCCGGGTACCGACACTTCTCGCCCGGCTGGAACCGGACGATTGGCGGCAGTTTCTGGTACGACATCGACAGCGGACACAACAGCACCTTCTCGCAGATTGGCTTCGGCTTGGAAACCCGTGGTGAAAACTGGGATATGTTTGCCAACTTCTATCTGCCGGTTAATGACGACGACCAGCAGTTCCGTCGAACTGTGACACCAAGCGGTCTCAACGTCTTTAATTTTCAGGGCCAAAACCTGGCCGTCAACAGTTTGAATCTGGTGACACAGCAGGTCGAATCGGCCATGAAGGGAGCGGACGTAGAGTTCGGCGGCCCGCTGCCTTTCCTCGGCCAATATGGCATCCGCGGTTATGGCGGATTTTACCATTACTACAAAGACAGCATCAGCGACATCAACGGTGGAAAATTCCGAGTTCAGGCCGAACTGACCGATTCTCTGACGGGTCAATTTATGTTGACCAACGATGATCAGTTTGACACCAGCGTTATCTTCAGCATCGCCTTGACGCTACCGGGTAGCGGCGCAAGCCGCAGCCCCATTTCCAGACCGGGGATGAACCAGGTCGGCCGCACCGTGGTCCGCGCCCAATCGCCTACCAACGGTCCGTCAAACAGCCAGTGGCATCGGATGTTTCAGCCAACCCAGCGCAGCAGTCGCGTGTTCGTAATTGCACAAACGACGCAAACGCTCGAAGACAACTTTGACGTTCTGACCGATCCGGCGACCGGACAGCCGGTTCGCATTTTCCACCTCGACAGCCGTGCTGCCGTCGGTGGAGATGGCAGCTTCGAGTCGCCGTTCAGCACGCCACAGGAAGCCGAGGCCGGCACCGGACCCGAAGCGATCGTGTTCGCCCACGCGGGCAGTGTGTTTAACGACGGTGCCAACAACTTCATCACGCTGCAGGCCAACCAGCGACTCCTGGGCGAGGGCGTTACGCATCTCATCAACACCGACCAACTCGGCTCAATTCCGATTCCGGCTTCCGGTGACGTCGGCGGACTCCCAACCTTCCAGGGTGGTGGCGGCGGGGCCAATATGGCCAACATTACCGTGGCCGACGGCTCAACCGTCTCCGGGTTCAACATCAACAACTCGGTCAACTCAGCCGTCCTGGCTAACAATTTGTTGACCGGGACCGCCAATGTTGAGAACACAATCATCACCGGCGCCGACATCGGCCTGAACGTGCAGGACGCGACCGGCATTCTTAACTTCGCCACCACGTCCACAATCAACAACACCATCCAGGCCGCGTTGAACGTGGATGGGGCGTTGACCACTGGAACCATCAACGTCAACGGTGCGATTAACAACAACGCTGCACGGGCGGTTCGGATCAATAATCTTCCAACCGGCGGCGTCGTGAACGTCAATGGCCTGGTGACAGACAATGGCGGTACCGGAATCCTCGTTCAGAACTCATCGGGTAACGTCAACTTCGTCAACGCGAATCTTACCATTCCAGCAGGTGACGCGGTCACTTTGACGAACAATCAACTGGGGACGATTCAATTCAATAACCTCGACATTACCACTGCGGCCGGCGGCGGCCTGATTGCCACCGACAGCGGCACGGTCATTGTTGGCGACGGTAGCATCGACGCCACCGGCGGAGCGGCGATCTTCATCGATCGGACTCTCGTGAACCTGCGATTTGACAACGTCACCTCGACCAACAGCCCCACCATTGCGAGCGCTGTTGCTAGCGGGTTTGGAATCCGCCTCGACCAGACGTCCGGGTTGCTGTCCATCGGTGGTATTGCCACCATCACCACTCCTCAGGGTCGCGGTATCGAATTCGTCGATTCCACTGCCAACTTCATCATTTCCACGCTTAATATCACCGGCTCCAATGCCGGTGGCGGTGCGAATGGCAATGCTGTCTTCCTGCAGGACACATCTGGCGGGGGTGCCGACACGCTGACCGGAAACTTCGTCGTGGGTGCCGGTCTTGTGCAACAGACGGCCAACGGCAGCGACACCTTCCGCATCGACAGCGGTAGTGCCACGGTTGATTTTGGTGCAAGCATTAATCATGGCGTTGCAGTCGCAAACAACGACGCCATGGTTAACATCTTCAACACCACCTCCGGCAACGCAAACTTCTCCGGCACACTCGACGCCAACGCGGGTACGGGCCTGCAATTCAACAACGCCGATAGTAACTCCAGCTTCACAGGTACGACGACGCTCGATGGCGGCAACGCCGGCATCGACATCCTCGGCGGATCGAGCGGAACGTTCGATTTTGCTGCTACCACGAGCATCACGGCACGGACGGCAGCCGCGTTTGTTGTCAGCGGCAACAACACCGACGCGCCGACAGTGACCTATTCCGGTACGATCGTCAATGCCGCGAACGACGTTATTCGAATCGAGAATACGGGGGCTGCCGGATCAATCACCTTCAACAGTGTGGTTGCCGACGCCATTACAGATACCGGCACCGGTATCTTCCTGAACAACGTCGGGCAAGACGTCAACATTACGGCCGATACCGAACTGACCGGTGCTGAGGGTATCGACATTGATGGCGGCAGCGGTACGTTTACCTTCACCGACACCGACATCATTAATGTCACCGGCGTGGCGGCTATCGAGATCAATGGCGGCACTTCCAATATCAACTTCCAGGCGGACAGCTCGGCGACGAAAACGGCGGGCGCTGCCCAAAGCCTGATTAACGTAACCAACGGCCACAACGGTTCGATGACATACGCGGGTACCGGCAACGCCATCATTGGTGATGGCCTGCAATTCAACAACGCCGACGGTAACTACAACTTTACCGGCACGGTTACGCTCAACGGTGGTGACGCCGGCATCGATATTCTCAACGGATCGTCGGGAACGTTTACGTTTGCCGAAACCACAATTACCAACCCCACCGGGATCGCGCTTAACGTCGATGCCAGCTCGGCGAATGTGAACTTCCAAACGAATAGTTCCATCACGCAGACCGCCTTTGCGGTTGCAACCGTCAATGTGAACAACCATTCCGTCGGCACAATCGATGTCGATGGCGCTGTTACCGCGAGAATTGGTACCGGTTTGCAATTCAACGATGCCGACGGCATCTATCGGTTCGATGGCACGACGGAGCTCAACGGGGGCGATGCGGGCATCGATATTCTCGCCGGGTCATCCGGTACGTTCACCTTTACCGACACCACGATTACCAATCCCACGGGCGTCGCGTTTAATGTCGATGCCAGCTCGGCGAATGTGAACTTCGAGACGGCCAGTTCCATCACACAGACCGCCAATGCGTCTGTGGCTGTTAACATCAACAACCACACCACTGGCGCGATGGTCTTTAATGGCGATGTCACCGCGACAACCGGTTTGGGTCTGCAGTTCACCAATGCCGACGGTGCGTACGATTTTGAAGGCACGACTTCGCTGACGGGCGGCACCGCCGGCATCGACATCCTCGGCGGGTCAAACGGATCATTCGTCTTCGCTGCAACCACAAACATCGGCGGGCGGACGGCAGCAGCGTTCGTCATCAGTGGCGATAATACCGCCACCCCGACGGCGACCTACAGCGGTACCATCGCGAATACGGTGGATGACGCGATCAGAATTGAGAATACGGGCAACGGTGGAACGATCACCTTCGATAGTCTCGCTGCCGATGCCATTGCCGACAGCGGCACGGGTATCTTCCTGAATAATGCCGGTTCAACAGTTAACTTTACGGCCGACATGGAACTTACGGGAACGGAAGGAATCGACATCGACGGCGGAAGCGGGACCTTCAGCTTCACCGATACCGACATCAACGCCACGGGTGTTTCCTTCGACGTCAGCGGAGGCACGTCATCGGTGAGCTTCCTGACGGGCAGCACCGTCACCCAGGCGACCAACAACGCAGCACTCAACGTGTTGAACCACGGCACCGGAACGCTCGACTTCGATGGCGATTTTACTGCCACAATGGGTCCGGGCATTGTGTTCAACAACGCCGACGGAATCTACTCGCTTGACGGGACGACGACGCTCAGCGGTGGTGGCGGCATCGACATTCTTACCGCTTCGTCCGGTGACTTCACCTTCGGTACGACGAATATCACCAGCGCGGCGGGGAATGCCATCGATATCGACGGTCATACCATCGGCACGATTACCTTCGGTAACACGACAATTGATATGGCGGCCGCAAACGCCATCGACATTGCCAACTCCACCGGTTCCTACAACTTCACCGGTGCCGCGAACGTCATCACGAACTTGGCGAATGCGGCAGACGGTATCCAGGTGACCGAGGCAGCCGGGACGCTCGTGTTCCAGAACTTCATCATCGGGCCAGTTTCTGCCACAGGGTCTGGATTCGACATCAATACGAATGGCGGAAACGCGGTTCTCGTGACACTCAGTAGCAACAGGGTTGATAACAACGGTACCGGAACCGGCTATTCCGTCACCGCCGACGGCAACAACGTTACGTTTACCGGCTCCGGCGGAGCCGTCAACGACAACGTCACGCAGAACGTCGGTACGGATGCTGTGTTTCCGGAGTTGAACGGTGGATTGATCAGCGGCACGATTCGGATCAACGGCACCGACCTGACGCCGTAAGTCAAAATTGCAGTCTCACCAAACAACACAAGCCCGGCTTCTTCGCGAAGCCGGGCTTGTGTCATTTTGGTACGTCGCAACAAGACTTCTGTTAGCCGCGACGCGGAGTCTTCCCAGTGGAGCGCTCCGCTCAATTTGCGGCAGCGAAATCCGGATCGGCTTCGGCATCGGTGCCGCTGGCGCGGGCTTCCATTTCTTCGATCAGCTCGCTTATCGCCTGAAACTCCGAGCGAGGCCGCAGGGAGCCTTTCTCTTCGCGAACAACAGTCGCTTTCCATTTCGCCAGACCGAATGGCACGTCTTTGCTCAGCCACAAGTCGGCCGTATTGGACGAACGAAAACGGCGGCTCTCGACGACGAGCTTGGCCGCCCGTTTGGTCGCTTCAACCGCGCCCAGCTTGATACCGGGATCGGCGGCCGCTTCGGCATCGCCGTCCCACTGGCGGTAATGCTCCAACAGCGAAATCACCGGATAAACCTGCAACACGGTTGATTTGATCGTCTCGACCGGCCGCTTGCCCAGCTTGCGATAGCCCTCGACGATGGGCAGCATCGAAACGGGAATCCCATCGGCGGCAGTCAACGTTCCGGCGACGGACGGTTCCGGCACCAGCACCCTGTACTTCCATAATCCCAGCGGGCCGGTATCGACGCCCGCTTCGCTGTCGCGACCGGTCGCAATGATGATCTCGATCCAGCGGCAGGCGACCATCTCTCCTTTGAATTCGCGCATCACACCGCCAACCGATTTGACGGTGATGTGTTTCGTCCAAGGAGCAATGTCTTTCACCGGCGAATTCTCGCGGCGTTCGATGTACGTGTATTTGCCTTCGTAGCGAACCCATGTTCCGTCGGCCGGCAACGACCAGATAAGCCCCTGTGCCGACGCCGGTGTGACCGGAGCGGACAAGCAGACGGCACACACAACTCCGAACAGAGAAACAATACGCCCGTTCATCAAGCCAGCCTTTTTCATGGTAGATTCTCTTCAAAACCCAAATGAGGGGTGCCACCGGCATCTCGCCAGTGCAGCGCGGGGACACCGGCAATTCGCCAGATGGACCCCACCCATCGATTATGGATTGGCCGAGTAGTTGTCTTGCGGCGGGGCAACACCCCGCGTGAGATGTAACGTATTATTCCAGTCTCTCACAGCCAGAGGGTCATCGCAAGTCGATTTCAGCAGCGTTGCGGAATAGCTGAAGCAGCAAAGGTTCACAATCCGACCGAAATACAAGAACAATGTATGGATAGGCACAGCGCGGTATTTGGCCTCAACCAATGAGGGGTGACCGCGAATAACGCGAATCTTCGCGAATAAGAACAGGATGATCTCGGTACGCTTGACTTGCCAGATGACACAGGAAGTTTGTTTTATTCGCGTCAATTTGTGTAATTCGCGGTCAAAAACCTTGGTTTCGTTCGACGCCGACGCCTCTTTCTGCTTGTTGTTCCTTCCTTTGCAGCAATTGGCACCTTAGCGTCTTTGCGTCAAAAAATGACACGAACAAGCGGCATCTCGCCCGCCACAAACATCTGAACTTGATCGGTTTGTGGCGACAACCTAACATTCTGGCGCGCAGACGGCTCTGCTGCAGACGGCCCTTTTACGACGGGCCGCGATGGGAAGGATTCCGCGTTCTTTGCTGAAGGCACCTGAGATGAGTGCAGGCGAGCTTGGCTCTCCACGACGGCGGTTCGATTTCGACTTCGCGGCAGCAAAGAGCGCGCCGACGTATCCGAAGATCGCCGAGGAAACGCTGCCGGTCGAAACGCGTCGCGACCCCTTGGGCGCCGCGATTGCATCCACCACCGACTACCTGCTTGCCCAACAACACGACGACGGCTACTGGGTCGGCGAGTTGGAAGGCGACACGATTCTCGAATCGGAATACATTCTGCTGCTGACTTTTCTGAACCTTGAAAACAGCGAACAGTCTCGGCTGGCCGGCAACTACATTTGCGAAGAACAATTACCCGAAGGGGGTTGGGCGATTTACCCCGGCGGACCGTTGGAAATCAGCGCGTCGGTCAAAGCGTACTTCGCGCTGAAAATCCTCGGACACAACCCCGCGGCCGAATACATGATTCGCGCACGCCGCGCGATTCTCCATGCAGGCGGTGTCGAGAAGGTCAACAGCTTCACCCGGTTTTATCTGGCGTTGCTTGGCGAGATTTCCTATCGGCAGTGTCCTGCTGTGCCACCGGAGTTGATGCTCGTTCCCAAGTGGATGCCGCTGAACATTTACGAGATGTCGGCCTGGTCGCGGACGATCATTGTCCCGTTGAGTTTGCTGTGGGCGTTTCAGCCGGTTCGCAAACTTTCGGCTGAACAGGGGATTGCCGAACTGTTCTGCGGCGTGCCGGAAGACCTTCCGGTTTGCATGCCGCCGTCCGAGGCGCTCGATCCGATCGGCCGCAAGACGTGGATCGACTGGCGCAAGTTGTTCGGCCGTCTCGACCGTGGCTGGAAGATTCTGGAGCGGTTGCACATCAAGCCGCTGCGAAAGTTGGCGATCCGCCGCGCGACCAACTGGATGCTTGCGCGATTTAAAAACAGCGACGGACTGGGGGCGATCTTCCCGCCGATTGTCTGGAGTGTCGTCGCGCTGAAATGTCTCGGCTACGACGACGACTCGCCGGAAGTCGTCGCTGCGATGAACGAATTGGAAAAGCTGTCGATCACCAGCGGCGACACGCTGCGGCTGCAACCGTGTCAGTCGCCGGTGTGGGACACGGCAATCACCACGCTTGCCCTCCGCGAAGCCGACGTACCCCGCGATCACCCGGCAATCAAGCAGTCGGTGAATTGGTTGCTGTCGAAAGAAGTGCGGCAGCAGGGCGACTGGTCGGTACGAAACCCCGACCAACCGGTGGGCGGTTGGTTCTTCGAATTTGAAAACGCTTTCTACCCCGACGTGGACGACACGGCGATGGTGTTGATGGCCTTGGCACGCTGCTTGCCCGCTTCATCGGGTTGGTCGGCCGACTTTCTCGTCGATGAATGGAGTCCGCACGAAGCCGACAAAGATGCCGCCGCCGTGCTGGCGGGCCGATCGGGAACGGCGGTAAACGCTGTCGATGACATCGATTCAATGACGCCCATCCTGACGGCCATCTGGCGCGGCGCCCGCTGGATGTTGAGCATGCAATGCAAAGACGGTGGTTGGGGCGCATTCGATGCCGACAACGACCGCGAGATATTCACCCGCGTGCCGTTTGCCGATCACAACGCGATGATCGATCCCAGCACGGCCGACATCACCGCGCGCGTGCTGGAGATGTTCGGCATGTTGAACGCCTCGCCCGATCACCCTGCGATGGACAAGGCGATTGAATTCGTCTGGAACCATCAGGAGACCGATCACGCGTGGTACGGCCGCTGGGGCGTCAACTACATTTACGGAACGTGGCAGGTGATTGTCGGGCTGAAAGCCGTTGGTGTGCCGGCGACTGATCGTCGATTGAAAAGTGCAGCCGCCTGGTTGAAGTCGGTCCAACAGCAAAATGGCGGCTGGGGTGAAACCCCGCGCAGTTACGACGAACCGCACCTGCGCGGACAGGGACCGGTCACGCCGTCGCAAACCGCGTGGGCATTAATGGGCCTGATGGCCGCCGGCGAAACCAACTCCGAAGCAGTCGTACGCGGAGTACAGCACCTGCTCGACCATCAAAAAACCGACGGCACCTGGGACGAAACGGAATTCACCGGCACCGGTTTCCCGCGTGTGTTCTATCTCAAGTACCACCTCTACCGCATCTACTTCCCACTGATGGCATTGGCGCGGTACGATCGCCTGCGCGGACAGTAGACGTTCGTGTGGTGTCAATCAACATTACCTGTTCGAGGCGGAATTCGACGTCGAATCTGCGCGCCGAATTTCTGGAACGCTAATCTTCACTAATGCCCGCTAATTGTCGAACGAGATTTGATATTTTGATTGGCGAAGATTAGCGTCTATTAGTGTTCCCCAATTGAGCCATCAGCCAATCGGCCAGAATCGGATTACATGCAAGCCAGCGAAAATAATGGCGCATCCGAATTATCGATTGGCAACCTCTTCGCCGACGTACCGCACCAAGCCGACAACGAGGCGCTGAATGAGCTTCTCGCTGGCGGCCGATTTCGACTCGGACGAATCGTCTCCACCGGGCAGGCAACGGCCCCCGGTGAATGGTATGATCAGGACGACGACGAATGGGTCGTGCTGTTGAGCGGTTCGGCCGGGTTGCGGTTTGAAGATGAGAGCGCTGTCCGCGAGTTAAAACCGGGCGACTTCGTCAACATCCCGGCCCATCGGCGGCATCGCGTCGAGTGGACCGATGCGGTGCAACCAACCGTCTGGCTGACGTTGCATTATCGGTGCGATCAGACTTGAACGATTGTCGCCGCGACACGTTTAGCGGCCCGTTGAAGAACGAATAGCATAGTAACCCGAAGCGTAAGCGAGGCCGATTACTGCGGGGAAACGACAACTCGAATCACCTCGCTAACGCTTCGAGTTACTTTTTCAACGCCCCGTGAGCTTACTTTCCAAATCGACAACAAAGGAAATCCCCCGATGAGATTCCTTCTGGCATTACTACTGGCATTCGCTTCCTGTGCCACTTCGCTTACAGCCGTCCAAGCGGCCGAACGGCGGCCGAATATCATCTATCTGTTGGCCGACGATCTCGGTTTTGCGGAGTTGGGATGCTATGGCCAGAAGTGGATTAAGACGCCGCACATCGACCGCATTGCCAAAGAGGGCATTCGGTTCACGCATCACTATTCGGGCAACGCGGTTTGTGCTCCTTCGCGGTGTTGTTTGTTGACCGGAAAACATCCCGGCCATGCCTACATCCGCTCGAACGGCAACCCGAAGGATCTACAGACGCTGAAGGAAAAATACGGCTGGGAATTCCCGGGACAATTTCCGATTCCGAAGAATGAATTCACCATCGGCGACATGTTACAGACGCACGGTTATGCGACGGCGGCCATCGGCAAGTGGGGACTGGGACATTTCGGCACGACCGGCGACCCCAACACACAGGGGTTCGATCTGTTCTACGGGTTCAACTGTCAGGTGCATGCCCACAATCACTACCCGAAGTTCCTGTGGCGAAACGACAAGAAAGAGATACTGCCCGGCAATGACCGCACGCTGTACGGCAAGACATTTTCGCAGGACAAGTTCACCGAAACGGCGCTGGAATTCATTCGCGCGAACAAGGACCGTCCGTTCTTTCTTTACGTGCCATTTGCGATTCCGCACCTTTCGATTCAGGTGACCGAGGAATCGCTGGCCGAGTACAAAGGAAAGATTCCCGAAGAGGATTACAAACATCGCGGCTACTTGAAGCACCCGTTTCCACGCGCCGGTTACGCCGCCATGATCAGCCACCTCGACCGCGACGTCGGCAAGATCACGTCGCTGGTGAAAGCGTTGGGACTCGACGACAACACACTGGTGGTTTTCTCATCGGATAACGGCCCGACTTACAATCGGTTGGGCGGTTCCGATTCTGAGTTCTTCGAGTCGGCCGGCCCGTTTCGTGGTCTGAAAGGCAGCCTGTATGAAGGAGGCATCCGCGTGCCGTTGGTCGCCCGTTGGCCGGGCAAGATCAAAGCGGGAACGACATCCGATCATCCCTCGGCGTTCTGGGACGTGATGCCGACGATTGCGGACGTCGCGGGAATTGAAACGCCATCCGGCATAGACGGAGTCAGTTTTGCGCCGACGCTGTTCGGCAAGAGCGATGCGCAAAAGAATCACGACTACCTCTACTGGGAGTTCCCCAGCTACGGCGGCCAACAGGTGGTGCGCGTGGGCGATTGGAAAGGTGTCCGGCAGGGACTGCAGCGCAAGAACAACCCGAATCGCCTCAAGGTCGAATTGTACAACCTGAAAACCGATCCCGGCGAAGCGAACGACGTCGCGGCGAAACATCCCGATCTGATCGCAAAGATCGAGAGGATCATGCGCGAAGCCCGCGTGCCGAGCAAACTGTTTCCTGTGCCGGTTCTCGATGGAGAATAAGAGAACTACGAGCGAAGGAGATTCGTGACCGCGGAAAACATGGCCCAGCGTCACTGGAACCAATAAGAAGATGAACTACGGATTTCACGGATAGACACGGATAAAACTGCATTATCGACGCATAGAAGACGGGCGTGGGTGAAAGAGTTCAGGTGAGACTTTCTTTCTTTTTCATCCGTGAAATCCGTGGTTAATTCCGGAATTGCTTTTGCGGTTTGAGTAACGAGGAATTCACCGAAGGTAGCTGTAGCCGATTTTGGAGGTATTCTGCTCGGATTTTCGGCTGAAATCGAAGAGCAGGATTAGGTACCGCGAGGATGTTGGGATGAGAATGAGGAAAACGCTATCGGTTGTGTTGCTGTTGAGCGTGTTCGTCATGTCGTGTCGTGACATCAACTACAGTGAGAAAGGCCATAAGCAAGCCCTCGATCCGGTCTGAAAAAGATTCCAGAGGCCCGGCAGATTGAAGAACTGCTGGGAGACTCGGACCATTACATTTCGTACAGCGGCAGCCGCTCGGTGGGAAATAAGTGGAGAACGAAGGTCTTTTTCTATGGACGATATGAACTTCCCCAAACTTTGTGGACACTCCGTTAGTATTATACCGCCTGCTCAAACTGTTCCGGGCTCTGGTAGTCCAATGTTGAGTGCAGGCGTTCTCGGTTGTAGAACACTTCAATGTATTCAAA
>CAUZOL010000189.1:0-13134 GCA_963581435.1 Planctomycetota bacterium
TGATGGTACACATGCTGGGGGGCGTGGGATTGGACCAAGTCGGCTGGTCGCTTGCCGTGTGTGCGGCGACGGGATTGGCGGCCGGAAGCTGGGGATCGTTGGTCGCTTTTTGGAGAGAGAAGACATTTCAGACATTGGCGATTGCCGTCTTGGGGACGGTGCTTTTCCTGGGATGTGTGGAGGCGGTGGTGGCCTTTAGTGGCGACTCGTCAGCGGTTGGTTATTGGGTCGGCTTGCTGAATCCGTATCGCGCCCTGTCGGAGATTCTGGCCCCGTTGTCCGGTCTGAGCGTGATTGGTGAAGTGGTTCGCGTATCGGCCGGCCCTTCTGTGGCCGCATT
Organism: Planctomycetota bacterium; assembly: GCA_963581435.1. Lineage (GTDB taxonomy): Bacteria > Planctomycetota > Planctomycetia > Planctomycetales > Planctomycetaceae > JABISG01. The sequence goes on from CAUZOL010000189.1 coordinate 341, forward strand.
GGTGGCCGTGGCGGTGTTACTGAACGTCGTAACGATTGCTCGACTGCGAAAGTGGAATCCCACACCGATGGTGTTCGATAACACGAAAGCGAAAGAGGATAAGGAAGCCGCGGCAGCGCCGGCGAAAACGAGTCGCCCGATTTGGCGAAACCCTGTCATCTGGCGGGAGATTCGGACGCGAGGCTACGGGCGGAAGATTTTTGCCGTGAAATTGGCATATCTTGCAATAGCTGCTGCCGCCGTCTTCTGGCTGGTTGGCGCGGGCAAGTCGGACGAGTTGATTCTGGGGATGATTTCACCTGCCGGTTTTGCCTTTGTTAGTCTGGGCCTGCTCAGCCTGATCCTGATTAACGCGCAAGCGGTCACAGCGTTCACCTCAGAACGCGATGCGCAGACGTTGGAACTGTTGCTGGTGACCGATATCACCGCGCGGGAGTTCGTCTACGGCAAGTTGGGGGGCATTCTATACAACACGAAGGAACTGTTGCTGATTCCGTTAGCGCTTGCGGGCTATTTTGTGGTGACAGGCGGTCTGACGGCGGAAGAATTTACCTACGTGGCAATCGCGTTTGTTGTGCTGGTCGTGTTCACTTCGATGCTTGGGTTGCATGCGGGGCTAAGTTACGACAGCTCGCGCTCGTCGATTGTGGTGAGTCTGGGGACCATGTTCTTTCTGTTCATTGGCATCTTCATATTCATGATGCTGCTGGTTGAAGCGCGGTCGTCTTTTCTGTTGCAGTTTCAAAGTTTTGTCGCGTTCATTGGCGTGGGAAGTATCGGGTTGTGGGCGGCACTCACTCACAAGAATCCGTCGCCTGCATTGACGCTGGCGTCGGCCGTGCTGCCCTTTCTTACTTTCTACGCGATCACTGAGTTCCTGCTGGGTAGTAGTCTGGGAGTCTGCGTGGCATTGTCGGCTGCCTATGCCTTTGCAACGGCGGCGATGCTGATCCCGGCCGTCAGCGATTTCGACGTCGCGATTGGCCGCACATCAGTTGAACAGGGATGATTTTAGCGGCAAGAAATGCCGGTCAGCCGGAGTCGCCGCGAATCGTATGTTCGCCAGCACGTGCTTGAGTCCAAAGAAGGCTGGTTTCGCTGACGACAACTGGGTAGAGTAACGGTTGCGGGCCGGGTTGCCGGTGTGCTGCCAGTTGCCCACTTCCCGTCACTTTTTCACATCGCAAACGGAGGTCTTCGCCGTGTCGAATCGACTCACCGACAACCGCATCGCCTTGCTGGCTTTTGGCCTGTTGGCCGGCTTGTGTCTGTCTACGTTCTGGCCACATCAGCCGCTGTCGGCCGCCACGTCCGACCGGGAAAAGAACTTCGGGATGATTACCGTCGCCGCGCGCGACATTAACCTGGCCGGTGTGGCGGATAAGCAGGACGCTGTGTTCGTCCTGGATTACATCACCGGCCGTTTGCAGGGTGCCGTGCTCAACAGCCGTAGCGGAACATTCACCAACTTTTACTTCCGCGACGTTGCTGCCGATTTCGACGTCGATCCGGCCAAGGGCGATCCGCACTACGCAATTGTCACGGGAGTTTCCCAGTTGCCGGCGCGGGGCCGAGTCACTTGGGCCAACGGCGTGATATACGTCGGCGAACTCAGCTCGGGAAAAATCCACGCCTACGGATTTCCGTACAATGCAACGCGCGGCAAACAACCGCCCGTGCAAATGACAATCGTCGATGCCTTCCCGTTCCGTCAACCGATGAAGTAAAGACGAACTCGGAAGCAACAATTCGACCAACGGTCAATCACAACGGCCCGGCGTCCTTTTTCAGGAAGCCGGGCCGTTGTTCTTTTGCGAATGTCGCATGCGGTATCGCGGTGAATGAAACATTCAGACGCTGCGAAACCGCAAGCGGGCTTTGTTCCGTCTCACTAACTTCGGAAAGTTACTCAACCGGATTTCGCAGCACGCCGATGTTTTCGATTTGCGCTTCCAGCAGATCGCCCGCTTTGAGAAATTTGTTCTTCGCTGCACCCACGCCGGCCGTTGTGCCGGTTGAGATGACGTCGCCGGGCATCAGCGTGATGAAACTCGAAATGAACTCAACCACCGCAGCAACGGGAAAGACCATCTCTGCAGTTGAGCCTTCTTGCTCCACCTCGCCGTTGACGCACAGCTTGAGTTCGAGAGTCTGCGGGTCGGCTTGCTCGTCGGCTGGCAAAACACACGGCCCCATCGGGCAAAACGTGTCGTGCCATTTTCCGTGCAGCCAATCGAAAAAGCCATCCTTGTCACGTTCATCCCGTCCTGGATTCGGCTTGAACTTCCGATCGGAAATGTCGTTGATCACCGTATAGCCGGCAACGTAGTTCAGCGCGTCGGCCTCGGAGACTCCTTTGCATTCACGACCGATGATTACTGCCAATTCTAATTCCCAGTCGATGTGATCGGGCGAGATCGCCGGAATGCGAACCGGGTCGCCGGGATCGGTGAGTGTGGTCAGCGGGGGTTTCATGAAGACGTACGGAAAGGTCTGCTCTCGTTCCGAGGCTTTCCCGCCGCCTTCCTCAATATGCTTGGAATAATTGCCGGCCAGCAGCAACAACTTGCTGGGGCTTGGCACTGGGACGAGCAACTTCACATCGGCCAGCGGAATCGAAAGCGAAGCTTTCTCGTCGTCGGTCAATTCGCCCTGCAGCTTTATGACCGCATCCCGCGAGGCTCCGCCGGGAAGCAGGCCAAGCAGGCAATCCGATTCCGGCAATTCGACTCCGTGGGCCGCTGCCGCCTGCGAAAGCGGAATGACCGAGTCGTCGTTGTAAAAGCCGGTCTGGTCGGCTCCCGCATGATGAAAACGACAAAGCCGCATGATGTTTCTCCCTGGCAAGATACTGTTGTTTCACGATTCGATAACAGTGTTGCCGGAATCCAGCTGCGATGCAACGCATCGCAGAAATTCTCCCAAAAATGAGTCAAAACGGTTCTCGATGCTGCCACTTGAAGGAATTCGGCGAACCTGATACATCAGATGGTGAAGCCAAGTTTCGCTGCGATGCGGCGTATCGCCGACGTCTGCGACTTGTTGAGTTGCAGCTATTGCCCATTTTCCTTTTTTCAGATGACGGATGTGAGCCTACCATGCCAGTTGCCAGTCCCGCTCAGTACGCCCAAATGCTCGATGCCGCCCAACAGGGCAATTATGCATACCCCGCTATTAACGTCACCTCATTGGTCACCATTAACGGGGCATTGAAAGCGTTTTCCGATCAGAAATCGGACGGCATCATTCAGATCTCGACCGGCGGAGGAATCTTCGCATCCGGCCTCTGCCAGAAAGATATGGTGCTGGGCGCGATCGTGTTGGCCGAAGCGACGCATCGTCTGGCGGAAAAATACGACGTTCTCGTCGCGCTGCACACCGATCATTGTCAGGCCGACAAGATCGACAGCTTCCTCAAGCCGCTCATTGCAGAAACGGCCCGCCGCCGCGAAGCCGGACTGTCCAACTTGTTTCAGTCGCACATGCTCGACGCATCGGAGTTGCCGCTGAAGGAAAACATGGCCCATTCGCAGGATGTGCTGAAACTGTGCGCCGCTCAGGAAATCATTCTCGAAGTGGAAGCGGGTGTTGTCGGCGGCGAAGAGGACGGCATCGACAATTCCGATCAGCCGGCCGAAAAACTCTACACCACAACCGAAGACATGATTTGCGTGTACGAGTCGCTGAGCGATTTGGGCCGCTTCATGTTCGCCGCCACCTTCGGCAACGTGCATGGCAGCTACAAACCAGGCTCGGTCAAACTCCGCCCGGAAATCCTGCAGGAAGGCCAACAGGCCGTCATGGAGAAACACGGCGCCGCAGCTGAGTTCGATCTCGTGTTCCACGGCGGATCGGGTACGCCGACGTCGGAGATTCAACGGACGCTCGATTACGGCGTGGTGAAGATGAACATCGACACCGACACGCAATACGCCTTCACGCGGCCCATCGCCGATCACATTATGAAGAACTACGACGGCGTGCTTAAAGTCGAAGGCGAAGTGGGCAATAAGAAAGTGTACGACCCGCGCAGCTATCTGAAGAAAGCCGAAATCGGAACAGCCGAACGCCTCGCCGCCGCCTGCGACGACCTGCACTCAACCGGCAAATCGATTTACGCCAGCGTGAAATAAGGCGAGCGGTGGGCGTCAGCCCACTGATGGGTGCGGGCGGCGAAGTGCCCGGTCCACAGTGTAACACGCTTGTCACAACATCTTGACAGATGACCGTCCAGCGGTGACGATGTGGGCGCACCTCGGTTTCTCGCCCGGTCTGCGGTTTTCCGGGATTACGGGGAACTTCCGCAAGACCTCATGCGTCGTAGTCTCACCTGCAGTGAATATCCACGATACAGAATTGATCGAAGCCTGTTTGGCCGGAAAAACCGACGCGTTCGGCCAGTTGGTCGTGCGCCACCAGGATCGTTTGTACAACACCCTGGCGAAAGTTCTCGGCTCGGCAGACGATGCGCGCGATGTCGCGCAAGAGGCGTTTGTTCACGCATTTCAGAAACTTCATACCTTTCGCGGTAACTCGGCGTTTTATTCGTGGTTGTTTCGCATAGCCATGAATGCCGCGATTAGTGAAAAACGAAAAACGCGGCGGATGTCGGCATCGGTCGATTTGGCCCGCGAACAGTCCGGCGAAGAACCCGCCGATTTCCATCCTGAATCACAACCATCGCATGCCATTGAGCTGTCGGAGCGACAGCAAATGGTCCAGACGGCGCTCGGGCAACTCTCCGAAGAGTTCCGCACGGTGTTGGTGCTGAAGGAGATGGAAGGCTTGAAATACGAAGAAATCGCCGAGATCGTCGGTTGTCCCGTCGGCACGGTGCGGAGTCGAATTCATCGAGCGCGGAGTGAGATGCGGGAGAAACTCAGAATCCTTTTCAAAGCCGAAGTTCAATAGCGTCGCAAGCGATCACGTGAACAACCTCGGGCCAAATGCCATGTCGAACGAATCGAACAAACACGAATTACTGTCGGCCTACTTCGACGGCGAACTGTCGCCGGAAGATCGGCAGCGCGCGGAGCGAATGCTGGAAGAATCGGTCGATGCCCGTCGCGACATCGACGGAGTCGCTGAGCTTTCTGAACTGGTCAAATCGTTGCCGACCGAACCGGCCCCAGCGGAGTTGCTGTCTGCTGTCATGCGGCAGGCAGAACGCGACACATTGCTGCCCACAAACAATGCTCCGCCCGTTGCATCGAAAGTTGGGTCAAGATCCTGGATGACGGTGATTGGCGGCATCGCGGCGACCGCCGCGGCGGTACTCGTCACGGTGCAGATGTTGCCGACAATGACATCCAGTCCATCCGCGTCGTCCGTCGCCGATGTTCCCCCCGGCGGGACCATCGTCGCCGACAATCAAACGATCCGATTCGGGGATGAACGCCGGGAGTTTTCGGACTCCAGCCCCCCGCCGATGGCTTTCGACAAGAGTTCACTGAACGAGCAGGTGGCATTCGGAATAGGCGGCCCGCCAACGGCCGAGAGTCCAACTGCCGATGCACCGGCGGGCGCGCGACCAGAGATGGCGCGGAGTTTCAAGCGGGGAGCAGCTTCCCCCGCCCCGGCCGAGTCGAAAAGCGCGGGGCGTTTGGCCGGACGCGAGGCCGAGTCGGTTCCACAGCAACCGGGTAACGGCGGGGCACCTGCGGTTGCTGCCAAGGAAGCGTTTTCGTTCAATGCCGACGTCTTGCAGAACGCGAGGCAGGGCGATGTCCTACCGTTTTTCATTACATCGGGAACGAAGGTGACGACTTTCATGGTCACCGTCGTCGATGTCAAACAGGCCCTGAATCAGATGCAGGTGTTGTTGGCCCGCAACGATATTCCCGCGCACATGATCGAGAGCGATGGTGAAGCTGACGACAAATCGGCCACCGAAAGAAAACCGAAGTTCGGCAACAAAATCAAACTCGCCGAAGAAAGTGCATCAAAGAGCAGGGATACTGCCAAACAAACCGAACGGCTGTTTGCCGTCTATGTCGAAACAACACCCGACCGGTTTACGTCGGCGTTGAAAGATTTGCTGCACGACAAAATCTTTGCCGAGTTACACCCCAAACCGCCGGTGGACGAACTGCAGATCGAAGTCGCAGAATTGGGGCGATCGCGGCGGCAGCTGTTCCGTCGATTGGATTCCACGATCGGCGACGAACAGAAGAGCGATGTCGCGGAACAGCGGTTAAGTAAGAAATCACCTGCTTTAGCCAAGACAAGCCCTGCAGGCAAAGGTGCCCCGGCCGATTCGCCGCAGCCGTTGTACCGCAAGTCCAAGGCGTTGGGGCAAACCAAGTCTCCCAAGGGCGGCAAGAAGGCGTTGCCGAAGTCGACCGCAACCAAGTCAGTCGCAACCAAACCAATCCAGCGATCCCGCGCGGTTGAAAAAGAAAACGTTGACAAACTGCGCAGACGCACCGAATCGACAAAGCGGTTCGCCGACACGGGGAATGACGGGTTCTCGTCGTACCAATTGCGCGTGCGTTTGGCTCGCCTGCCAATGGCAGCCGAACAAGAGAATCAGAAGGTGATCGAGAGTCGGGCGGATGAGGCCGGCAAGCCGACTGCGAACACTTCGCGGCCCGCACGAGACCGTGCGTTGTACGAGAAGACGGCGAAAGCGGAGAAAAGCGGTGTCGCTCCCGTCCGCGTGCTGTTCGTCTTTCGCCAGGCCGCAAAAAAGACCACTCCCTGACGACTGCGACGAGACGAAGCCCACGCCCACGACACAGCTTCGCATGCCGTGGTGACGACGCACGTGCTGGTTGATATAATCGACTGGTGATGCGTCTCTCTCCCCGACGTGACGACCGTTCACGTTATCACCGTCGCGATATAAGGGTGTTTCATGCCTTTGCGTCCCGCCTCGCTGTTCGTCGTCGTCACTCTCTTGGCATTTTCCTCTTTACCGGCCAACCTGGGTCGAGCCGATGAAAAGCCGTCGGCAGAAGAACCATCGACAGAAAAAGAGCTTGCCAAAAAACTCCGCGGAATGGCGACGAACATTCAGTTCAACAAAGACGACACGGTGCGACTGATTCGATTCAGCAAGCCTTTGGTCACCGATGAAACGCTGAAGCATCTCAAGGGTTTCCCAAAGATCGATTATTTGGCTGTCGTTTGTCCGCTGGTGACCGACGTCGGCATCGAAAATGTCGCCGGCCTAACCAACCTCGACACGCTGTTGTTGTCGAACACCGCTGTCACCGATGCTGGACTGGCTGCACTCAAAGACCTCTCGAAACTCGAACGATTGTATCTGTCCGACACCGCCATCGGCGACGCCGGCGTGAAGCATTTGGCGGGGCTGGAAAAACTGACGACGCTTTCGCTGGAGCGAACCCAAATAACCGACGCCGGGCTGCAACAACTCAGCGGTCTGAAGAATCTCGAAACGCTGTCTCTCGACGGCACCAACATCACCGACGATGGCCTCGCACATCTTGCCGTCCTGGGGAAGCTTCAACACCTGTATCTCTCGGACTGCCAGATTAGTGGGGCTGGCGTTTCCCACTTGAAACCGTTGGAGAAGTTGGAACGCCTGAGTCTCAGCAGCAATGTCGTCGGCAACGACGCGGTCGATTTCATCGCCGCCATCCCCCATCTGAAACATGTGGAACTGTACGAAACTGGTTTCACGCGTGAAGGGATCGTCAAACTGCGCGGCGCCCTGCCGAAGACCGGAGTGTACGTCTCGTTGGAATTGGCCGCGACCTCAAAAACGAACACCAATGTCGGGGCAACGCATGCAACCGAGACGCCGCCGATTGAGGGCGAAATTCGCGCGCCGATTCAACAACGGCTGGCCGACGCGAAACTGGTGCCGGATTTTCAACGGCACGTGATTCCGCTGCTGGGGCGGCTTGGCTGCAACGGCCGTTCGTGTCACGGTTCATTTCAAGGGCAGGGCGAGTTCCGCCTGTCGATGTTCGGCTACGATTTTGAGATGGACCACAAGAACCTGCTCGAACGGGTCGATCTGAAGCAAATCGACGAGAGCTTGATTCTCAACAAACCGACGTCAGAAGACGAACACGGTGGCGGCGTGCGATTTTCCCCCGGCAGCTGGCGGCAGAATCTGCTGCGGCGCTGGATTGAAGGTGGTGCCAAGAGTGTCGGCGAGAAATCAGCACAGTTCGTGCGTCTCGACGTTTCGCCGACGGAGCTCGTTTTCAAGAACGAGGGAGAAGAAGTCCAGCTACGGGTCATCGCCGTCTGGTCCGATGGTACTCGTGAAAACGTGACATCGCTGGCCCGATTCGAGTCGAAGAACGACGCGGTCGCTGAGGTTTCCCCCACCGGTCTGGTCACTTCCACCGGGCAAGGCGATGCCTACATCATTACCTTTTACGATAATGGCATCGAAACAACTCAAGCGGTGCTGCCGGTCAGCGAGCAGGTTGGCGACAACTACCCCGCCGTTCCCACGCCCACGCCAATTGACAAACACGTCGTCGCCAAATTGAAGAAGCTGGGAGTGACACCGTCGGCCCTTTGCACCGACGAAGAGTTTCTCCGCCGCGTCAGTCTCGATTTGGTTGGCACGCTTCCCACGCTGAAGGAACTTCAGGAATTCCTCGCCGACGATTCGGCCAATAAGCGGTCGAAGAAGATTGACGAATTGCTCCAGCGTCCGGCATACGTGATGTGGTGGACGACGAAGTTATGCGACCTGACTGGCAGCAACGCCGGCTTTTTAGGCGGCACAGAAATGGCGCAGCCGGTCGCCGCACAGTGGCGGGCGTGGATCGAACGTCGGGTCCAGAAAAATGTCGGTTGGGACAAAATCGTCGCCGGCATCATTTTGGCGCGCAGTCGCCCCCGCGGTCAGACGTACGCGGACTTCATCGCCGAACAAAGCCAATTCACGCGGCGCACCGATGGCACCGACTTCGCGGCCCTCGGAAATCCAATGCCTCACTTCTGGATCAAAGACAATCTCCGTCTGCCGCGCGACAAGACGCTGGCGTTCGGTTACATTTTTATGGGGGTGAGGCTCGAATGTGCCGAGTGTCACAAGCACCCGTTCGATCAATGGTCGAAGAATGACTTCGAGCAGTTCACGCAGTTTTTCACTCGCGTCAAAGCGGGCGTTTCGCCGGAAGCCGCTGCACGACACGAGCAGATGCGCAACATGCTCGGCGTGCCAGTGAAGTTAGATACGGCAGCGTTGCGGCGGCAAAGCTACATGCGAATTGCGGCGGAAGGCGGGCCGATTCCATGGAAAGAAGTCTATGTCGTACCGCCATCGACACAGCCGCAACTGGCGAAACTGCTGGGCGGCAGCGAAATTGATCTCAACGATTTCGAAGATCCACGCGAGCCGTTAATGCAGTGGATGCTGACCGAGCCGAACCGCTATTTCGCCAAGTCGTTCGTCAACCGCATCTGGGCGAACTATTTCAACGTCGGCATTATCGATCCGCCGGACGATTTGAACCTCGCCAACCCGCCCAGCAACAAAGCCCTGCTCGACTATCTGGTCGATGAATTCATCGCGCGGGGTTACGACATGAAATGGCTGCACCGCACCATCACCAACAGCCGCACGTATCAGCTGAGTTGGCGTCCAAACGAAACGAACCGCGGCGATGATCGCAACTACAGCCACGCAATCTTGCGGCGATTGCCGGCAGAAGTTGCCGTCGATGCCATCATTCAGGCCACAGTCAACGACGCACAACTCGCGAAAACACACACGGTCATCGCGAAACGCAAGATCGGACAGCACCCCAAGTCGACTCAAACGCGGTCGATCGATTTTTCGCTGTTGGTGTTCGGCAAGCCGTTGCGATCAACTAATTGCGACTGTGAAAGGCAATCGGCGCCAACACTGCTACAGGCGCTTTACATTCGTAACGATCAGGAAATGCTCGAACGCCTCGACCGCAAAGACGGTTGGCTGGCCCAACTGAAAAAAGCGAAACCGCAGCCTGAGCAAATCGACGAGCTGATTGCGCAGGCCTATCTGCGAACGCTCTCCCGGCCACCCAACAAAACGGAATTGTCCGACTGCCGCGAACACATTGCCGACTCGTCAGACACCATCGACGGCCTCCGCGACCTGCTCTGGGCACTGCTAAACACCCAGGAATTCATCACCAATCATTAACCACCGAGGCGAGCGGGGGACGTAAGTCCCCTGATGCATCGAACATCCCTATGCGAACAACAACGCCACAAGGATAAGCTGAATGAGTTCACAACGTCACAACCGCATCACACGTCGCGACGCACTACAGGTCGGCATGTTGGGCGGACTCGGACTTTCGCTGTCGAATTACCTGCGATTGGCCGATGCTGCTGAAGAGCGCACAGCAACCGCCGATGCGGTACTGTTCATCAATCTGGCCGGCGGACCCGCGCATCTCGATACTCTCGACATGAAACCCGAAGGGCCGGCTGAAAACCGTGGCCCGTTCAAGCCGATCGACTCGAAACTGCCCGGCGTGCAGGTTTGCGAACACTTGCCAAAGTTCGCTGCCATCGCCGACCAGTTTACTCTGCTTCGCGGCATCAGCCATTCGGCCGGCGCGCATCCACAGGGGCAGTCGTGGATATCGACCGGCAATCGCCCCATCGCCTCGCTTATGTATCCCTCCTTCGGTTCGGTCATCAGCCGCGAAATGCCGGGCAAGTCGGATATGCCCTCGTATGTGGCGATTCCCAAAACCGAATGGAATCCCGGCTACATGGGCGATGCCTATGCGCCATTCAAAACGAATGCCGCCCCTCAGCCGGGCAAGCCGTTTATCGTAAGGGGAATTTCACTTGCCGACGGCCTGACGCTGAACAAGGTCAACCGCCGACAAGAGTTGCTCGCGAAAGTCAACGGCACGTTTCGCGACATCCAGTCGAACAGCCAGTTGCTCGAAGCGCTCGATAAGTTCGGCGCGCAGGCACACGAGATGATCACATCGGAACGCTCACGAAAGGCTTTTGACGTCACCGCCGAAAAAGAGAGTCTCCAAAAACTGTTCGGCCCCGATGAATTCAACCAGAGTCTGCTGCTGGGTTGCCGGCTGATTGAGTTCGGCGTTCCCTTTGTCATGGTGACTTATCAGGGCTGGGACACGCATCTCGACAACTTCACAGGACACAAGCGATTGCTGTCGCCCCTCGATACCGGCCTACCCGCGGTGATCGAAATGCTGTCGCAAAAGGGACTGCTGAAGCGAACGCTGGTCATTACGATGGGCGAGTTCGGCCGGACGCCGAAAATTAACCAGAACGCGGGCCGCGACCACTACCCCCGCGTCAACTGCTGCCTGATGGCCGGCGGTGGCGTGAAGAGCGGGCAGGTGATTGGCGGGACCGACAAGGATGGTGCAGCCCCCGACGGCGAGATCGAAATCAAACCCGACGACATTGCCGCCACGCTGTACAACTCGTTGGGCATCGACCCCACGACCGAATACCAAACCAACACCGGTCGCCCGGTGATGCTGGTCCCGGAAGGCCGCGTGATGAACGAGTTGATGGGGTAAGAACCAAGAACCAGCCCGCAGCGCAAGCAAGGTTTCTGGAATACGAAAACACCTTGCTTGCGCTGCGGGCTGGTATTGCGATGTGAACGCGGAAGCGCAAGCCTCAACAGGATGTCTGCTCGCGAATGAGTTCTGCGTACAACTCGGGACGACGCGTTCGCAAGGTGTAATTCGCCAGACTGCGTTCGGCGGATAGCCGTTCTGCTTCGAGGTCGTGGACGATCATCTCGTCGCGAATCTCTTCTCGCTGCGTCGAAGCCAGCAGGTCGCCGTTGGGACCGAACACCAGGGCGGCGCCGGAATGATGCGGCTGGTTGGGCGAATCTTTGGGATAAGTATCGACGTAGCCGGCGCGGCCACTTTGGTTGGTAAGGACAGCAAAGCAGGCGTTCTCGCGGGCGCGCATCGCGTAACACGAAATGAAATATTCGTGCGCGTGAGTCCGAGCAGCCGCTGCTGATTCGGGCGTGTCGTCCCACATGTTGATACGCGCCGCGTGCGGCATCAGCAAAATATCGGCCCCCCGCAAAGCGAGAATCCGGGCAAGTTCGGGGAACTGGTTGTCGTAACAGATAATGGTGCCGACTTTGCACTTCCCGATGTCGAACACCGGAATATCGAGGCCCCCTTTGTAGAACAGCACCTCGTCGCGCGAGCAGTGAATCTTTCGCTGCTTGCCGATGTATCCTTCCGGTCCGACGATCATCTGCGTGTTGTAGACAATGTCGTTTTCTTTCTCGCTGAGGCCGACCGAGAGAAACAGCCCGTACGTCTTGGCGATTTCAGCAATCCGCCGTGTGCTTGGCCCATCGGGAACCGCCTCGGCCAACTGCCAGGTGTTCGGCGTGCAATGCCCATGCACCTGCAGTTCGGGAAAGAGAACTAACTCCGCCCCCTCATCGGCCGCCTTTCTTGACCAGGCATCGATGCCTTCCAGAACCCGATCGACTTGCCCCAGCGGGCTGTTGACACTAACGGCGGCGACGCGGATCGTTTGCATGGCGGGAAAACTCCTCTGTTGTTCGACCGGGATTTAGTATTCCCAACAGAATACCAAATCAGGGACGAAAGAGCTTTTCCACCAGCCAGGAAGTGACAGAATAACGAAGCGCCAAATGAGGGTTCGTAGTGACCGCATTCATGCGGTTCGATTGCTTCCTGCAGATCTGAATCAACTAAGGACCGTTCGGAAAATTAGTGTCCGATTTGCGGCTTGATTGTGTAATTCCATTTTGGCAGGACGTCGGCGAAGTTGATCGTTGAGCGAATGGTGTCTTTCATTTCGTCGCTCGCATTTCT
>CAUZOL010000190.1:0-13052 GCA_963581435.1 Planctomycetota bacterium
ACCCGCTGACGTGCAGAACGAAAATCTGTTTGAGAGAATGGAATCCGAAGATACCAAAGACCAGTTGCTGTCGCGATTTCTGATGGCCGAGTTGCCGCTACCGGGCTTGATGGGTCTACTGCTGGCGGGCTTGTTTGCGGCGGCGATGAGCAGCATCGACAGCGGCATTAACAGCATGACGGCGTCGGTCGTTTGCGATTGGCAAGGAGGCAGGCAGTTACAACTTCAGGGAAGTCGCATTCTGTGTGCATCGTTCGGTGCGGCCGCCGTGACGACATCAATTGTGTTGTATTTCGTCGGCGGCGACGTCTTTCCTATGATTATGAAGATTGCGGGCGCGTTCTTCGGCGTCCTGCTGGGGGTTTTCCTTCTGGGAATGTTGACTCGGCGGGCGAACTCTGAAGGTGCCACGTTGGGCGTCATTGCCGGAGCCGCAGGTCTGGGCGCAGCATTCTACTGGGAAGTCTCGGAATACTGGTTCGGGGCGTTCACATGTTTGCCAACGCTCATCGGCGGTGCCGTGGCGAGCCTGTTCTTTGATCCACCGACAGAGGCCCAGCTGCGGGGACTGGTGGTGGGGAAATCGAGGGAAAGTTGAACTGCCTCAACAGTATCGAGTCGCCTCGGGAGCATGGGCTGCTAGAATGAAGGAGAGACCCGAGAACAATAGGCTGGGATAACCGGTGCCGGACGTCGAGTCGCCTCATCAGTGAATTTCATCCATCGGCATGAAACAGAGGAAAGTGCAGCGTAATGAGTGACGAAGAATTGCAAACCAACCCGGAGACGACCGATCTGAAGTCGATCGAAGACCTCGGTCAGGCGTATCGTCGTATCACGGGCGAATTGAGCAAGGTTGTTGTTGGGCAGCGGCAGGTGATTGAAGAGTTATTGATCGCCATGCTGGCCGGCGGACACTGCTTGCTGCAAGGCGTGCCGGGATTGGCCAAGACGTTAATGGTTCACACGCTGGCCGATTCGCTGGGCCTGTCGTTCAACCGCATTCAATTCACGCCCGACCTGATGCCGGCCGACATCACCGGCACGGAGGTCATCCAAGAAGACAAGACAACCGGCGCACGCGAATTCCGGTTTCTGGAAGGGCCGGTCTTTGCCAACGTCGTTCTGGCCGATGAAATCAACCGCACCCCTCCCAAAACGCAAGCCGCATTGTTGGAAGCGATGCAGGAACACCAGGTGACCGCCGGCGGAAAACGGCACAAGTTGCCCGAACCGTTTTTCGTGCTGGCGACGCAGAACCCGATCGAGCAGGAAGGAACTTATCCGCTGCCGGAAGCTCAGTTGGATCGCTTCATGTTCGAGGTGCTCGTCGATTATCCGAGCGAAGAAGAAGAGTTCGAAATTGTGCGTCAGACAACCGCCGACAGGAAGCCGAAGGTTGAAGAGGTCTTGTCCCACGCAGAGTTAACCGGATTGCAGGAAATTGTACGCAAGGTGCCAGTGGCCGATCATGTCATTCGCTACGCGATGCAGTTCTCCCGCCTGACGCGGCAACGCCCAACAAGACAGGGCGGCCCCGAAAACAGCGTTCCCGATTTTGTGAAAGAGTACGTCAGTTGGGGGGCCGGTCCGCGGGCGAGCCAGTATTTGATTCTGGGGGCCAAAGCACGCTCGTTGTTGCACGGCCGGGCCTACGTAAGCACCGAAGACGTTCGAGCCGTTGCGGCGCCTGTGCTACGACATCGCATCATCACCAACTTCAACGCCGAGGCAGAAGGCATTACGACCGACGAAATCGTCCACCGACTGGCGGAGGTCATTCCGCAGGACGCCTCGGCGGCGAAATCGAAGTCGCCTTTGCCTGACATTTTTAAGACAGCCGATTCGTTATAAACAGAGCGCACTGGTAGGAAACGCGAACGCGCGGCCGCTTGTGATTTCGGTTGGACGCATCCCGTTGAGGCAGGACATATATGGATAGCGAGACGAACTATCTCGATCCCGCAACGCTGGCCAATTTGAAGGGACTGGAGTTGAAGGCCCGCTTGATCGTCGAGGGTTTCGCGTCGGGCATGCACAAAAGCCCCTATCACGGGTTTTCCGTCGAATTTGCGGAACATCGGGAGTACGTGCCGGGCGACGATCTGCGTTACGTCGATTGGAAAGTCTATGGAAAGTCGGATCGCTTCTATTTGAAACAGTATGAAGAGGAAACGAATTTTGCCTGCCACATCCTGATCGACAGCAGTGAGTCGATGCTGTACCGCTCGGAGCAGGCCGCTGTCTCGAAGCTGGAATACGCAACGTATGTGGCTGCAGCATTGGCGCATCTGGTCATTCAGCAACGCGACGCGGTGGGGCTGGCCACCTTCGATCACGGAGTGACCAACTTCGTCCAGCCATCCAGCCGTCCCTCGCATTTGAAGCAGTTATGCCATCTGATGGAAACCGTTCCAACCCAGGGCGAAACGGCCATGGGGCCAATATTTCACGATCTGGCTGAGCGAATCAAAAAACGTGGTCTGATTATTATACTGAGCGATCTGTTCGACGACGTCGATTCGATTCTGCTGGGTCTGAAGCATTTCCGACACCGACGGCACGACGTCAGCGTCATGCAGGTTGTCGACCCGGCGGAACAGGACTTCCCGTTTGAAGATCCAACCCTGTTCAAAGGTCTCGAAGGTTTGCCGGAACAGATGATCGAGCCGCGTTCGTTGCAGCGTGCGTATCGGCAGGAATTTGAAGGCTTTTTGAAACAGATGCGCGCCGGCTGCCGCAACCTCAACATGGACCACACACTCGTGCGAACCGATCAGCCGGTAGGGATTGCATTGTCCAGTTTTCTGGCCTCACGAATGCAACGAACATAGACCTGATAAAAAGCCAGCAGTAATGAGTTTTTGTCGTATCGAATTCGCTTGCGGTTTCGCGGCGATCGAACGTTTTCCCCACCGCTAAACCGCAAGCCGCGTTACGCCGTCTCTTAGGGATCGAGAATCCGTCAATGTTTCGATTCGTTTTCCAGCCAATCATCGCCTCCGGGTTTGGCAGCATCTGGCTGTTGTGGGGGCTGGCGCTCGGCGCAATTCCCGTCGTCATCCACCTGCTGCACAAACGGCGATTTCGCGAGAGTCAATGGGCGGCGATGCGGTTTCTTCTCGAAGCGGCCCGGAAGAACTCCCGCCGAATTCGACTCGAACAATTGCTGCTGCTAATCGTTCGGACTCTGATTTTCCTGCTGTTGGTGACCGCCTTGTCGCAGCCGTACGTTGAATCGTTCGGTATCACGTCGTCGGCGACGGTGAAGACGCACCGCGTTGTCGTAATCGACGCATCGTACAGCATGGCATACCGATCGGCCGACAATAGCTTATTCGACCGTGCGAAGGATGTTGCAAAGGAAGTCATCGCCGGCGCGGGTCAGGGCGACGCGTTAAATCTCGTGCGCATCTGCAATTTCGAGCCACGCGCCATCGTCCGCGAGCCGTCGTTCCACAAGCGGGAACTCGTCACCGAAATCGACCGTATGACGCAGACCGACGAACGGGGTGACACTCTGACGACACTGCGAGAAGTCGTCGAGTTACTTAAAGAAGCACCGTCAATCGAGCAGAAACAGGTAACGATCATCAGCGACTTTCAGCGCGCGAGTTGGTCGCCTGAATCTGTCGGCGGCATCGCTGAGATGCAGCAGCTGCTGCGCACAATGAGCGGTTCGGCCGAGTTGGTCCTGGTTGACGTAGGGAAAGCCGAAGCTGGAAACACGGCGGTCACAAGTCTCATTGCCGAAGATCCGTTCGTTGTTGTCGGCCGTCCCGTTCATTTGCAGGCGACGCTACGGCAATTCGGACGGTCCGTTCTCCCGGGGCAGGTGGTCAAACTCTACGTCGACGAGCGACTGGCCGAAACGCAGACGGTAACTCCCTCGGCCGACGGCGATATGCACGCCAACTTCATCCATACGTTTTCGACGAGCGGCGAACATCAAGTCGAGGCAAGAATCGATGGCGACTCGCTCGACACCGACAACCGACGCTGGCTCGCCTTGCCGGTCAAGGAAGAACTGAAGGTGTTGCTGGTGAACGGTCGTCGTTCGGGTCGCCCCGCCGAAAATGCCACGTTTTATCTGGAGAAGACGTTTTCGCCATCGACGTCGAGAAAGAAATGGACGGGCATCACGAAGGTGACCACCATCGACGACGGCGAATTGACAACGCGCGACGATCTGAGCCGGTACGATTGCATTTTCTTGTGCAACGTTGCCACGTTCGAGCCACGTGAGGCCGACATTCTTCACGCCTATCTGGAAGGCGGTGGCGGCGTCGTTTTTTGTTTGGGCGATCAGGTTCGTCAGGAGAGTTATAACCGCCAGCTCTTTCGGGACGGCGAAGGGATCTTGCCGGCGAAACTGGGGGACCGTGTCGGAAACTCGACTGAACCTGAGAGTGCATTTGGATTCAATGTCGCCAATTTGGACCATCCCATCGTCCGAGCCTTTGTCGGCAATCCGGGAACGGGATTGGAGAGCGCTCTCATTTTTGAATACGTCGGCACCGAACCGCGTGAAGACGCATCCGTCGCCTTGCGGTTTTCATCCGGCGATCCTGCAATCATCGACGCACCGGTAGGACGCGGACGCGCCCTGTTGATTGCGACTGCCGTCGATACCCGCTGGGGAGCCTGGCCCGTGCAGCGCAGTTTTCCACCCCTTATGCACGAAATCGTACATTATGCGGTCACGGGACGTTGGGAAGAACGGCAACGGCTGGTCGGCGAGCCGCTCACGCGCGTGTTCCCCGTGCGAGCCTTTTCGATGCAAGCCAAAGTCAATCGACCCGACAACACAACCGTTAACGTCCGTCTGACCGAAAGCGAACAGTTCGCGAATTTCGCATACCGAAAGACCGACCGACGGGGCCTCTACGAAGTTGAGTTGGGCGTGCCGCTCAATCGTTCGGAACTGTTCGCCCTCAATGTCGATCCGCGGGAAAGCGACCTTTCCAAAGCAAGCGAATCGGATTTGAAAACCGAACTGTTCCCCGGAACCGACTTCACCTATTTGACCAAATGGAGGGAGTTCCGACGCCGCGATCAGGCAGCCGTCACCGACCGAGGCGGTCTGACTCGCTGGTTACTGGTTGCCACTTTTTGCCTGATCATCGTCGAACAGATGATGGCCTGGAAGTTCTATCGCGGCTTTCTGCTGTTGTACTGTCTGGTGGCAGCGGCATTCATCCAGCAGGTATTGTTTCAAAGCACGGCTTGGGCCGTGCTACTGACTCTAATTCTGGCGGCCGGACTCGCAACATTGATTTATCTCGGCCGCCGCAAAACGCACGCTGCTTGATGTGCCACAACGTGCCGCGGAAAGCATGCAGATCACTGTCATTCGTCTCACTGTAATTCGTCGAGCGAGCGAACTGCGAACGCCACGTGTAACGCAGCACCGATCGGCAACGCATCTTCATCGACTTTGAATCGCGGGTGATGCACGTTGAACTCCGCCCCGATCTCTTCGTTTCGCACACCCAAACCCACGAAACAGCCGGGAACCTTTTCGGTGTAATAGGCGAAATCTTCGCCGCCCATAATCGGTGGCGATTCATTCACGCTGCCTTCGCCTAACAGCTCGCCGGAAATTTCTTGTGCCAGTTGCCAGCAGTGTTCGTCGTTTACCGTTGGCGGATAATTGTATCCGGGGAAGCTGACTTCTGCTTCACAGCGATTGGCCTTCGCGATGAACTCGGCCATTTCCTGAATGCGTTCCTGAAACGCATTCAGTTGATTCAGCGTTAGCGCGCGGACGGTTCCGCGCAG
Organism: Planctomycetota bacterium; assembly: GCA_963581435.1. Taxonomy (GTDB): domain Bacteria; phylum Planctomycetota; class Planctomycetia; order Planctomycetales; family Planctomycetaceae; genus JABISG01. The sequence continues at coordinate 5,782 of CAUZOL010000190.1, forward strand.
CTTCATTTCCATCGGAATGATGTTGTACGCCTCGCCGCCATGCACCGACGTGATGCTGATGACGCCCGATTCCAGCGGATCGAGTTCGCGCGAAATAATGGTCTGCAATTCGGTAATAATCTTTGCGGCTGTGGTGACCGGATCGATGCTCAAGTGAGGCATGGCGGCGTGTCCCCCCTTGCCGCGAACGGTAATTTCCAGTCCACCCGATGCGGCCAAAAATACGCCGGTACGCGACGCAATCCCGCCGGTGTTTGTCAAAGGCCAAACGTGCAGGCCGAATATCCGTTGTACATCAGGATTAGTGAGCGCTCCTTCATCCCGCATTCGCAATCCGCCCGCGCCTCCTTCTTCGGCCGGTTGGAACAGGAACTTCACCGTACCGGGCAAATCCGATTCTCGCTGCTTGAGCAGTCGCGCTGCGCCAAGCAGCATGGCGGTGTGGCAATCGTGTCCGCAGGCATGCATTTTTCCGTCGATCTCGCTGCGAAATTCAATGTCGGCCTCTTCCTGAATCGGCAGCGCATCCATGTCGGCACGCAATGCAACGCACGGCCCGCTGCCGTCGCCAATTTGCGCCAGCACGCCCGTCTTTGCGATCCCCGTTTGAAAGGGGATGTCCAATTCTGTAAGCGTCTGTTGCACGAGGCGGCTGGTTTCAACTTCTTCGTACATCAACTCGGGATGACGGTGAATCTGTCGCCTGAGTTTCACAATCCAATCTTGAATCGAGCGGGCATCATGCAGCGCGGAATCGAGTGACATGAGGAATGCCTTTGATTGGGGTGTTGGTTCTGGACTATGCAATAATGTCGTGAATGACTTCACCGTGGACGTCGGTCAGTCGGTAGTCGCGGCCGGCGGTGCGGAATGTTAACCGCTCGTGATCGAGACCCAGTTGATGCAGGATGGTGGCGTGCAGGTCGTGGACGTGGACTTTGTTGTGCATCGCGCGGAAACCGAACTCGTCCGTTTCGCCGTAGGTCATGCCGCCGCGTATGCCCCCGCCGGCCATCCACATGGTGAAACCGTGATGATTGTGGTCGCGACCGCTGCCATTCTCGGAAGTCGGTGTCCTTCCGAATTCACCGCCCCAAACAACGAGCGTATCTTCGAGCAATCCGCGACGTTTGAGATCGCCCAGTAATGCGGCCGTCGGTTGATCGATGTCGCGGCAGAGGTTTCCGACCTTTTCGTTGTGCTTGGAATGGGTGTCCCACGGCTGTCCATTGCCGTAATAGACCTGCACGAAACGCACGCCCCGCTCCACTAACCGCCGCGCCAACAAGCAACCGTTGGCGTAATGTCCGCTGCCATATTCTTCGCGAATCGATTTCGGTTCGCGGTTGATGTCGAAGGCCTCGCTCGCCTGAAACTGCATACGATAGGCGGTCTCCATCGCCTGCATTCGGGCTTCGAGTGCCTGTTCGGTCTTTCGCTGTTCGAGATACCGGGCGTTGAGTTGTTGCAACAGATCCAACTGCCGCCGTTGCGTGTCGCGGTCGATGGCGGCGTTTCGCAGGTTGGGCAGCATGCGGGTGGGATCGAGATTGGAATGATTGATGTACGTGCCCTGATACGCCGACGGCAGGAACGCACTGTTCCAGAGAATGGAAAAACGAACCGGACGGCCGGGGCAGAGGACGACATAACCAGGCAGGTTTTCGTTTTCGGTTCCCAAGCCGTAGAGAAACCAAGCCCCCATGCTGGGACGGGTGGGAAGAATGGTGCCGTTGTTCATCATCAACAGCGCCGGCCCATGATTGGGATTGTCGCTGTGCATCGATCGCAGCACGCAAATGTCGTCGATGTGCTCGGCAAGTTTGGGCAGCAGTTCGCTCACCGGCACACCGCTTTCTCCCCGCGGTACGAACTTAAACGGCGAGGGCAGCAGTCCACCGGTCGGGCGCTCGGTGCGCAAATCGGCCCCCTCGGGACGCTGTCCCGCATATTTTGTCAGCGCGGGTTTGGGGTCGAACAGATCGGCCTGAAACGGGCCGCCGTTCATAAATAAATGGATGACACGTTTCGCGCGCGGGGCGAAATGTGGTTGAAACTCGCCGGCCGACGAATTCTGCGCAAGGTGGTTTGCCATGCCCAGAGAACCAAGCCCACCAGCAGTCGCCTGCATCATCCGGCGGCGTGTCAACGGGATGTTTTGTTCGGGAGTATTCATGGTAGACCTGTGAGAAGGTTCGTAGTGGCCGCGTTCATGCGGTTCGGTCGCTTCCTGACGCGCTGTATCGGTCAAAAAACTCTAGTCAACAAACTGAAACTCATTGCTACCAAGCAGAACGTGGGTATAAAGCGTCCAAGCTTTTTCGGTTGGCCCCTTCGAATCCGGATCAAGGAACCGCCGCCCCAACGCTGTCTCTTCTTCGGTCGGCATACGATTGAACAATAATCGGTATGCCGTCTGTATCTGTGCTGTCACATCAGCAGGCGTTTCTGTGCGAATGCGCGCGGCCAACGCAGCCGACTGAGCGGCCATCAGCGGGCTGTTGAGTACGAACAGACCCTGCAGCGGCGTCGTCGTATCGAGCCGGCGCGGGCTGTGTGCTGTGGGATCGGGAAAGTCGTGCATCTGCAGAATTGCGGGAATGTCGCGACGGTTGATGGTGCCGTACAACGTGCGCCGATTGTTATCAACTTTGGCGAGCGACTGCGAAGGGCCGCCGAGCGTTCCATCAAGTCGACCACTGGCGAATAGCATCGCGTCGCGCCACGACTCGATATCGAGCCGGCGGCGATTCATCCGCCACAGCCAACGGTTTTCCGGATCACTGGCGTGATTCGTCGGAATCGCGTCACTCGATTGGCGGTAGGTTTTCGATAGGACAATTTCTCGGTGCAGCCATTTGATCGACCAGCCATTTTCGACAAAACGTGCTGCCAGATCCTCCAGCAGTTCCGGATGAGAAGGCAGCACTCCTTGTGCGCCGAAGTTGCTCGGCGTATCGACCAATCCGCGTCCGAAATGCGCCAACCAGATGCGATTGACGATGACACGCGCAGCCAACGGAGCGGCATCCCCCACAATCGACTCGGCCAGTTCGAGCCGCCCGCTGCCTTGTGTGAACGGTTTCGGTTCACCGTGGCTGAGAACACTCAAGAACCGCCTTTTGACCAGCGGACCGAGGTTGTTCGGGTTTCCTCGAATGAAGATATTCAGGTCTCGCGGCTCGGGTTTGTAATCGAGCCGCGTTCCCGACTGCGACGTCTTGCCGGCCCGTTCGACGTACAACGACGCATCGGCCACCGCGTTGGCCGTGGGCGTGTGATACAGCGGCGTGTTTGCTTCAATCTCGCGAATCGATTTTTCGATTTCACCGATTCGCGCCGCCGCAGTCTTGGCGGGCGGCTTCATCTTCCGCAGCTTTTGTAACTCATCGTTGAGTTTCTTGACCTTATCGTGAGCCGCTTTGACGATGGCGTAATCCGACTCCGCAATCACCGGCCGTTCGGCGAGTCGAGTGCTGGCGAATACTCCCGCCAGCGCGTAGTAGTCTTCATTGGTAATCGGGTCGAACTTATGATCGTGGCACCGCGCGCAGGCGACGGTGAGACCGAGAAACGTGCGGGAAACCGTGTCGATTCGTTCTTCCCATTCGTCGGCCACAATCACCTTGATAATCTCGACCGGCAGTTGCAGTTCCTTCCAATAGGTGGGGCTGAGACCGAGAAAACCCAATGCGGGCGTTTCTTCCGGTCCGGTCTCGGGCATCAAATCGGTCGCCAGCTGCCGCTTGACGAACTCGTTGTAGGGCATGTCGGCATTGAATGCCCCGGTGACCCAGTCCCGGTAGAGATACGCCTGCCCGGTGCCGCCCAGCCAACTGGCGGTGGCGTCGGTGTAGCGAGCCAGGTCGAGCCAGAACCTGGCCCATCGCTCGCCATAATGCGGCGAAGCAAGCAATCGCTCGACGAGCCGTCCGTAAGCGTCCGGGGACTCATCGGCGACGAACGCTTCGACATCTGTCGGGGTTGGTGGTAAACCTGTCAGGTCAAAGGACAGTCGCCGGATCAATGTCCGGCGATCTGCTTGAGGCGAAGGACGCAGTTTCCGCTTTTTCAATTCGGCCAGAATGAAAGCATCAACACGGCCCTGCTTTTTCTTTGCATCGGTGGTGACGGGAAGCGGCTGTTGGCTAAGTGGCTGAAACGACCAGAACTTTCGGCCCGCTTCAATGTCAATTTCCTGCCGCTTCAGAGTGCCGCCTTTCCCCGTGTCGGGGTAGGGTGCTCCCCGCTTGACCCACGCGATGAGCGTATCGATTTCCGCTTGGGGAAGTTTGCCGGCGGGAGGCATCTGAAATCCCACCGAGTCGTAGCGAACCGCCTCGATGAGCAAACTGTCGCTGGGTTTCTCGGCATCGAAAACCGCGCCGCTGTCTCCACCGGCCATGAAACCCGCACGACTGTCTAATCGCAAACCCCCGCGTAATTTTTTCTTGTCGGCCCCGTGACAGGAGTAACACCGCTTATGCAAAAGCGGGCGGATCGTCTTTTCAAAATACTCGTAGTCCTTCGCGGACAAGCCGGAGGACGTTTCCTGCGCACCGAGAGTCGCTGGCAAGGTCGCGACGGCTAGAAGGACCAGCAGGATGAAGCGTGTTGGCTTCATAGGTCAACTTCCAAATTCGGGTGGGATTGCCGGGTGAGAATTTCATTCTATCTGAACATCGACCGTTTGGCAATTTGTGGGAGACGATGGCCGCTCCAACCGATTGACAATAAGAGAACAATCGAGAATTAGAATGCCGGATGACGAAATCCCCGTTGTGGCCTGAGCCGCTGTCGCCATTTATAGAGTGACCGCGAATAACGCGAATCTTCGCGAATAAAACAGGCCGATCTCGATGCGTCTGGAAAACATTAAAAACGCAGAAACAGTGATCAATTCGCGGCAACCCCGGAACTCTTCTCCACGAATGCTGTCGATTACCCCTTCGCCCCGGAACAGAGCTGCCCCCGCTTCCTTGCTTTTCTTGAACAACTCTGGCCGGATGACGCATCGAGCCGGCAGACTCTGCAGGAAATGTTCGGGTATTGTGCTCGTCCACGTAGAAGGTAACCAACGTCTCAAGCGTGCTGACGGTGTCGAGCGTGTTCAGATACAGCCATTGATGCTTCAACGCACGCCACCACGATTCGATCATCGAGTTGGAATACGTGATCTCCGTCATGGCGAGAAGCCGTTTCAGAAGTCCGGATTCAATCAGTTCGTCGACAGCGCTGTTATGGTTCTCGACGCCACCGTCGGTGAGCACGGTGGGCTTGTCGCCGAGGAGACCTTTCGAGGCGTCGATCAGCAGTCCGGCGGTGGCAGTCGGGTCGAACGATTCCGAAACCTTCCACGCCAGGATACGGCGTGAGAAATTGTCGATGATGGCCTGCAGATAAACTCTGCTTCCCGGGAGCCGTCACTGGCTCCACGGAGATCAACTGCCCGCACTGTGGTGAACTGCTCACCGCAGGTGTGAACCATCCGATGGCCCAAGAGTCGTACCAGTGCAGTGAGTGCAGCGGCGCTTTCGATGTCGACTGGGGTGGCTGCGGCTATCGCAATCAGTGTGCGGCGTGGCAGGGCGACCTAGACAAGAAAGGAGCCTCGTATGGCGACATCCAATAAAACGGCCCGGCACAAACTGAACGGAGCTTATCTTCTGGGTTCTCTGCTCATCGCAGGATTGGTGGGAGCGATGTTCGAGAGTTGGATGGTGTTCATGATCGCAGCGGGTGTGCTGATCGTGACCAGCGTTCACGATGGAAACATCCGGCCTTAAAGCCGAAGGCCCGCTGTCCCATGTGGGATGGCGGGCCTTTTTTTAGCTATCAGAGATTGTCTCGGTTAAGGGGGAGCAGGTCACTCCAGCTCTCCGCAGCGCGATTGCGCAAAAATAGATCAAAAAAATACGGGGCAGCCATTTCCGAGTGCAACCGTCATCCACCAAGTGAGTTACGGCTGATTTCCGCGATGTTGTCTATTGGGCTTACGACGATGACGGGTTTCAAAATCTCTGAAATTTCCCAAATCCACAATCTCGGCGCGTTCAGCCGGGTATTAGGTGCACGCGATTGCGCAATACGTGACTTCCAGAAAGACGCAGGCCCCGCTAAGGGGCTGGCTGACTGCACGATCTGGCGAGATGCCATGACAGGATCGCTGCCGTCAATAGGCCATCGAAAACCCAAATGCTTTCTGGGAGTCCGTTTTTGATTCACTTGTACTGTGGGTTGGAAAGAACAGAAACCCGATGAACGACTCCAGAAACAATAACAATTTCAATGTCTTCCACGAGATTGGCCGCGGTGCCCTTTATCGCGGCGGTGAGTCGATGGAGAATTACTTGAGGGGGTATGCCTGGGGCGTATTGATTGTCGCTTTCATCGTTGCTGTGAAGATCCTGCCAGTCATTCTTGGAAACCTGGCCGATGGACGCGGCATTTTGGGTGGGGGTCCTCTTTGACATCCCATCAGGTCACGTGCGGCACATCGCCCGGCGGCTTGAATGAACGAGACGCAGGCGTGTGAATGACCCCAGGGGGCAAAAGGTCCACTCGTGAGGTCCGGTTGAATTCATGATCCCCGTATTGCTTCAGCACACGGACAACGACGGTTGGGTTCTCCTGTGCGAGGTGCTCGACTGTTCGCTGACTCTCACGCGGGATATCGACATTCTGGAAGCGGCCCGGCTGTTCGGGTGGTCGGCCTGTGAATGCGGCCTGACCGACGGAACAACAGCCTGCTCACATAAGACACCCGAGCTGATGCTGGAACAGGCTCGGCAGTTCCTGGTCGCGAACAGGGAACTGGAGGCGGACATAATGCATTCGCCCTACTGGTCCGGTCGACTGGAAGACATTCTGTAGTCCCTGTGTCATTCGACTGAACACACAATTGTCTCAATTTTTCAGTTCGGCAACCCGGTCTGACCCACTGGTGTCAGTGCCTTTCGAGAAAGCCAGAAGTTTCCCCGAAATGAATGCGGGGGGCCGTCAGTTCCCGACGACTTCCCGCCGATCTCTTCCCGGTCATCTTCCCGAACCGTACCCGCCCATCGCTCGCTCCGTCTTTTTTGCGCAATCAATTCGGTTACTACTGGTTTCTACAGGGAATAACGCTTCCGGCAGCGCAGATTGCTGTTTCCGGCGGCAAGTCATCCGCTCGGCCCCCTGGAGTTCCCCAGAAATAGTGGACACTGGAATTCGAGCGTAAACTATTTTTGGAGGAACTTTGAATGAGCAAGAAACAGCAATTGGCAAGCAAT
>CAUZOL010000191.1:0-12974 GCA_963581435.1 Planctomycetota bacterium
CTTCCGAACCGGCCACAAAGAACAACGGTCAAGCCGAACAGCGACCGAAAAGATTGAAATTCTAGACCTCACCGACTCCGCCACACAACGGCTTTCCGGACAGGCTCCTAGCCGGGAACTGTACACCGAAATCTTCCAACTCTGCTGTCGACAACGGCAGGTGCCATTCAGCCCAGAGGTCGTCGATCACCTGTACTCCACATACTACGACCAAGGTAAACCCCCCAGATCGAGCGACCCGCGAGATTTACTGGAGATCACAAAATCGATCTGCCGATTCAAGAAGCAGCGGGTTGTTCTCACTCCCGAACTCATCTCTGAGGCTGCCGAGCGCTTCTTCTGCCAACTTTGAGCAGCCGCAGCAGGTTTTATGAGTTCAATGAGGCAGCCGCTTCAGATCTCAGTCCGATTCCGGACGATTGGCCTCTGATGACTCAGAGGTGTTTCGTTCAGTTCGCCAACACGGAGGTGCGGCGTGTCTCGACAGTATTTTCTGCAATTTGGACTTGGTGTCATCGCCTCGGCCACCCTCACCTTGGCCGGATGTGGTTCGTCCATGAATACCGCATCGAACGACGCGCCGGCGGAAGTCGTTGCAGGATCGGCACAAAATGCCGGTTTCTGGAATCGTGCCAAATCGTGGATTCCCAAGGCGCCAACAAGTGCCGCGGCCGAAGCCAAGGTGAAAGATCCCGGCAAGTTGCATCTGGCCTACGCGCGTTGGCAAGAAACGTTGGGGAACCTTGTTGAAGCTCGTGAATCCTGCGAACTCGCTCTGGGTGACAATCCCAAGTCGGCCGATGCGATTCTTGGCTTGGCCCGCCTCGACCAACTGAACAACCGAAACTTCGAGGCCGAACAGCGATTTCTCAAGGCCCTCAAACTCAAGCCGAACGATCCCAACGTTCTCGATGCCGTCGGCCAGTACTATGCCACGCAGGAGCGCTGGGACCGATCGATTGAACTGCTGACGCAGGCCGTGCGGCTCACGCCTCAGGATGCCACCCATCGCTTCAACCTTGCTGTCGCATTGGCTCGCGCCGGTCGCATCAACGAAGCAATGCCGCACTTCGCCCAGACGGTTGGCGATGCCGAAGCCCACTACAACGTTGGCTACATTCTCTACCAGCAAAACGATCTCATCAGTGCCGAACGCCACCTGCTGCAAGCGGTCGTCTCGCACCCCGAACTCACCCAGGCTCAAGAGATGCTGGACGAAGTTCGACGCGATCAGGCCGATCGCACAATGTTCGCCGACGGCCGCCCGCCAGCGGCATCGCAACGTCCAGCGGCGCCACGACGTCCAGCGGCATCGCGGCAGGCCAGCAACTTCAGACGAAATGAACCGACACGAGAACCATACATCCAGGCCGGACACCGCACCGACGACAACTCCCGCACGGAGAACATATCTCGCAACGTTCGACCGGCGGCACCCGCTGCAGGAAACGCTCCGCAAGATTATCGACGCCAATACCAACAGCGGACCGCTGCAACCGAAGACCGCGTGAGAACAAATGGTTCCATCCCCGGTCAAACAGACAACCGCCGGTCTCCACCGCCGTGGCACACATCGGCTGCATACGACCGCGCCCCGGCAACTTCGCGGCAACAGATTCAGCAACCGCCTCAGGCCAATCAGCCCACACCGGAACAGCTCGAACAGTGGCGAAACCAACTCGCGCCCGGCAACAGCGGCCGAGGGTATTGATTCCGACGAATGAATCACCACAAACCAAAGCCCGGCCGCATAATGCAGCCGGGCTTTTTTTGTTTCGACTGTGCAAAGCCGTGCTTCGTTGACTATTCTGGTCGGCAGTGTCCCGCCCTTTCCTCTCTTTCTCGCTCACGTCGTAGCACCAATGACCTGCTCAATCGGCACCGATGTCCAATACGCAGCAACGATTCTGCGAGACGGCGGTCTGGTGGCGTTCGCGACCGAAACCGTTTACGGCCTTGGAGCCGATGCACTCAATCCACAAGCGGTGGCCCGAGTGTTCGAGGCCAAACAACGCCCCGAATTTGATCCGCTGATTGTGCACGTTGCGGACCTTGCTCAACTCGCCCCGCTCGTCAAGCAAATGCCGCCGATGGCTGAACAACTTGCCGCCGCCTTCTGGCCCGGTCCGTTGACATTGGTCCTGGAAAAGGAAAACATTGTTCCGGATCTGGTGACCGCCGGGCTGACAACGGTGGCCGTGCGAATTCCCGCGCATCCCCTGGCGTTGGATCTGCTGCGGACCGCCAATATTCCCGTCGCCGCGCCGAGCGCCAATCCGTTTGGTCGAATCAGCCCGACGACTGCCGCCCACGTCGCCGAACAACTTGGCGAGCAAATCGACTACATTCTCGACGGCGGGCCGTCTCAGGTCGGCGTCGAATCGACGGTGCTGCAACTCACCGCCGATGCTCCGCTATTGCTGCGTCCTGGCGGACTCACGCTCGAAGACATCGAAGCGGTCATCGGGCCGGTGTCGATCCCCAATCCAGACGCGCGTCCCGAATTGTCGGCACAACATTCGCCCGGCCGTTTGCCGAAACATTACGCGCCGCGCACACCGCTGATCATTCAAACCGCCAACGCAGTCGAAGTGAAGGCAGGCACGCGGATTGGCCTGTTAGCATTCTCAACACCGCTCGACGTCTCTGATTTCGCCGCGGTCGAAGTTCTCTCGGCCAATCGCAACCTGATCGAAGCCGCCACCCACTTCTTCGCCGCGTTGCGACGCCTCGACGCCGCCGGCGTCGATCAAATCATCGCCGAATCGTTTCCCGACGAGGGACTGGGACGAGCGTTGAATGACCGGTTGCGGAGAGCCGCCCAGAAATAGGCGAGATACGAGTATCTCTCAGTTGACTGGTGGGCACTGGCGACACGCCAGTGACACCCAACCCGTCAATCGAATTTTGACGAGGTCATAGAGATGAGAGTTGTCTTGTACTCAGTTCCCGTCCTCACAAGACACTCGGCAACAATTGCATCTCCGGCACAACGGCGCGGGGGTGCAACTGCGCGGCAAACAGCACTGCCTCGGCCACGTCCATTGGATCGAGGGCGCGGTCCAGCACGTCGCGGGGAGTTGGTGTCGGGCGTTTGTCCAGAATCTCCGTGTCGCACAGGCCAGGGAAGATGACGGTCGTGCGAACACCGTTCTCTTTTTCTTCGGCCCGTGTGCCGTGTGCCAGTCCGCTCAACCCGTGTTTGCTCGCTTGATACGCGACGCCCGAAACGTCCGGCATTTGCACGGCGGCCGATGACAGATAAATAATCTGCCCTGCGCCCTGCTCCCGCATTGTCGGCAGCACCGCTTTGGTACAGAGAAACGCGCCGGTCAAATTTGTCGCCAGCATCATCTCCCATGTGTCCGGCGTCAGCACATCGAGTGCGCGGTCGGGAATGTTTGTGCCAGTCGCGTACACCAGCAGATCGATCCGCCCGAATTGATCGAGCGTCGTTGCAATCAATCGCTTCACGTCATCGCGGTTGGCCGTGTCGGTTGGACAAATGGCTGCCGTGCCGCCTTGCTGCGTCAGTTCGTCACGAAGCTGTTCGAGTTGCGATTGACGGCGAGCCGCCAGCATCAACGTCGCACCGGATCGCGCCAACATCGTTGCCGTCGCCCGCCCCATGCCGCTCGAGGCCCCGACGACAATTGCGACGCGGTTCTGTAACGTTTCGGCCATTGTTGTTTTCCAGTTTCGGCGTTGAGATTAACGCCAATGGTTTATCGAGATCCCACGGGACGCATCCCGTGGGCTTTGAGGGGCGACGGTAACATTCCGCGCTGTGAATTGCACACGGTCGGTCATTTTCAGAAACGGCTTCGTCGATTGTTGACAAACGTGTGCCGGTCGTTAACATCATCATTCGACATGGGTGCTTGCTTTGGCCTGTCGCCTTGGCAAGAGAATAGGGAAAACGGTGCAATTCCGTTGCGGTCCCGCCGCTGTAACCGGAGACGAACGCTGCAACAGGCCACTGTGAGAAATGTTCTCGCGGGAAGGCGCAGCAAGTAGGACGATCCGGGAGCCAGAAGACCTGCCCAAGTGTCGGTTTTTGCAGACCGTCTCTTTCGTGGAAAAGACGATGCGTGTCCTGACGCGGAATACCGCACCATTTGGTGCCGCTCGTTAGAGCAACCTACGCCGGACGAGCGTTCTTCCCGATGTGACCCATTGCGCATCGAGAAACGAAGAACCGCTTTGCAGGCGACCGCGTCCGACTCATCTTCGTGTTTTCCTCGTTTGAAACGGCAGTTGGCCGAACGGCGATCCGTTCGCAATCGGCCCAGACAACGAGGTCTTGTCATGCAAGCAATGAAAGAAGCAACCCCCACTCCCCCTCTTAAAAGACGCCGCGCATTCACGCTCATCGAACTGCTGGTCGTCATCGCCATTATCGCCATTCTCATCGGACTGCTGTTGCCGGCGGTGCAACAAGCGCGGGCAGCGGCACGCCGGGCGCAGTGCAAAAGCCGGCTGAAGCAATTAACGCTCGCCCTGCACAACTATGCCGAGACCTATTCCGAGACGATGATCCCCTACGTCATCGAAGATGCAGCCCGGCTGAACTACCTGCAAACTTTTGGCGGCAATCAGGGGTCGGCCCAGTTCTGGTTCGGCACCGTGAATTACGATGAGCCGAACCCGGCCGCCCAATTGAATTTTGCCGCCGGTCCGCTCAGTTCCTATATGGAGACCAGTTACCCGGCGTTTCAGTGTCCGGACTTTGGTCCCGGGCAGATGGATGCCGTCCGCTTCGGAAGACCGGCCTCCGGTTTCGCATTTAACGGCTATTATCTGTCGAGGTCGTCGGGCATCGAATGGGCACCGCCAACGTGGGCCGCCACGTTGAGTACCACGCCTGCGACTCGCAAATTCCGGGATGTCGCACAGATGACAAATACGATCGTTTTTGCTGACAGCGCGCAGGTGAAGATGGTTTCGTTTTCTCCGCCCGCGTTCAGTTTCGAAGAGAACTGGATTCTCGATCCACCGTCGCGGAATTTCCCCACGGTTCACTTTCGACACAACGATGCTGCCAACGTTGCCTTTCTCGACGGGCATGTCGAAACGCGCAGCCGGCATTGGTTTATTGAAGTCCCCGGCAGCAATTGGGTTTCGCAGCAGCAAGCCGACTTGATGGATGAACATCGGCTCGGTTTCGTCAGCGACGGCAACCTTTCCAATCCCATTGGACGCGACGCTTTGTACGACCGCGAGTGAGTTTTTCGCAATCCGAGGAACGCTCGAACCGCCTTACCGACAAGTTGGCGGGTGAACATTGGAGACAGTTTTATAACCCCTCTCCCCGGTGGGGGAGAGGGACAGCTTCAGAGCCGTAGGCGATTGAAGCAGGGTAAGGGTGGCCGATGCGCCGAAAGACAACCCTCACCCCAACCCTCTCCCAGAGCGAGAGGGAGTTTCCTAATAGAACAACGAGGATGACAGGATGAACAGAACACAATGCGCTGCTGCCGTTGTGCTGTGCGCGTCTCTTTTAGTGTGCGGCTGTGGCAGTGACGAACCGGCGGCTGCGGAAGTGGGACAAGGCACCGCGTACATTTGCACCGAAACCAGTGAAGTCTTCGCGGTCAGCGGGAATGAACCGAAGGCGGTCAACCCACAAACCGGCCGGCGAACACTCGCCCCCGCACTCTATTGCGAGCGTTGCAAAAAATGGTATTCGGCTCCGCCACTCGAAACTCTGCAGCGCACGCCGGGGGCAAGCCTTTGCCCTAAAACCGGTCAGTCGATGACCGTTTCCGGACCGTTACCAACATTGTCGGCCAATTAGCGAACACTCCCATGCCCGAACCCATTGTGATGTGCTGGAGCGGCGGCAAAGATAGTGCGTTGGCCTTGGACGCGCTGTCTCGGCAGCCGGAGCACCAAGTGGTGGCGCTGCTAACGACGGTCACCGCGGGCTACGACCGCATCAGCATGCACGGTGTTCGACGTTCGTTGTTGTCGCGACAAACCGATTCCATCGGGCTGCCGTTGCGGGAAGTTGAAATTCCCGCAAAAGCGTCAAACGAAATCTACGAGGCGAACATGGCGGTTGCCTTTGGTGAGTACCAATCACAGGGAATTCGCAAGGTTGCCTTCGGCGACATCTTCCTGGAAGACCTGCGAGAATACCGCCAACGGCAACTCGCCGCCTGCGGATTGGAGTGCCTGTTCCCGATTTGGCAGCGGGACACAAGCGAACTGGTGGAAGAGTTCATCTCATCCGGCTTCCGTGGGGTGACGGCCTGTGTCGATCCGCGCCGCCTGGATGAATCGTTCGTCGGGCGAGAAATCGACCGGGACTTTGTCGCCGCATTGCCGTCGGACGTCGATCCCTGCGGTGAGAACGGCGAATTTCATTCGTTCGTGTACGACGGCCCAATGTTTGACCATGAAATCACGTTTTCCCGCGGCGAAGTTGTCCAGCGGGATTCATTTTTGTTCTGCGATCTGTTATCAGGTGAGAAACCAATTCCAGCACGCAGCTAAACCCCCGTTTAACTATTTATTTTGCGTGAGAGCGAGGCTTTCCATGTTACGACCGCGACCCGCTGTACTCGGCATCATCCTCTTAGTCTCTGTTGTCATGCGGCTGTTGCCCTACATTCTTTCTCGTTCCTTTGGCATGACCATCGATCCGGGAGTCACAACGTATCCCTGGAACTTTTCGCCGTTGCTGGCCATTTGCCTGTTCGGTGCCGCGTATCTTCCACGAAAATCATGGTCGTATCTGGTTCCACTCGCAACATTCTTACTGAGCGACTTGTGCATTTGGGCGTTGACCGGTCGTTTTGATTGGGCGTTTTATCCCAGCCAGCCATTTGTCTACGGCTGCATTGCGTTGACGATTTCGCTTGGATTCCTTCTGAGGAAACACCGTTCTGCCGGATCAATCGCAGCGACCGGCCTCGTCAGCGCAACGCTGTTTTTCTTAATTACTAACTTTGGTGTTTGGGCAGTGGGCGGTGGCAGTTTTTACCCAATGACAGCGGATGGACTGGCGAAATGCTACGTTGCAGGAGTTCCGTTCTTCCGAAATTCGTTGATCTCTTTGGCGGTTTTTTGCCCGCTGCTTTTTAGCTCTGTGGCTCTGCTGCAACGGACCGAAGAGCAAATGGCAACCTTGCCCCTGCCCCTTGGCGAGACCAACTGACTGTGATTTCGCACGGACCGCATGCCGGCCACACACCGGTTCCTTGTTGATGATTGTCGTCGGGTGATGCAGTATGCCTCAGCACCGAATCGTTTCTCTCATTGCCAGCGCGACGGAAATTGTTGCCGCGCTGGGGTTGGAAGACTCGCTCGTCGGCATCTCGCATGAATGCGATTTTCCGCCGTCAATCCGCCGATTGCCGGCCTGTTCCGAGCCGAAGATCGATGTGAACGGCACGAGCCGTGAAATCGATGACCGCGTTAAGGCCGTCCTCAAACAGGCGATATCGGTTTATCGCGTGCACACCGACGTGTTGGAACAATTGGAACCAACCGTCATCATCACGCAAACGCAGTGCGAAGTCTGCGCCGTCAGCCTGAAGGACGTGGAAGCAGCGGTTTGCGAGTTGGTTCATTCGCAGCCGAAGGTGGTCGCGTTGGAGCCCAATACGCTCGATGACGTTTACGGCGACATCATCCGCGTTGCCGAAGCCGTTGGTGTAGCGGATACAGGCAAGCAATTGATCGACTCGCTTAAGGCGCGATTGCAGAAAATCGCCCGGCGCGTCGGAGCTATCAAACCTCGCCCCAGCATTGCCTGCATCGAATGGATCGACCCGCTGATGGCTGCCGGCAACTGGGTTCCCGAACTGGTGGAATTGGCAGGCGGTATCGATCCGCTTGGCAACGCCGGCGAGCATTCCGGCTACATGACCTGGGACGATCTGCGGGCCGCCGACCCCGATGTGATCGCCATCATGCCCTGCGGATTCGATATTCCCCGCGCCGAGCAGGAAATGCCTGTCCTGACCAACCGGCCCGATTGGCAATCGCTGAAAGCAGTGCAAACTGGCCGCGTCTATGTGACCGACGGCAACCAGTACTTCAACCGCCCCGGCCCACGCCTGGTCGAATCGGCCGAAATTCTCGCCGAACTTCTGCACCCCGGCGAGTTCGACTTCGGCCACGCAGGCACGGGCTGGACACCGCTGCGTTAATCGGCAATCCCAACTGCAAATTAACAATTCGCAGTCAGCGCGACTATCAAAACAGTTCCGTAATTTCGCCCATTCCGCCTCTTGCTACTTTGCATCTTCGCGCCTTTGCGTCAGAAAAACGCTGGCAAAGTACTCGGTGCGTCGCCAATCATTCCAGAATTCCTCAAGTTTACTGGAACAGATGAGCCGATTTTGATATTACAATAGAGATAAGGACTTGCGAAAAGTGAATCGGCTGATCGTGCGACAGCATCGATTGCCAAACGACGGAGAACCGCCATGCTTTCGTTCGGCCAATTCGACAAACGCTACGGTCGCCGCGACTTCCTCAAAGTGGGAAGTCTGGCGCTCGGCGGAATGTCGTTGCCCAACTTGCTCGCTGCGCAGGCTGCGGCAGCGACCGGCAGCGGTAACGCTGTGACCGATAAGTCCGTCATCTTCCTGTTCATGCACGGCGGCCCCAGTCAGATCGAAACGTTCGATCCCAAAATGACCGCGCCTTCGGGAATCCGCTCGGTCACCGGCGAAATCAAGACGAAGATTCCCGGCGTCACCTTCGGCTCGACGTTTGAAAAACTCGCAGCACTCTCCGATAAACTCTCCATCGTCCGCTCGTTCACCACCGGCGACAGCGGCCACAATATCAAGCCCATTGTTCACGCCGACACGTTTGGCTCCAATCTCGGATCGATCTACTCGCGGATCGTTGGCACCAACGATCCGTTTACGGGCATGCCAACCAACGCTGCGCTGTTCCCGCAGGCGATCGATCCCAAAGCGATGCCGCCGGTCACACAGTTCGGGAATTTTCTGGCGACCGGCCCGTTCGGCCGTTCGTTCGCGCCGTTCGTCCCCGGTGCCGGCGGGCAAATGCAGCAGAATATGAAGCTGGCGATTCCCATGAATCGCCTCGACGACCGCCGCCTGCTACTGACCGGCCTTGATCGAATTCAGGCAGCGCGAGACTCAAGCGGCACACTCGACGGCATCGACAAGCTGCGCCAACAAGCATTCGACGTCATTCTCGGCGGCGTCTCCGAAGCGTTCGATCTCTCGAAAGAAGACCCGGCCACCGTCGCCCGCTACGACACCAGCAAGCTCGTCCGCCCCGATGACATCGACAAGAAGTGGAACAACCACAAACGCTACGCCGACAACGGTGCGACGCTGGGCAAACTGCTACTGCTGGCGCGACGACTTTGCGAGCGCGGCAGCGGGTTTGTGACCGTCACCACCAACTTTGTGTGGGACATGCACTCCGACGTGAACAACGCCGGCGTTGCCGAGGGCATGGGTTACATGGGCGTGCCGTTCGATCACGCGGTCTCCGCATTCATCGAAG
This sequence comes from Planctomycetota bacterium, assembly GCA_963581435.1. Lineage (GTDB taxonomy): Bacteria > Planctomycetota > Planctomycetia > Planctomycetales > Planctomycetaceae > JABISG01. The sequence continues at coordinate 9,502 of CAUZOL010000191.1, forward strand.
ACGTCGAAGCCCGTGGGCTGAGCGACAAGATCCTGCTCGTCTGCTGCGGTGAAATGGGCCGTACGCCAAAATTGAACAAGACCGGCGGACGCAATCACTGGGGCAACCTTGCACCGCTGATGCTTTCGGGCGGCGGCCTGAACATGGGCCACGTCGTCGGCCAATCGACCCGCGACGCCGGCCAACCCTTGTCCGAACCGCTGACCAACAAGCACCTCATCTCCACAATTCTGCACACGCTGTTCGATGTCGGCGAACTACGAATCACCCAAGGCGTCCCCGGCGAAGTCTCCCGCACAATGTCCACCTGGGACCCCATCCCCGGCTTGTTGTAGCAAAACGTCAATCGCACAACACCGCAATCAAATGCTCGCCGCGCGTCAGCGCGGAGAAGAGGGCTCGTAGTAACCGCATTCATGCGGTTCCCGTCGCGGGGTCAACTGCAACAGATCAAACGGCGACCCAAGCCCTGCAATCCACGAACGGCAACGTGACATTCCACCGCGTCACACGCCATCGAGTTATGCGAAGGAAGAATTCCCTCGATTCAGAATACACCGCCGTGTTTGGGGAGAGTGAATCATGCCGCACCGATCTGTGATCTCGACCTTGCTTGTTTCGTTCGCCAGCCTGATGTTTGTCGGCGTCGCCATCGCCGCCGACAAGGATGACAACGACAAGGCCGACCAGAAGCCGCAAGTCAACGAAGAACGCATCGTCGAGTTGACGGCGTTGATCGCGGCCAAGCCGAACGACCCCGCCGGTTATCGTATGCGGGCCTACGAATACGCGCGCGGCCACGCCTGGGACAAAGCGGCGGCCGACTTCGTAGATATCGTCGTACTCCGTGGGGTCAACTCACAAATCGGCCAGCAAATCGGGGTGTTCCTCGTGCTGGCGGGCGACACAAAAACCCATGAATCACTTTGCAAGGAGATGCTCGAAGCGTACAGCGATTCCAACGATCTCGGCAACCTGGAGCGAACGGCCAAATTGTGCGTTTTGATGCCCAAGCCCGTGGGCCAATTGGAAAAACTCCTGGAACTCTCAAAGCGGTCGGTCGAATTGAGCAAGAAACGCGATTTCGCGTCCCACCATCATCGCACGTTAGGACTCGTCCTCTATCGCATGAAGAAATACGACGAAGCGATCGAAGCCGTCCACGCCGCCGACAAAGTCGATGCCGCGTCCCGTTTTCAAATCCCCAGCGTCATCGTCTGCAACCGCGCCATCGAAGCCATGTGCCTGTTTCGCCTCGAACAACCGGACAAGGCAAAAAAAGCCCTCGCCAAAGCCACCCCCGTGCTGACCGAAAAACTCAAGGATCAAACGGCCCTGTACGAAGGCAATTTCTGGCACGACTGGCTAATCGCCAAAGCGCTGCACGACGAAGCCCAACGGCTCATCGCGAAGCCGAAACAGTAGGGCGTATGTCTGTGCAATTCGGTAACGAATAAGAACGGCAAGTTCGTCCACTTCTCCTCACCAACATCCCCCAACCCTTTGACCCATTTGCCCTATGGTTGCTTTCGCACGTCGCTGCCTTTGAGCCGCTCGCGGGATCATTCAGCCACAGTTGATGCAGATCGCCCAACGGTTTTGCTTCGATGAACCCGTTCTTGTCGCGCCGCACATTCATCGCAGAGGGCACAACCGGCCCTCTACGCAAATTCGGACAATTCAAGTTCACGTTAAAGTTTCACAATTTGCTCTGGCAGAACTTTGAGCTAGGCTTGCGTGTCCTGTTGTCGATTTGTGGTGTTCCGTCTCAAAGAGACGTGTGAAATTCTTCACGCCTTTCGACTGCGGTGGTTCCGACAGGCTATCCTGCCCCGGCTAACACGGTGATGGCCAATGCGATCGCACCGACAAATTCCCCAAAACTGCAAATTGCTCCCTGGCAACTGCGCCCGGCGTGCTGCTGCGACAGTTGAGTTGGCCATCTGTCTCCCACTGTTGATCATGCTTACTTTCGGTGCTGTCGAATCCAGCAACATGATCTTCACGAAGCAGGCAGTCACCGCGGCGGCTTATGAAGGCGTACGGATTGCGATTCGCCCCAATGGGAGTACGAGCGACACTCAAACACGAATTCAGGAAGTGATAACGGCGCGCCGCGTGAACGGAATACAAACCTCAATCGCACCTGCCGAGGTTGGCTCGTTGCCTCGTGGCACACCAATTAGCGTAACGGTAACGGCCGACTGCGACGTGAACACTGTTGGCCCAAGCTGGTACTTCACGGGCCGGACCCTCACCGTGACGGTCACAATGGTCAAGGAATAAGAAAAACATCGGCTGAGCCGGCCGAAGAACGCAATTCGATGTTGAAACACAAACCGGCATCTAAGCTTGATCCTGCAGGAGCAAATCATGAACAGCTCGCGCATCTTATCTGCCGGCAACCGCTGGTCGAAAAAAATGTCTGTGTGGCCCCCTCGAAGCGACGCGGTGCGATGGTTGTCCTCATTGCGATGATGCTGGTCATCCTTTTGATGACTGTCACCTTCTCGGTTGATGTCGCCTACATGCAGCTTTCACGGACCGAACTTCGAGTGGCAACCGATGCCGCGGCCCGGGCGGCCGCCGAAGCGCTTTCTCGGCGGCAGAGTACTTCGGCTGCCATCACTGCGGCCAAGATGATCGCGGCCCGAAATATGGTAGCCGGCGAGCCACTGCTGTTGAGTGACACGGACATAATCCCCGGGCGATCGACATACTCAGCGACCGGAATCTGGCAGTTTACCCCCGGTGGTTCACCGCCGAACGCAATTCGGGTCATGGGACGGCGCACAACAGGCTCCGAGTCTGGCCCGGTGCCGCTGTTTTTCGGCGGAATCTACGGTTTCGCAAACTTTGAAACGGATCAATCGGCTGTCGCATCGCAACTCGACCGTGATCTCGCACTCGTCGTCAATCATTTCGGCTCGATGGGCAAACACGATCGCTGGGACGGCCTGGATGCCGCCATCGGCGTCTTCATGATCGAAATCGACAGCACCCCTCATCGCGAAATGATCTCACTTTCCGGCTACTCCACCAATGCCACGCGTCTTCAGCCGCTCACCGACAACTCCCTCTTAATCACGCAGGCACTCGATCAGCTGAGTCCCGGTGGTCGGACGAATATCGGCGACGGATTGCTGGCAGGTAGCGATTCTCTCGAGCAAGACGCCGGACGGCGCGAATTGGCCGCGAAAACAGTTGTGATCATGACCGATGGCAACCACAACGCCGGCACCGACCCCCTCGTCGCTGCGCAAACGGCGCTGAATCGGGGCCACATCGTCCACACAATTACGTTCGGCGACGGTGCCAACGCAACATTGATGCGGCAGGTTGCCGACAGAGCTATTGTCAATTGTTGTGTTATGAAAATGTTTCTAAGCGGCGAATTCCTGCAGAATTCCGTCTTGGAAGGAACGTCCTTCGACGACGAGCGTCATCTTTTCGTGGCTGCGTAAGCGGTTCCA
>CAUZOL010000192.1:0-12869 GCA_963581435.1 Planctomycetota bacterium
TGTACTTAAGTTGCCAGTTTGGCTGGCCAGTGTCCTTCAATACCCAAGCTGGCGAGTACTCGCGCGTGAATCTTCAGATTGTCGTGGCAAACAGCACGGCAGAAATTGCCGGTACTCGATTGGCGTGAGAGGAAATCGATCGCGGTGAGTTGCCTTTTGGGGTTCGTAGTGACCGCATTCATGCGGTTCGATTGCCCACCGGTGCGCAACAACCCAATATCACGGGTCAACAGATACCGTCGCCAATCGGAACAGGGCTACCAGAATCCCAGATGGGCGCTCAACTCGAAAACCGAACAGGCATCACCTGCGAGCGGTCTGCGGGAGCATTGGTGACAACGACTCGACGGTGTCCTTTTGACTTAAGCCAGCGGTAAGTGACTCACAGCCCGTTGAAAAACAAATAACATAGTAACCCGAAGCGTAAGCGAGGCCGTTTACTCCAGGGAAACGACAACTCGAATCACCTCGCTAACGCTTCGGGTTACTTTTTCAACGGCCTGCTCAGGCCCAAGGAGAGAAACTCAAAAGCAGTGAGACAGGAAAACGGTGACGACCGGACAACGCGTGTGTATTTGTGCGAACAAGTAATTACCAAACGTCTCGAAATCCGTGCTGAGCCTTCGGTCCTTGGCTGCCGCCCGCGCGGATATCAAACCGCATCGTGCAAAGCGAAAGTCGAAACAACCTCAGGAGCCATCCGTATTGGCAAAAGTTGGCGGCTGTCCGGCCTTGACGGCTGCCCGGAAGTCACCCGAAAAGACCTGTCTCAAATCTCGTCGATCAACGATTACCTGACCCGGATCGACTCGCTGGCGTTGCACGGCGAACGTGCTTAAGGCTCCCGACTCTTTACGTGTCGATCACCAAAACCAACTGCATCTTAGCCTACCCGGTTAACAAAAAACGTCAACAACAAAACGTTCCGAATTCGCGAAAGAAAAAAGGTTCCTGAGAATTTAATTTTGACTCTGGCATTTCTTCGATTCGATTGCATCGTCGGCGATGAATGTCGAACATCGTCGCATGGAAATGGAACCGTTGCAGCCCACTGAAACAATCGGCCAATTCAGCGGAAATTCACAACTGGTCTTGCAATGATCGCCGCAACCCTTGCCATCGTTTTGCATTCCGATCACGATTTGTTAGGATTCTAAACAACAAACCCGAAAGGGATCGCGGCCAGTTGTTGCCGCTCGCGGGAGATGCTGTGTGATCGAATTATACGCAGACCGATGGGCCTTGATCACAGGGGCTTCGTCTGGCATTGGAGCCGAGTTTGCGCGACGACTCGCGGGTCGGGGGATGCATTTGGTACTTGTGGCTCGTCGCGAGCACGTGCTCGCGGAACTGGCCGAAGAACTGCACACACGCCACGGAACCAAGTGCGAGCTAATCGTCGGCGACCTGTCAGAACCGGATCAGGCAGGCCGGGTGATCGACAGAGTGAACGAACTCGGCGTGACCATCGAGCTGTTGGTTAACAACGCCGGGTATGGCATCGTCGGAACCGTCGAGCAAGTCGATGCACAGCGTGCTATGTCCATGCTCAGACTGAACGTGGGGACGCTGACAGAACTCACGTATCGCATTCTCCCGGGAATGCTCGAACGCGGACACGGAGCGATTATCAATGTTGCTTCGGTTGCTGCTTTCCAACCGGTTGCCTACATGCCAGCGTATTCGGCAACTAAGGCCTACGTGTTGCATTTCAGTGAAGCGCTTTGGGCCGAGGTTTATGACCGGGGTGTGACCATCATGGCGCTCTGCCCGGGCGTGACGCGCACCGGATTCTTCGACGTAGCAGGCGTTCCCAATTGGCTGAAAAAGCAGAGTTCACATACCCCGGCGCAGGTTGTAAAACGTGCGATGAAAGCACTGGAAAAACGGCGGCAATTCGTCGTTCCCGGGTGGAGCAACTACTTGCGTGCGCTTGCCACCCGATTCGCACCACGGCGGTTTGTCGTCCGCGAATCGATGAAGTACTTTCGTCCGAAGAAGAAAAAGAACGCGACGAAATCGCGGGACGCCGAAGCACCGCCGACGGGTGACGATGCGCCGCCGGCGTGATGGGCGTTTGTCTTGTCGATTCTCCGTTGTGGCACCCGATCCGTCAAACGCAAAGCGATGGTGTGCTTTCGCGAAATGACGGCAGAAACCCTTGCTCGCGCTACGGGCTGGTAGCGTGCGGGCTGGTTTTCAAGGCTTTCAACCGAAAAGTGAATCGACGACTTTGCCGCCGTCCACAATTTTCATGGGCCGTCCCAGCGGGCTGATATTCTCGATCCGAGGATCGACATTCAGCGACTTGCAGATCGAGCAGAACAGGTCGGGAACGGTGACGGGGTTGTCCTTGATCGCCGTGCCATTGTCTGTCGAGGCACCGATGACCTGCCCGCCTTTCACGCCGCCGCCCGCCATCGCCAGGTTGAAGACGCGTGGATAGTGGTCGCGGCCGGTGCGTGGATTGATGCGAGGAGTTCGGCCGAATTCGCCCATCCATACCACCAGCGTGCGTTCCAGTTGGCCGCGTTCTTTCAAATCGGAAATCAGCGTCGCCATCGCCGGATCAACTTGTCCGGCGAGTGTGGAGACGCGCTCGAAATTGTCCTGGTGCGTGTCCCAGTTGCCCATGCGAACTTCGACGTACGTTGTGCCGGCTTCAACCAAACGGCGGGCGAGCAGGCAGCCGCGACCGAAGTTGCTGTCACCGTAGCGTGATCGCAATTCCTGCGGCTCCTCGCTGATGTCGAATGCCTTCACCTTTTCGCTGCGGACCATGTTGGATGCCTTGCCGTACAGACGGCGATGATTATCGACAACCACTTTGCCGCCGCGTGAAGCGAATTCGTCTTCCAGTCGGCCGAGCAATCCAAGACGACGTCCGTATCGTTTCTCGGGAACGGCGCTGGCAACGTTGGCCGGCAGTTGTCCCGGGTTTCCCACGACGAACGGATCGTAATCGACACCCAGAAAACCGGAGCCGACGGTCGGGCCGACCGAGACCACGCTCGGCAGTTCGTAATCGGGATCGGTCAACTGCTTGGCGATGTTCGATCCCAGACTGGGATGCTTGACGCTGCCGGACGGGACGTACCCGGTATGCATCTGATAGGTTGCCCGCTGATGGTTTCCTTCGCGATTGGTCATCGAGCGGACCAGCGCGATGTCGTTCATCACTTTGGCCGTCTGTTCCCAGCCGTTGGCAATTCGAATGCCCGCCGTGGCGGTTTCAATCGCTTCAGTTGGGCCGCCGTTTTCGGTTCCCGGTTTGGGATCGAACGTTTCAAACTGGCTCGGTGCACCTTGCATCCACAGCACGATGAGCGAACGGCCCTGCTTTTTCAGCTCGGCCGCCTGCAGGCTCATCATGTCGCGAAAACTGAGCGTACCGGTCGCGACGGCTGCGGCTGAGACCGTGTGCAAAAAACTGCGCCGTGAAAAACCTTGTCGCCGCACGCCAACGTTTTGATGATGAAAAACGCTCATTTGTCATTTCTCCGAAAATGATTCTTACTGACTGCTGCTGTGAATCAATTCTGCGGTTGGGTGCCACTGGCGTGTCGCCAGTGTCCACCGTGTTGCACTGGCGACACGCCAGTGGCACCCGAGGGAATGTCGGTTATCGTTTGGAGAGGAATTCGCTCGAGTTGAGCAGGCTCCACATCAGGTCTTCGAATGCCTCGCGGCGGTTGCCGACTTCATCGAGGTATTCTTTGGCGATCCTGGTTTCTCGCGTCGATGGTTCTCGCGACAAGACAAGTAGATACAACTCGCTGAGGGCATCGTCGTTGTCGTCGAACTTCCCCAGAATGCGTCCCAACCGTGTATTTCCCTGGCCGCGAACGCCGTCGTTAATCAGCGGTGAGTTCATCAGGAACAAAGCCTGCGGCACGCTGCCGGTGATATCCGCTTGCGGTGTGGATGGATCGAAGCCGAACAAGGCGGCAAATTGTCCTCGCCCCGATTGTGGCCGGCGATACATTCCACCGCCTCCGCGCTGCGGTCTGGAATTACCGGTCTCGGTCAAACCGAGCACGCCCGTCAGCGCACTGTAGAGTTGATCGGATCGCAGCCGTGTGGGTGCGGCCGAGGCAAACGGCAGCGAGACATCGGATGCGTCGCGCGACCGAATTTGCCGCTGGTAGGCCTGCGTGTTGACGATCGTGCGGAACAGCCACTGCAAGTCGTAATCGTTGGCAGCGAAGCTGCTGGAGAGCAGATTGAGAACGTCGGGGAATGATGCCTCACGTTCCGGTCCGATGTCGTCGATGGGCATATAGAAACCTTCGCCCAGCAGTTCACCCCAAATACGATTGACCAACGCCTTGGCGAACCACGGATTCTCTTTCGCGGTGAGGACTTCGGCCAGTTCTGCACGCCGATCCTGATCTCGCAAGCCGGACTTGGATTCCGTCTTGCTGACAAAGAAGACCGGATCGATCCGTTTGCCCCGAGAGGACGGGTTGGCCAGATCGGGCATGTAATATTCCGATGATTGCCGCTGAGCGTTGTTCGGCGGGAGCTTTTTCAACTCGGCCAGCGTCAGCGCCTTATCGTTGTTGGTATCGGCACGCCGGAGGATGTTGTCAAAAGCGCGGGCAAACTGCGAGTTCTTCACTTCGTCCTTGGTCACTTTGCCATCGCGATTGGCATCGAAGCGGCGAATGATAAACGTTGGATCAAATGCCTGCCGTCGTCTGCCGCCGTCCGGCACGTTGAACGAAACGATTTCAAACGATCGCCGGTTGTCTTCCTGCACTCGGCGAACACGAATGCGGGGAAAATAGGCAGCCAGTTGATGAAAATCGTCCCGCACCCAGATGTCGGAGGGATGGTCGTGGCAATTGGCGCATTGAATTTGGATCCCCATGAAGATCCGCGAGGTTTCCGATGCCAACTCCGATGCCATTCCGCCGTGGGAAAAGACCAAAGCCGTCTGGCCGACTTCCCGCACGTCGCCGGTAGCGGTAATCAATTCGGTGACAATTTCGTCCCACTTGCGATTTTGTTGCAACTGCTGAGTCATCCATTGCTCGAAGGCTGGTTGTGCCAGTCGCGCTCGCATGTCGGTTGCCCGAGAGAAGATGACGTCACGCCAGTACCGCGACCAGTTGCGGGCGAAGTCGCCTTCAGACAACAACTGATCGACCAGTTTGGCTCGCTTGTCGGGATCGGGGTTCAGGCCAAATAGCGTAATTTCGGCTGGGGAGGGAAGCGTGCCGGCGAGATCGAGCGTCACACGGCGCAGAAAGTCTTCATCCGATGTCGAATCGGCCAACGGGGTGCCGTTCTTTTCGAGATGCGATGAGAGCAGCCGGTCAACTTCGACCGCGACATCCGTTGCGGCCGTCGATTTGAATTCCGCTGCAGTGGCCCCGGCCGAAAGCCCGGCGACGACTGCCACGGCAAGTCCTACCCGTGCCCAATCCAAAACCAACCGGCGATTGCTAAAGCCAAACATGCCTATTCCTCGCTTCAAATTCCGTATCGGCGGAAATGTCGATCAAACAGCGTCACAGCCAAGTCACGCGGCCGCTACGGATTCTAACCCAATTGGCCGCGAAAGGTATCGCCAATTCTTGGCGAAAACTTCGATATCCAGCCGATTCGGGCCAATCGCTCGTTTTGATGCTGTGTGACAGGATAGTCAGTTGTCGCTTGAGAGTTGGCCGAATTGGGGGTACGGTGCGATCCACTTTGACCTTATTCGTTGGCGGCCCTTCGTGGCTACTAATTTCTGACTCCAGACCCGTGGAATCCCATGTCCGACACCGCGCTCACACTCACGATTCTGCTCACTGGCATCGTCGTCGTCATTGGTAGCGTCCTGGTACTGAAACTGCATGCGTTTCTGGCGCTCATTCTGGGGGCGTTGGTTGTGGCGACGCTGACGCCGGCGGCATCGGTGGAGCGACATCAGATTCGGCAGTCCGGTTTCACGGTTGTCAGCGGCGGCGACTACAGCAAATTTGTCACCAACGACGGCGAAACGATTACGCCCACCGAATTTGACATCCTGCTTCGCGTGGGAAACAAACAATCGCTGCAGGATCGTTCGACCTGCCTCGTGCTTCCGGCCGATGATTTGCTGCGTGATCCTGAGCAGGCCTCGGTCCTGTTGACGACAGGGCAGGTCGCCGGTGTGACCGAGAGTGGTCGGACCCACAAGATTGCGCTGGCAACCATCTTGAGCGGACCGCCGGACGCGAAGGTTGTTGCGGGCAGCATCGCCATTCGCCCCGCCGACCGTGCGAAGGCGGCTTCAATCGCTCACAACAAGACGGTTGGTGCCCGGGTCGCTGAGGGGTTTGGAAACACCTGCACCAAAATTGCCATTCTGATTGCGATGGCGTCGATTATTGGCAAGTGCCTGCTCGATAGCGGGGCGGCCGACCGCGTTGTCCGTTCGACTTTGAAGCTGTTGGGCGAAAAAGGCGCGCCGCTGTCGTTTCTTACCAGCGGGTTCCTGCTTGGTGTGCCGGTGTTTTTCGACACGGTGTTCTATTTGATGATTCCGTTGGGCAAGGCGATGCGGATGCGGACCGGGCGGAATTATCTGTTGTATGTGCTGACGATTGTCGCCGGGGCGACGATGGCGCATTCGCTGGTTCCGCCGACACCCGGACCACTGTTTGTGGCCGAACAATTGGGTGTCGATATCGGCGTGATGATTCTGGCCGGCGGCATTGTGGGGCTGTTCACGGCCGGTTTCGGTTACTTTTATGCCGGGCTGGCCAATCGCTTGTGGGAATTGCCGCTGCGTGAATCGCCTGATTTTTCGCTCGAAGAACTGAAGGAGATCACCGATCGCGACGAAAGCGATTTGCCCCCCACCTGGTTGGCGTTGATGCCAATTGTGCTGCCGGTGATCCTGATTGGCGGCAACACGATTCTCAACCAATTCAAGTCGACATTTTCAGCCGGACTGATCGACGTTTCCAGGACGCTTGGCGACAAGAACATCGCGCTCACAATTTCAGCAGCCATCGCGATGGCCATGCTGGTTTGGAAAAAACGGACGAGCCGCAAAGAGTTGGCGAAGTCGATTCAGATGGCGTTGGCCGGGGGCGGGGTAATCATTCTCATCACCGCGGCCGGTGGTGCGTTCGGCGGCGTGTTGCAGCAAACCGGCGTCGCCAGCCTCATTGGCAACGTGAATCAGAGTTCGCCGTGGGTCATTATTCTGATCGCATTTGCGATTACAACAGCCGTCCGCACCGCACAAGGATCGGCCACTGTCGCCATGATCACCGCCGTCGGCATCCTCTCCGGCCTGGCCGAATCGCTTTCGTTTCACCCAGTGTATTTGGCGTTGGCGATTGGTTGCGGCTCGAAACCCATCGGCTGGATGAACGACAGCGGTTTCTGGGTCATCACAAAAATGAGCGGCATGACCGAATCCGAAGGATTGAAATACGTAACACCGATGACATCAATGATGGGCGTGGTGGGATTGATCGTCGTACTCGTGGGAGTAACCTTGTTCCCAATGCGTTAAGAGATGCGGAAGGCCAAAAGAGGGTTCGTAGTGACCTCATTCATGCGGTTCGATCGCTCATCCCGGCCACTAGAACCCTCGAAAACCAGTCACGCGCGTGACGGTGGCGACACACACAATCGCCTGTAGCGCAATGACGGCCAACGCGCCCATCGAAACAACAGAGACCGGCGCAGCTTGTTTTCCGTCGGCAACTTCAGCCGGCCGCGCGAACATGTCGGCGGCGAGCCAGATCAGCCAGGGCATGAGAAACAGCCACAAACGGGCCGCTTCGCCGGAGTTCTTTCCCGACAGCCAGAGCAGCCCGATTGTCGTCATGCAGCAGGTGCACGGACCCAGCAGCGACGCGCGCCAATTGCCCGACTGCCCAATCGCCCGTCGGCAACCGGCGAACGCAAGCAATATCACCGGCAGGCCAACCGCCAGCGACAACTCCAGCGGATTGACCAGCACCCACTTCCAGTAGCTGCGGTCGAATTGATCGTAGAATGCCGAGTGATTGACGACGTTCCACCGCCACACGTTGAACAGGTTCACGTCGTACGCCGCCCATAATGCAAACGTCGCAACAAGAAATGCGACCGCACCGATTGCCGCTAGAATGAAATACTGTATCCACACACGGGTGCCACTGGCGTCTCGCCAGTGCAACACGGAAGGCACTGGCGAGACGCCAGTGGCACCCAACCCATCTTCGTTTGTTGCTGCGGCAGCCCGAGTTTCCCAGACGCTCAACAGCAACGCCAACAGACCGACCGGTAGAATTGCCAGACTGAGCAACATGCCCAGCCAAAATATCAGCCCGGCCAACGCGCAGCGCAGCAGGGAACGTCGATGGCAACCTTCCAGCCAGCAGTAGAGGAACATCAGCCCGATGAAAGGGTAGAGCGCATCGGACTTGGGCAGGAAGATGGCCAGCGCCGGCACCAGAGGCCACAATGCCGCCGCCAGAAAGCTTGCCTGCGACTGGTGCGTCCGCCGAATCAGCAAGTAAAGAGGAACGACCGTCAGCACGCCGACCGCCTGCGTGATGAGCGCCGCCAACCACAAGGCGGCCTGACCGGCGGCGAACAGTGGGGTTGTGGTGCCTCGCGTTTGTTGAGCGATTAGCGCTCCGGCGGCATCGGCAGATTCCGGTTGCGTGGCGAGTACGAATTCTGTCAGCGCGGGATATTGGTCGCAGAGCTGAATCAAACTGTGATGAAACAGAAACAGACCCGGTGGGTGTGTGCCAACGTGCAACACGTCCCCTTCGGCCATCCGCTCCTCGTAATTGGCAAGAAACGACGGCACGTCGTCGATTCCATAACGCGCCTCGAAAAAATACCCGGACGAACTGGGATAGTAGAGGACCTGGACTGCCTTCGACGTGCGGTAGCCCTCGGGTGGGCTTTCCTGCAGTAGCGACAACCAGCAGAAACCGGCCGTTGCGAGTGCCGCCAACCAAATAGCCGTTTCGGTTCGCGAACAATTCGCAACACGAGTCGCACCGACCCAGACAACGCCGCCATAAACCAGCAGCGCAACGGCCGCCAACGACCAGCCGAGAAGTAGCGTCGCCGCTCCGCTGTCACCAATGGGAATTCGGTTCCAGACCCATTCCCCCGGAATCCCCAGCGGGACGCACCACGATTTCGCAGCATCGCCGCATGGCAACCAAAGCAGTCCCACCGATGCGGCGGATGTGGCGAGCAGGGTGATCCAAAAACCGCGACGATTCATAAGGTCGCATTCCATTTAGCCACCCCGCTCGCGGGGCGTCCGACGACGCGTTGTCCGATGTTTTTGGATTCACACGAATTCAGAGACACGCCCCGCGAGCGGGGCGGCTAAATTGTTGTGGCGATCAATCGTTGTCAGTTGTGCGCAACTTCCAGCCGGGCGCGGTGACGGGGGCCTCATCCGATGGTTCAACAAGTTTACCATACAGGTCGGGGCGACGGGCGCGAATGTATCGCCGACCGCTGGCGCCGGTCAATTTATCGGCCGTGCATTGAGCGACGACGACATCGTCGTCCAGTTCCGTGCATTCGGCGATCACTTCGCCGTAGGGGTCGAGAATCATTGAGTTGCCGTTGCGGACTTCGCCGTCGTCCAAGCCAATGGGATTCGTAAAGATGGCATAAACGCCATTGTCATAGGCGCGGGCCGGCAGCCAGCGCATCAGCCAGTCGCGACCTTTCGGGCCGGCGAATTCCATTCGCAGCGGCACCGGATCTCGGTGGCGATTTTGCCACAACTGCGGATCGACGACTCCGCGTCCCGGCATGACCGACGGCAGGCAACCGGTCACGTGCGGCATGAAGATCACGTCGGCCCCCATCATGGCTGTGATTCGCACATTCTCGACCAAGTTGTTGTCGTAGCAAATCAGAATGCCGCATTTCGTTCCGCAGATTTCGAAGACGCAGTATTCGCTTCCGGAAGAAATCAACGGGTTCACGAACGCGTGCAGTTTGCGAAAGCGGGCGACCAGTTTGTCGCCATCGACGCAAACGTACGTGTTGTAGACGTCGTTGCCGTCGCGTTCGACCAGCCCGGCCAACAGCGGTGTAGAAAACTCACGGGAGATTTCCATCAGCCGACGGACGCTGGGGCCGTCGGGTACCGGCTCGGCGAGATCGAGCAGTTGCTCTTTCGAGAACGGCTGCACGAAAGAGTAGGCCGAGATACAGCATTCGTGAAAGCTGACAACCTGTGCGTCGCGCTCGACCGCCTGTCGCGTCAATTCATGAATGCGCGAGAGGTTGTATTCCTTGTCGCCGTTCTTGTGCTCAAACTGGGCGGCGGCAATGCGGATGTCTTGCATGTTGGTCAGTTATCCATCGGGCGAACGTCAGTAATTCTTCCGGCTCTGGACTCTCGGCTCTTGTCTCATTCAAGCCCAGAATTTGTCGCCGTGCCAGTTGAATCCCGGCTGTGTTTCGACTTCGATGTCGCCGTGAACTGTTGTCTGACACGAAAGGCGGAGTTCCTTTTCGTGGCCGATTCGTCCGAAAGCGGAGAGAATCGCGTATGGATTTGCCACGTTGTGCATGGCCGCTAATTCGCGTTTGCTTTGCGGGCTCACATTCTCAACGCCGCTTTTGATTAGAACCTTGCAGTTTGTGCAGCACCCATTGCCATGGCAGTTCAGCACCGTGCGAATATCGGGATAGATCTCGACACCTGCCTTGCGGGCTTCCTGCCGCAGGTTAGCACCGTCCGGCACTTCGATCTCTTTCTTTTCCTTGACGAATTTGACCTTGGGCATGGCGTGTTGTTCCGTGACGTTGAAAGTGTGAAAAGAAGCGTATGACCGCGTTCCCGCGTGGCTGTATCGAGCATCATAAATCTCCGCCGTCCGAATTTCCAGACCTCCGAATGAGTTTACGGTGTTGGTCGAGGCAGGTATTCTTGTGCAGGTATGAATTCCGCAGCAAAGCCCACGGGCTGCGGCCCGTGGGCCAATCAATAGAAAGCGCTCAAAATGACTATCACCGTTTCCACCGCGTCGTGGAATTCTGTCGAAGCCGACTGGTTGATTGTTGGCGTCTGTCAGGACGACGATTGGGGTTCCGAGTTACTGGGGCTGGATGATGCACTCGGCGGCACGCTGACACGGCTGCGGGAAACGGGCGACCTGAACGGCAAGACCGGTTCAAAACTGGCGATTCACGACGCGCAAGGCATCGTCGCCAGGCGAATTCTGTTGATTGGACTCGGCAAGGCCGACAAACTCGATGGTGCGCGCGTTCACAAATCGATGATGTCTGCAGTCCGACAGATATCTGAACAGCAACAGACATCGGTTGCCATCGGCATTCCTGCGGATGCGGTCGGTTCTCTTTCGGCCGGTGTACTGGCCCAGATTGTTGCGTCGGCGGCGGTGACCGGGCCGGTCGGTCAGGATCTTTACCGCAAAGAGCCTGGGCATTATCCGCTGAGCGCGGTGACGATTCTCGCCGCATCGGCTGATGAAAGTGAAGTCGCCGCTGCGGTCAGTCAAGGGGCAATTCTGGGCGAAGCGGTCAACCTGACGCGTGAATTGGTCAACCGGCCGGCGGCTGACATCTATCCTGAGAGTTTCGCCGCCCGCGCTGCCGTGGTGGCCGATAGCTGTGGGATGAAGTGCGAAGTTCTCGACGAGGCGAAGTTGGGCGAAGAGAAAATGGGGTCGTTGCTGGCTGTCGCGCAGGGAAGCGACCGGCCGGCACGCGTTGTTGTGTTGGAGCATGCCGGTGGTGGAGGGAACGGACCAACGCTGGCATTGGTTGGCAAGGGCGTCACTTTCGATAGTGGCGGGTTGTCGCTGAAGACGTCGGAAGGCATGAAGACCATGAAATGCGACATGGCCGGCGCCGCAACCGTTCTTGGGGCCATGTCAGCCATCGCCCGGCTGAAATTGCCGGTGAATGTCATCGGCGTGATGGGATTGGTGGAGAACATGGTCAGCGGGAATTCGTACAAGCTGGGCGACGTATTGACAGCCCGCAACGGCACGACCATCGAAGTATTGAACACCGACGCGGAAGGACGGTTGGTGCTGGCCGACGTGTTGGCGTACGCCGTTGATCGCGGCGCCGACAAGCTGATCGATCTGGCGACGTTGACCGGGGCCTGCGTGGTCGCGCTGGGTGTTGAGGTGACCGGCGCGTTTACGAACGACGAAAGTTGGCAGAGCGACGTTCTCGCCGCCGCCGGTCGCAGCGGCGAACATGCGTGGCCGATGCCGATGTTCGATCACTTCGGCGAATTGCTCAAGAGCGACGTGGCCGACTGCAAGAACGTCGGCCCGCGTTGGGGTGGCGCGATTACGGCGGCCAAATTCCTGGAGAAGTTCGTCGCAGAAAAACCGTGGGTGCATCTCGACATTGCGGGCCCTTCGTTTGCCGACAACAACAAACCGCACCGCGAAGGCGGCGGCACGGGTTGCATGGTGCGGACACTGGTGGAAGTGGCGGCCGCGTTCTGACAAGTGCAGGCTTGGTCTCTATTTCGAGCAGTCCGATGAATATGCACGTAAGCCTGATTCGACTTGTGTTGTCTGTTCTGTCCGCTATTTGCGCATTCGTCGTGATATTCTTGTCCCAAACTTCGGCGATCGAGGGTCTCACGGGCCAACTCCTTGGAGTTGGCATTGGGCTGCTCGTAGCGATTCCATTGGGGACATTCCTTCTCTTGGTGAGCGATAGCGACTTGCCCGGTATCGGCCGGGTCATCGTGTTCGCGGGAAGTGGTTCCGTTGTTCTTTGTTGTTTGATAATGCCGGGTGGGAGTTCGCATGGAGGTATTGTCAAAACTTGTGTTCTTGAAGAGTTGAGAAAAAGCGGGGTATCCTGCTGAGGTAACCACACTTCAGCGGCCCGATAGGGGCACAAGGACACGC
>CAUZOL010000193.1:0-12768 GCA_963581435.1 Planctomycetota bacterium
TCGGCGAAGTGATCTTGAATCCTTGCAGACTTCGTCTGGGACATCACATAGGCTCCGGAGTATATAGCATTTCACAACACCCTTGCTTCTCCACAGCAAGCGGTGAAAACACCAATGCTCCAATTATGCCAAGTTACCCAGTGTGGCGCAATCGCCCTGATCGCCAACTCTCCGACCGTTGGTATGCTGTGTTTGAATTCAACGGTATCAATTACACCGACAGCGGGAACGCGTTGGCCGTTAATCAGGAAGGCGGCGACTGGATTAACCTCGGTGCCAACAACGTGACCGGCAACGACTTCGCCACGCTGGCCGCAGGGGCAACCGTTAAACTGACCGACGATCTGACGGCTGCTGCAGCGTATGAATTCCCGGTCATGGGACGGCGGGACCTGTTCGATAACCGGTTCTATCTTCAATTGAGCCTGAAGTACTAATAGCTGATATTGAAGTGCTGGAATCAGTTTCGTAAACACCCTCTCCCTCTGGGAGAGGGTTGGGGTGAGGGCTTTTTTCTGCTGCGATTACCCTTCAGTCGGGCTTCCCTCAACCGGAGCTGACCGCGAGTCTTTCGCGAACCGTTCGCTCCAAAAGATCGATAACCTCGTTGGCATTCAGCCGCGAGGTTTCGACATTAATGGCGTCGTCGGCCGCCTTCAAAGGGGCGACAGAGCGGCCGGCATCGCGGCGGTCGCGATCTTCAATTTGGACGGTCAGTTCGTCCAACGCAATCGATTGGCCCTGGCGTTCCATTTCGAGCTTTCGACGTGCGGCCCGTTCTTCCGTGTCGGCCACCAGAAAGAACTTGCATTGGGCGCCAGGGAACACGACGGTTCCCTGGTCGCGACCTTCGGTGACAATGTTCTGGCCGACCGCAAGCTCTCGCTGTCGCCGATCCATCGCCTGCCGAACGTCGGCATGCCGCGCGACAATCGAGGCTGCTTCGGTGACCGCCGGGGTACGAATTTCTGCGGTTACTTCTGTTCCAGCGGAATAGACGCGATCCCCGTCGAAACGCACATCAAGCGCCTCGGCAATGCGAACCGCGGCCGCTTCGTCGTTCGCTTCGACTCCTGCCCGCAGGCATTCGAGAGCGGCAACCCGATAGAGCGCGCCGGTATCGAGAAAGCGAAATCCAAGCCGGGCCGCCAGCCCCTTCGCCGCCGTGCTTTTACCGGAACCAGCCGGTCCGTCAATCGTAACAATCATGCCTGTCTGTTTTCTTCAAAAACGCAACTCAACGTCGGCGATTTCGTGGCCGGCCATGTCGATGATCACCGCGTCGCCTTCGATTGTTAACTCGTTCAATGGGCGGCCCAGGAAATTCCGCAGCCTGGCAGAAACGGGCGTTTTGAAGCAGGTCAGTTTGACCTGCCGTGATCGGCCTTCCGTCTCAATCAGTCGCAACGCAAAACCTTTTCCGTCCGCAGCGGGAGGTTGGTCGTGCTGTTCCCACGTGGCGGCTTCGCCGTCCGTCTTACCGCTACAACCGAGAATGCGCTGAATTTGAACGTTGCGAGCGTTCAGTCGAAAGAACCATCCGGACGATCCGCTGCGGGGTCGTTTTGTCGTGCGGACGACGGCAGCCGGCGTTGTTGCATCCGATGCCGCCTGCATCGGGTAATCGGCATCGACGGCAATCACGAACCGAAAATGTCGCTTGGTTTCACCTGCAGTAATCAGCAGGCTATCGACCATTCGCATCCCGGTCGTGCGGTGAAACGGCAGGCCGCAGTTGAGTATTGTTGTCCGATGGGCTTCGTCGGCAATCTCCAGGTAATGCGGACCTTCGAACCGCTCGCCCTGAATTCCGTGTGCCCCCGACTGCACCGCGCGGGTCAATGCTGCTGCGCTATCGTTCCAGGCAAATCGGGATGTGAAATAGTTTGTCCACGGATCGCCTTCCGGCATTCGATCGACATCGAGTTCGATATCGATTTCCACAATCCGCCGTCCCCGCCAGACGCGAAATGTTTGCTGGTAGCCTGCGAGCCGCGTCTCGTTTTGCTGATCGACAATGTCGCCGGTGGTGACGATTTCCCCGAGAGACGGTCCGTCGCAGGTAATCTTCGACGAGAGGCACCGCATGGCGGAGTAATACGTTTTGTCCTCTGTCACATGGTCTTCATCGCCCGTGCGAATGAGCCGTTCGCGCGGGAATCGAAACGCCAACAATTGGCTCAGCCGGTTCGGCGAGCGACCGTATCCTTTTATCGTGCGAATTCCGCCGGTTGCCTCGTTGATGTGCACCTCGAAGAATTCGTTTCGCAGTACGTTCTCTTCGGCGGTCGGGCTACTGCCGCGTGGACTTTCGGCCGCGGTTGATGCCGTTGCCGGAATCCAGGCGAAACCCGATGGCGGCAGGCTGACGGTTGCGAACTTGCGTTCGGAGTCGAATTGTGCCGCCTTGACGAGATCGTTCGTTTGCGGCGCGGTTTCCATGCCGGGCAGTTCCACGGAAACGTCGCGTGCAAACGACAGCGAATTGAGAACGAGAAAACCGTCCGCCTCTTCGCCCCCTGCGGTGATAACTTCTGCCAGTTCCTGCGCCGCTTGCGGGGCAAATTCGTCGATGAGTGTGTTTGCTTTTTCGATGTCAGCCGCCGTCGGATCGGAACTGGCATCTTCAATGCAATCTTCTCGACTGCAATCGTCCTCCGCTTCGGGCGATTGACCGCACAGGATTCGGGCGGCTGCCGCGTACCAGCACGCTGTGTCGAATTGCGTTCGTCGCTCATGGATGTCAACGAAACGACCGATCGGATTCTCTTCGCGGCGGGCAACCATCTGCACCAGAAACGGCGAAAGATATTCGTGCGCATCGTAAGACGAGAGTCGACCCGGGTTGTCTGTCTGCTCGAAGAAGCCGTTGAGCGTCACCGCCCGGCCCAAACAGGGGGCGTACTTTTCGATGCGGCGAAAGTCTTCGTTCCAGGGAGTCGTCAACTCCGGCCAGCGCGCGAAGATGACCGAAGCGACCTGATCTTCTTCCATCGACTCGGCCATGCGTTGAGCGAATCGCAGGAAACTCACAGCACTGTCGCCAGCCAGCGGAATGCGGGAAATGGCATCGACCGACGTGCCGTTACATCCTTCCCAGCGAATCTTGCTTTGTTCTGCGTCGGGATAAATGCCGTCGTCGAGTGCGAAATGCAGCGCGGAGTGATATCCGAATTGCGTAATGATCTGCGGGATTTGCGTCGAGAAGCCGTAATTGCGGCGGCCCCATGTCGTCGGCGTTCGGCCGAGATGCTGATTGAACAACTGGTGTCCGCGGCGAAACTCCGACAACACCGATTCGATTGGCAGCAGTGGCGTCGGCGCTTCCCGCAGTTCGCCGCCGACCACATCCACTTGACCGTCTTCCCAGGCTTTGCGAAGCGATTCCACAATCTCGGGTTTCGCGGTAGCAATTTCGTCCAGATCCTGGCCCGAAAGCAACAGGCTGATCGGCCGCCCGTTGGCGATCGTTTTTTCCAAGTGTTCGTCGGCCAGTCGTGGAATCAACAGGCAGAGATCGAGGAGGTAGCAATCGACCGGATAAAAACGTTCTCGCGCTTCCAACAACGCCTCGAAGCAAATACGCAAGTGGGTGCGGCACGCCTCGTGGTCGTCGGCGATGGCGGCTTCGGCAGCGGCCACCGCTTCGCGCTGCAGGTGGACTTCATCGAGGTTGCTGAAATGGTGCATGTGCCGCGTCAGCAGTTCCACCTGCAGGTAGCAGCTACCCAATGCGAGAAAGTCGGCAACCAGATCGGGATCGACGTCGAACTTCCAGTTGATGCGCTGCGGTGTCGTTTCCGTGTTGGTTTCTGACGGGTCGTTGTCTGACGCGTCGGTCTCTGTTTTATTTTCTGTTGGGGTTTCGTCATCCGTCGGGCGGAGTGGTGCGGTGGCCGCCTCGACCATTTCCGCACGATCAGACGTGCCAGCAACGACAACGGCGCCTTGCAGCCGCGCGTGTTCCACCCAGCCGCCGGGAAGCCACTCGTCGCACGCCGACGGCGCGAAAACTAATCGGTCGGCCATTTCCTCGGGCGGTTCATCGGCCCGATGCCACTGCGGCATCGCCTGGGCTTCGGCCAAAAGTAGCGGATGCCAGGCCACTGCAAACGCGTTCAGAAGTCCGGCCGCGTCCTTTTCCCCCAGTTCCGTCGGAAAATCTTCCAAACTGTGGCTGGGAATCAAGACGATGAGGTCATCATATCTCATGGCGATGCTATGTTCTTATTCTGTGGTGACGCTGCAGACACCGTCGATCCCCAGGACCGCAGCCCGGGGGCTTTGAGACGCGACGTTCACAATTGGAGCTGCAAAATACTCAATTTTCCGCACGCAACTTGCGCGGCATTATTGCCGAATACAGTCTAACGCCTTCAGCGGTCATAACGGAGTCAACAGGGCAAGAGAATTTCTGGTCGGATTGGGGGAGTTTCAGTGGTCAAGTTTGGCGCGGAGGGGCACAAAGAGTGAGATTTCGCAACAAAAATCCTCAGTTTTTGGGAACTGCGTTCGACCGGCGAACGTCAAAAACGGCGATGGTTGGAACGGATTCAACACCGTTCAACTATCCGTATTTATGTTCACCATCATTCTTCTGGGTCGAATCCGTTTGACGAAAGTGGAACATCCGTGATAGTCTAAAGTTAGGCGTTTGCGAATCGAAGCTTCGAAAACGGGTGATTGCAATCGGAACGAGAACAGTCTTCGGGCTGTCAAACCGTTGGTTATCGCTTTCGATCGTGTTGGGTGAAAGTGACGATTTGCGAGGCATTTCACTTCTCGGTATTGCCAGTCTGAAATAATTGAACTGAATTTGAAAACAGTTTTTCGCGCGATTTGTTTTTCGACCCAGTTTTCCAACCGGTGAAAAAATATTGCGGTGAACGATGATGCTGCGTTGGCGGCATCGAGAATGTATTCTTTGGGAGCAATCCCAGGAGGCGTTTTGAAATGGCTGAGTCCCGTGCAGTTTGGGGAATCGATATCGGTCAGGCCGGCTTGAAGGCGGTCCGTTTGCGGTACGCTGAGGCAGCAGGACAAGTTCTTGCCGTCGCTTTCGATTACGTGCCGCATCCTAAGTTGCTCAGTCAGCCGGATGCCATTCCCGAAGAGTTGATCCCGAAGGCGCTCGAGACGTTCCTGTCGAGAAACGATGTCAGCGGAGATGCGGTCGCCATCAGCGTCCCCGGGCAGTCGGCGCTCACGCGTTTCATTCAGCTGCCGCCGGTCGAAAGTGGCAAAGTTGCCGAGATCGTTAAATACGAAGCGCGACAACAAATCCCCTTTGCGCTGGAAGATGTCCATTGGGATTTCCAGGTGCTCGGCGGAGGCCAGGAAGAAAGCGGATATCTGTTAGGCGCAGAGGTTGGCCTGTTTGCCATGAAGCGCGAGCAGGTGTCTCAGTATCTCAAGCCGTTCCTCGATGCCAAGGTCGAAGTCGATCTCATTCAAATTGCCCCGCTGGCTTTGTACAGCCTGCTTTCCTACGACCAGTTGGGCCTGCGTAGCGAAACGAACTTCGAGGCGGCCGAGGCCTACAGCATCATCCTCGACATGGGGGCCGACAATACAACGTTGTTGGTTTCCAACGGCGAGAAGATCTGGATTCGCAATCTGCCCATCGGAGGCAATCACTTCACGCGGGCGTTGACCAAAGAGATGAAGTTGACCTTTGCGAAGGCCGAGCATCTCAAATGCAACGCGACAAAGTCGGACGATCCTCGGGCCGTCTTTCAGGCGCTGCGACCTGTCTTCAACGATTACGTCGCCGAAATCCAACGGTCGATCGGCTATTTCTCCAGCGTGAACCGCGACGCGAAGATCGACAAAATCGTCGGCTGTGGCAACGGCTTCAAACTCGCCGGCCTGCAGAAGTTCCTGCAGCAGAATCTGCAGTATCCGGTCGAGCGAATCGATTCGTTTCAGGCGGCAGTTGGCGACACCGTGTTGAACGCGCCGTTGTTTGAAGAAAACATCCTCAGCTTTGCCGTTCCGTACGGCCTGGCTCTTCAGCAACTGGATCTTGCCCCGATTCGCACGACGCTGTTGCCTCCGGAAATCGCCGTTGCCCGCAAAATTCGCAGCAAGAAACCGTGGGCGGTGGCCGCCTCGGCTGCAGCGCTGCTGGTATTCTCAATCTCTGCCGGCATGAATGGTCGCGCGTTGGGCGTCGTCAAGAACCCGGAGTTTAATGCGGCGATTGAAGGGAACGAACTACTGAAAGCGCAGGTATCCAGCGATAAGGGGGTCTACGACACCGCGACCGGTACCTATAAAGAGACGATTGCCAAAGGGAAGGCACTGGTTCAGCCATTGGAATCGCGCGGTTTCTGGCCCGATCTTTACCGCGCCATCGACGAGAGCGTTCCCCGCGAACAGGGAGATCTCGATCAGATTCCCATCAAGCTGCGCAAGCAGGTCGTCATCAACAGCATTACCGCTGAAAATGTCGATGACTTATCGACATGGTTTGACGGCCTGAAGACAAATACGATTGCGCTGGATGAAATGAACCTGATGGACAGAGCCAAGCCACCGACCGGGGCGGGACTCGTCATCAACATCGAGGGGACGCATTACAATTCCAATCCGCGATACAAGTCGCAGTTTGTCCAGCAGACTCTGCTGCATAATTTGCAGCAGTGGACCATGCAGCACGAAGGAACGCGGCGAGAGATTCCGATACGGTTGATGGGCATCACGCATGCGACGGTTACCCGCCCAGGCGCAGCGGTGCGAGTGATCTACGATCCCTCCGGGCAGGCAAACGGCCAAAGCTTTGGTGGGGGTATCGGTCAGCCCGGAGGCGGCGCTGGAATGCCGTACCCCGGTGGGGGTGGTTCAGGTTATCCGGGGGCTGGAGGTCCAGGTGCCGAAGGTCCGGGAAACGGACTTACTGCAGGTAGGTCTCCGATGCCGGGTGTCGAAGGCATTTCCGGGGGTGGTGGGAATAACGGCCTGCCGGTTGGTCCTGGGGATTTGCCCGAGCCGGAAAAGAAATCCGAGGCCCAAGAGATCAACAAGTTCGATTTCACCATCCAATTTGTCTGGCGACAATTGCCGCAGGATCAAATGCAGCTGTTCTACAGATTGCACATTTTGTTCGAGCAGAAAGCGGACACAACCTTTGAATCCGCCAGACAGGCGATCACAGATCTGGTTTTCACCGATGACGACTTTAAGGCATACGTTGAATTGCACCGGCCATCGGCGACAGGCGCAACGACAGAAAACTGAAATTGCCTCGCAATTTCCATTGCGAGGGGCGAAATTATTGAGAACATTCGGTCGGCAAGAAGGACGATATCATGGATAAGCTGCAACCCATTCTCGCGCAAAAGTACTGGATTGTATTCGTCGCGGCGATGATCGTGCCGACCACCGGTTGGTGGATCGCTGCCGGGAATGTCCAGGGCGAAACCGAAGAGGCAACAACGGCCGCCAACGATGCCTTTGACAGCGTGCCGCCGACCAACTCGCCAAATTCGTCGTACGGCCAAGCGGTGCAAACAGTCAACCTGACGCTGGAGAAGAACAACATCGAGTACAACAAGTACCTGTGGGACACTCAGCGCGCGGTGCAGCAATGGCCGGCAAGCATTCACGATGAGATGCAGCAGATGACCTACCAAGGTGACATTGATAAAGGTCTCCGCTACATTTACCGCGACGAATACTTCGACCAATTGTATGATATCCCCAAGATCGTCGAAGCACCGAGTGTGACAAACCCCATTGGAAAAGTGGCTTTCGATCTGAGTACGTTTACACCACAAGTCATGAAGGGAGAATGGGGTGACTCGCCTCCCGATTCCAAGACGATGTGGGATGTTCAGGAAGACCTGTGGTTGTTACGTGCCCTGTTAGGTGCAGTGGCCGATACCAATCGTGGCTACGGCAACATTTTGCAGGCTCCCGTCAAGGAAATCACCCTCATCGTTTTGCGTGGCGGCACCGCGAAGTCAGCGAAGGAAGGCGAAACCACCGGTACGACGAGCGCGCCTGGGATTGGACCCGGAATGACAATGCCCGATATGCAGGCCATGGACGGTGGATCCGGCTTCGGACAGAAGAGGGGCGGCATGGGGGGGCAGGGCGGCGGAGGTGCCAGCTTTGACCCAACGGACGTGTTTGGTTCCGATGACGACAAAAGCGGCGGTACTTCCGGTCCCGGTTCCGGTTCCGGGGAGAAAGGGCCAGATAAGATGGCTGGCAATACGGGCGCGTTTGGCGTGGGAGCGATGGGTAACCGTGGCGCGCAGGGCAAAGCGAAACGTCGATACATCGACGACGAAGAGGGAGCGCCGTTTAAGACACGCGGTTTCTATATGGAAGTGATCATGGATCACAGCAAGCTACCCGATTTGATGGTCCATCTTGCCAGTCTCGATTGGCCTGTGGAAATTGTGCGCGTGCAGCAGACAATTCAGAATCCCGATCAATTCGCTGCCGTCGGTGGTCGCAATCAAAATGCGGGCGGCGGAGCGGGAATGCGGGGCATGGGCATGGGCATGGGCAGAAACATGCAAGTTCCCGGCGGTCGCCGACAGTCCGGTGCCGCCGGTGGCCGTAATTCCGGAGGGGGAAGTATTCCCATGGGAGGCATGGGGCCGATGGGTCGCACGGGCGGGATCGGCACAGGAAATCGGGGCGGAGTCCTACAGGAGAAAGCGGCCCTGTTTTCACAAATGTTGATAGCAGCCATGCAAAAGACGAGCCTCGTTCAGGTTGCCATTGCCGGCAAATTGACGCTGTTCCAACCGCCGGCGGTCGATGAATCCGCCATCGCCGGGAACGATCCATCCGGAGCAACCGCGACCGATCCAGCTACGGCAGTGCCACCGACCGGTGACGCCGCATCGGCCAACGGCGTCGGTACGAATCCCGATGCCAAGACAACTGAAGAACCCGCCGTGCCGGGGACATCACCGGAAAACATCCCCGCGAACGGCACCCCGGCAGGAACACCTTCGACAAATGCGACACCATTACCCAATACCAACGAAAAAGCAGCCCCCACGCCGGAAACAACGCCGGCAAGCGAGGCTGCAAAACCTGCAACCACTCAGCCCGAACAGAAGCAGCCGGAATAAGAGATCACCGGATTGACGTTACGGCGAATCGATTGCTGGACGACCAGGGCCGGGTGCAAGAAACAGTTGACCGCACAAGTTCATACGGAGTGAGTCATGAAAAATCTCATCGCGAAATTGAAATCGGCAGATTACAAACAGGTGGCAATCAATCACGGCGAAAAGCTGGTCGCCGGACTGCTTGGATTGATGCTGCTTTTCGCACTGTTGACCACCAGTTGGTCGACGTACAAGAAAACGCCCGAGCAACTCACCGCTGACGTCGATGGCGCGAAACAGGCCATCGCAGGCAAAACGTGGGCCGACTCCGAAGATGCCCAGAAGGGCCTCTATTCCGTCGCAACGGGCTTGAAGCAGGATCAGGTCTTGCAACTGCTGACCAGAGACCTCGAGTTACGTGCCAAACGAGTCGATGAGGAAAAAATCAAGTACTATTATCCGACCCCATTGCTTGAATCGAGTATTCGCTCATCAGAGCCGTCCAGTCAGCCTGAGTTGCACACCGTCGAAGCACTGATCGCGACTGCCGGAAGGGCGTTGATTGAAAAGAATCCCACCACACAAGGGGTGCTGCCAAACGAAGAGTCAGGTCCGGCCGAAGCACCTAGCGGCAGGAGAACGCTGAAAGGCGCCGGCGGCGACATCGGCGGGCCGGGAGCAGGGTATCCCGGCGCAACGGCTGGCGTGCCGATGAACTCAGGTTCCACACTTGGAATGGGACCCGGGATGAACCCCGGAATGGGGCCAGGTATGGGTGGCGGAATGGGTGGTGGTGGAACCGAAGCGGACGCCGTTCGATTTGTGGCAGTGCGAGGAATTGTCCCGTTGTTGCGGCAAATTGAGCGGGTCAAAGATGCCCTGCATCTAACGCACCGTGAAGCGATGGCGATGGTTGATTACTGGGATTTTCATCTCGAACGGCGGTCGAAGCCGGTCGGTGCAAAGGACGCTTGGGACGAGTGGGCACCCGTCGATATCCGCGCCGCCAAAGAAATGCTCCGCGACTCGGCCGGCTGGGATCCACCCCTGATCGAGCTTTCACTCACCGACCCCGTTCTCACCATGTCGCTCCCATCGCGTGTGGTTTACAACTGGATGAAGGAAGAAGTCAGCCATCCTAAGCTGGACAATTACGTTTTAAGTCCGAGCCAGCGAGACCGCCAGATGGAGATTTACGAAAAGATCATCGAACGGCAGATGGAAGATGCCGGCGCTCTGAAAGAACAGCAGAAGAAAGGGTTTTCGGACCTGCAAGGCGGGAGCCGGGATTTCGGCATGGGAATGGGCATGGGCATGGGAATGGGGGGAGGCGGCAGCATGCGGTCTCAGCCAGCTCAGAACATGATTGGTGATATTGCCAATAGCATGGACCGGGACAACCCCGAACAGGCGAAGCAGGAAATTGTCGCTCAGATTATGCGAAACCAAACCGCGGCCGGCCGACTGTTGCTGTTTCGCTATTTCGACTTCGACGTCAAACCGGGTACGTCTTACCAGTACCGGGTGCAGCTCGTAATGGCCAACCCCAACTTTAATGCCCCGCAGCAGTCGGTTATCAATCCGGAAATCACCAAAGAACGATTTCTCACAACCCCTTTCAGCCAGCCGACAGCAGCGGTCTCGGTACCCAACGACGTCAACTACTACGTGACGAGAGTCGAAAACGCCAAGGGATCGAATCAGCCCAGCGCCACATTCGACGTCTTCCAATGGTCGAACGAGTATGGAACGACGATCAACAAGCGACTCAAGATTCTCTTCGGAGCATTCGTCGGCAGTCGGACAGGAGCCGATGTTGTCGATCCAGCAGCAGGACAATTTCTGGAAGACCACGAAGTCGATTTTAAGTCGGAAGATGTGCTGGTCGATATCTCAGTCAAGCCGAATTCGATTAACCCGAATGATCACCCGGATTTGAAACTGCCGAAGGACAAGCTGCGAACCGGACTTGGCGTTGCCGAACAGGCCCTGCTGGTCAACGCGGCCGGTAAACTTGTGGCGTTCGATCCGGTCTCCATGCTCGGTTCGTACAGAGTGACCAAGAAGGATTATGAGGATGAGCAAGAGGATTTCGATTCGATCAAACAGGACGGCGCCGGCGCAGGCCCCGGGGAACCCGGATCGGATTTAACTGGGATCGGAGCCATGTACCAACAGGGAGCGGCGGCTAGCGCCCAGAAGACGAAAAAGGGACGATCCAGCAAGAGGGGCGGCAATAGTCTGCGACGTCAAGGGGGCGGCTACCCCGGAATGTAATCGCCCATGAGGGGCGGATGATTGTCTGACGTTCACAAATCCGACTCACTGACGCGGTTGCATCAGAACCAAATTGCCCTCGCTACGGTGTCACCGTCGCGGGGGCTTCTTTTTTGCGAATCATCTCTCGCATTTCCGCAGCCAGATAAAACGATCCGGTGACACAGATCAAATCGTTTGGCATTGCCGACGACAACGCCAAGTCCCATGCGGTTTGCGGGTCGGCGGCCAACAGGGCATTCCGTCCGCACCGCTCCCGTACAATGGTCGCCAGTTGCTCGACGGGAACTCCGCGTGGATTGTTGGTATAGGTGGTCAATATGATCGTCTCAAATCGGTGATGCAACTGCTGGAGCATTCCGCCAAAGTCCTTGTCGCGGGTCGCAGCAAACACCAGCACGCTCCGCTCTGCGGGGAATTCTGCTTCCAGTGTTTGGATCAACGCAGTCGCCGAAGCCACGTTGTGAGCCGCATCGACCAGGACCGTCGGTTGGTCGCGGAGAACTTCAATTCGTAACGGCCACGAGAGACGGGTCAGGCCGCTCCGAGCCGCCTCCATTGAAACAGAACGTCCGCGTTCGTTGAGCAGATCGATCACCGCGATCGCGATCGCTGCGTTCTGTGCCTGGTGTTCACCCGCAAGCGGCAAATCCACCCCAGACCACGTTCGCCACGGTGTTTGAATTTTCAGCCGTTGTCCGCGGCGTAAAACCGTTTCGGTTCCACCTTTCGATTTTCCTGCCGAGAGAACCTCCCGGCCCCTGAGTTCGATGTCCCGCCCCAATTCGTACAGGGGAACATTCTGCGTGGAGCAAACATCGTGCACGACGGCACGTGCTTCCGGCGCGCCGACGCCACTAACAACAGGCACGTTCGGCTTAACGATTCCCGCCTTTTCACCGGCAATGCTGGCCAACGTCGTTCCCAGCACGGCCGTGTGATCCAGGCTGATGTTGGTGATCACCGTAACCAACGGAGAACAGAGATTGGTCGCATCGAGCCTGCCGCCCAGTCCCACCTCGAGTACCACCACGTCCACCTGACGCAGAGCAAAAAACAACCAGGCCATCGCAGTGGCAATTTCAAAATACGTCGGCTGCATCCCTTCGGGCAACTGGTCCATCGCGGCAACCGCCTCAATTATGCGGTTGGTCACTTCGACAAGTTCCTGCTCCGTCGGCGTGGCGCCGTCCACCCGCATTCGCTCTTCGAAATCGTGAATGTGAGGTGACGTGAACAATCCGCAGCGGTATCCGGCGGCCGACAGCATTTCCGCCACCATCACCGCCGTCGATCCTTTTCCCTTCGTGCCGGCAATGTGGACTGCCGGAAGTTGCTGTTGTGGATTTTCCAGCCGCTCCAGCAATTGCTGCATGCGGTCCAGCTTGAAGCACACGACGGCCGTTCGCTCGTAGTC
>CAUZOL010000194.1:0-12700 GCA_963581435.1 Planctomycetota bacterium
TCTGTAGTAATCTTGCTCATGGCGTGTCCTTGTGCCCCTATCGGGCCGCTGAAGTGTGGTTACCTCAGCAGGATACCCCGCTTTTTCTCAACTCTTCAAGAACACAAGTTTTGACAATACCTCTGCGAAGAAACGCGGGAAATTGGGGGACGAATTTGCCAGCACGCTAGCCAGACACTGGGAGTTTCCCATGGACTTGATGTTCTTGACCCCACAGGGGCGATTCCTCAACAAGCTGAATTCGTTCAAACATCTGCGATCCGCGCACGAAGACGTGGGGCACCCGCCAGAGGGTCGCGGGAAGGCCCCAGAACACGTTCAGGTTTTCATGCAGCACGTACAGAAACACTTTCCCACAAAGTGATGGAAACTTAGGTGCCCGTGCACGAAATAATAAATGTGATCTGCCCCAGTTTCTGGACCACACCTCATGAGGGTTCGGGCT
Source organism: Planctomycetota bacterium (assembly GCA_963581435.1). GTDB lineage: Bacteria > Planctomycetota > Planctomycetia > Planctomycetales > Planctomycetaceae > JABISG01. The sequence continues at coordinate 446 of CAUZOL010000194.1, forward strand.
GGGTAATCACTGTTTACTGATAGTTCTGGGTGACACATTGCTCCAGGCTCAAAATACCCGGGATGCCGAACTCCATGTTTCAGCAACTGACCGAACTGCGAATGAACGACATCGACTGGCAAACGCTGGGCGAATGCCGCGCACTTAACAATAATTCGGAAGGAGCCATACTCGCGTTCAAGAAGGCATTGGCCATTCGATCGGACCGTCCGGAACTTCACGCACTGCTGGCTGAGACCTATGCGAGAAAAGGCAGGCCTGATCTGGCAATGAAGCATCGACAGCAGGCGGAAAGGTTGGCTCGACTCAATTCGCTGAGGTAAGCCAGGATGCCGTTGGTTTCGACATTGCACCGAACGACAATCGCAACAGGCGCCTTCCCGACCGGGAATCTCCAGCAGCCCCTATCTGAACGCGTCGTCGAAAGCCAACTACGTCGGCAGCCAGACGTGTGTGAAGTGCCACGACGATGAAAACCAGTCGTTCCTGATGACAGCTCACAGCCGAGCGTTGGGCGACGTGAACGTGGCCGAGGAAGCCCCCGACGTGACATTTCTGCATGAGAAATCAGGCAGAACTTATCGGATGTACCGGAAGGACAGGAAACTCCGTCATCGGGAATTCATCCTGGATGGGGTTTGCCAGAGAAATAGGCGGGCTCGCTGCCTACTTTCCATTTGATATTGCAGCCGATGCTCGGCTTTTGCTCTGTCGGCACCGATTCCCCAGCGAGGACGGCATCGGCGGCGGCACGCAGGTCGGCCCCGGTGACTTCAATCCCGCTGTCGGGGCGGCTGTCGTCGAACTGGCCGCGATACACCAGTTTTTGGTCCTGATCGAACAGGAAGAAATCCGGTGTACAGGCGGCGTGATAGTCTTTCGCAGCCACTTGGTGTTCATCGTAAAGATAGGGGAACGTATAGCCGGCCGATTCCGCTTCGGCACCCATTTTGTCGGGGCCGTCATCGGGGTGTGTGGAGACATCGTTCGAGCTGATTCCCACAACGCCCAAACCTTTCGCCTGATACTCTGTTGCGAACGCGGCCAGCGCGGAACGCAGGTGAACGACGAACGGGCAGTGATTGCACATGAAGATGACGAGCAACCCTTTGCGATCGGCAAACTCCGCCAGCGAGACGGTTGCTCCGCTCGCCGGGTTCGGCAGAGTAAAATCCGGCGCCGTCGTTCCCAGGGGCAACATTGTCGAGGCGGTCATAACCATCGTTGTCTCTCCATAAGTTGTGTGCGGTGAATGGTAACGTTGCGGAAGGCGGCCCTTATTCAGATTTGGCGGCCAACAATTTCCGGGGCTTCGTAAAGACTCCAGCCCCGGCCACCCAACCGCCCTCACCCTGCTTCAGTCGCCTTCGGCTCTGAAGCTGTCCCTCTCCCAGGGGGAGAGGGGGTTTAAGACTGCCTCTAATTTGTTTTGTTCGATTCGAACACAAAACTACTTCGACGCTCGAGTGGTTTGGCTGCTGATGGGGATTTGATATTTCTTAATGAAGTTTCGGAAGACTCTCTGCTTGCCGCGGAAGTAGAACCGTCCTTCGCCTGGACCGAGCGCCAATTCGTAAGTCGCGACGCGGTCTTTCGTCTTCGTTGTTTTCGGTTCGATCGATTTGCCTGTGCGGAAATCGATCAGGCCGATGTCGTTCTTCAGCGTCAGCGTAAACTGCTCCCCAGTGGCCGGCGTGTAACCGCCCAGTTCGCCCGTCTCGGCATCGATGGTCAAATCGCCGGCGGCATAATCTCCCACCTTGGTGTTGATCGCCATCAGCACCTTGAAAGGCGAATTGAGACCAGTGAGGCTGCTCACGCGAATGTTGCCGTTGTTCACTCTCGGCGTGTTGTTGCCGTGCAGCGTTGAGTCGGCCAGCATATGTTTGAAGAGAGCGAGTTCCTGGGCCGTCCGCCCGAGTTCTTTCCAGCCATCCGACTCACTCATGTCGGCGTGCCGCAGGAGGTCGGGCAGATAATTGGCGGTTGCAAATTTGCTGTCGCCCAAAATCTGGCTGCCCTTCAAATCGTGGGCAACCGCTGCCGGTCCCCATTCATCGAAAATCACCCCGCTGGCACCGGTTTGAATCGCCTTCCAAACAATGCATCGCAACAGGTTGGGCGGATATTTGTAACGGTACCAGCCGCTCCAGCGTTTGGTGGCATCGTCGTATTTCCAATTGGTTGTGGCGACGACAACCCGGTCTTTTTGCATGTTGATGGATTTCTTGCCGTACTGCCGCCCGCTGGGGACTTCCAGAATCGTGGGGATCATTCGCACGCGGTGGGCGTTCAGAATGCGGCGGTAGTGTCCTTCCGTCATGGCCCGGACCCAGGAGTTGGGATGATACATATGCGACGGCTGCGACCAGGGGCGGCCGATGTAGTGGTGATACGCCGTCCGTTGCAGGGCGAAGTTTGGATACGGCTTGGCGATATTCTCTGCGGCGTAAATGTCCGACTGCTGAGTGACCAGTTGCACCTTGGGATTGACCGAGGCGAGGTACTCGCGTGCCTTGGCCAACATCGGTTCGTAATTGCGATTCAGCGGCGGGTCCATGTGATAGCCGATCAGCGATTTGAGTTTTCCGTACTCGGCGAGTTTCGTCGTTGCCGTCGTTTTGAAATTCGCCGGCATCGGCCCGGTTGGTTTTGCAATCCACGTTTGCAAGTTGTTCCACGAGGGAGCACGCAAGATGACCGAAATGCCGCGAGCGGCGGCGAGCGAGTCGAATTCGCCGAGTTCTTTTGTAAAATCGACGGCGACCGTGTTGAAGCCGTGCGACGCGACATCATCGAGGAAATACTCGTACATTTGGATGAGCGTTTTCTTCTGCGCTTTGGCAGCGGCGTCCAGCGTGGCCTGTTTTGCCGTCACGCCCAACACAAAGGTTGGCAACTTCCCAACGCTTTCGCGATAAGTGGTGCCGATGTGCAGCCGTTCCTGCCATTGACTGCGGACGAATCGCTTTTTTTCGTCGATGCGGGAATAGTCGAAAAAACTCTGTCGTTTGGGGAAGTCGGCGATGATGAGATCGCCCAGCTCGGTGACTTCGCCGCCCTCGCGTTTGATGGCGGTCATCAGATCGCGGCGTGCCCGATTGCCGTACACGACGCGTTCATCGTGCCGTTTGAGTTCGATGTTATCGATGCGTAACAATCGTTCGCCCGTGCTGGGCGGATTTGTCAGCGGTTCGCTCTGGGTGAGTTCGAGTTCGACGGCATAAATCTTCTCGAATTCCAGGTTGACCAGCTGTGCTTCCCAGGTTCGCATGGTGGGCGTGTAGCCGTAGGCCCCGCTGGGAAAAGTGACCGACTTAAACACCTTGCCCTGTTTGTTGTAGGCGTTGAGTTTCGCCCGGAAGTATGTGTATCCCTGACCGGCGTAATCGATCGACAGTTCGAAACGGCTGATTCCGACATCGAACTTGCGGATGGGAATCTTGATAATCGAAGCCTTCCCGCCGCCGCGCGCGACCAGTGCTTGAGAGTTCTTGGTTCCCAATCTCGGTTCGAGTTTTGCTCCTTTGCCCAATGTGGCGAGTTCGGGCAGTCCGGAATCAAAATCGGCCTTCACCCACACTTCGGTTTCTGCTTCCCGCGGGGGGACTTTGAAGGGATACGGTTCCGCCGCTGACGCTGAGTCCGTACACGCGAACAAGGCAACCGTCATCACGGCGAATGCCAGCGAGAGTGAGCGTTTCATTGGAGCATCCGGTTAGCTGGGTTTCGATATTGACCGAGTCACAGTCCGTTCAGCATACCCGATACAGCAGAGAGATTGCGACTGTTCGTGAGCTCCAATTGCCGGCCCGTTCTTGAATACGCATCGGCGCCGGGTTATAAGGGTCTGTTCGCCATTTGCGGATGACCCACTACCGCGGGCGCCCCGACTTCGGAATGCGGATTTTCTGAATTCGACCTTTGCGAAAAATCCACAATCCGAATTTCAAAATGGTCACCGATGAGCAATACCAACGAAACCGATCACGATACATTGCCCCCGTCGATGGACCCCGCTGCGGGAGGCGGGACCGTCGAACCGCCGACCGATTTCATGGGCATCGTGAAACGTCTCGGGCCGGGGCTGATTATCGCCGGCAGCATTGTCGGATCGGGCGAGTTGATCGCCACCACCAAGACCGGCGCGCAGGCCGGCATTGCGCTGCTGTGGCTGGTCATCATCGGCTGCCTGATCAAAGTCTTCGTCCAGATTGAACTCGGGCGATACACAATCAATCACGGTGAAACGACACTGGCCGCCCTCGACCGCGTACCGGGACCGCGGCTGCGCGTCAATTGGATCGTCTGGTATTGGCTGATCATGGTGTTGGTCGGACTCGGGCAGCTGGGCGGCATCGTCGGCGGCGTCGGCCAGGCATTGGCGCTGGGATTCCCCCTGAGCGGCGATTATGCACACGCCATTCAAGTTCCTTCAGAGAACGAACTGAAACGGTACATCGCCTGGTCCGATGACATCGAAAACGGCGACGTTGAATTTGCCAAGCTCAATGAGGATGACAAAGAACGAATCAACGAGGGAATTAAGGGACTCCAGAAGAAGCTTGCAAAACTCGACGAAGCGTCGAGCAAACGGGGTACCGTCGCCATCGCTGCCGTCCGAAGACTGATCGAGACTGAGCGTCGGCAGATAGAGTGGAAGAAACCCGATTCCGGCGCCGATGCCGGGCAGCTTGAGTCTATACAAATTTCGATTGATCGGAAGAAAGCCAAAGTCAAGGAATTGCTCGCGCCGGTCACCTGGGACGACAAATATTGGGCGTTTTTTGTCACGTTGACCACAATTGCCGTGCTGTACCGGGGCCAGTACAACCTGATTCAAACCATCTCCACCGGTCTGGTGGTCACGTTCACTTTCGTCACAATCGGCAATGTGATTTCTCTGCAACTCGAGCCTGACTTTCAGTTGTCCGCTAGCGAGATCATCAGCGGTTTGTGGTTTCAGTTGCCTCAAACCCTGCCGCCTCCCCCGGGCATCGTCGGGTGGGAAATCAAGCGACCGCTGGCGACCGCCCTGTTTACGTTTGGCATTATCGGCGTCGGGGCGAGTGAATTGGTCATGTATCCCTACTGGTGTCTGGAGAAGGGGTATGCCAAGTTCACCGGTGTCCGGTCCGACGACGAGGGGTGGGCCAACCGTGCCCGCGGCTGGATGAAGGTGATGCGATACGACGCCTTCTTGTCGATGGTGATCTACACGATCGCCACGTTGGCGTTCTTTGTGATGGGCGTGGCCGTGCTCTACAAACAGGGTCTCGATCCGGACGGCACGCGGATGGTCAGCACGCTGATGGAACAGTATGTGCCTGTCTTCGGCGAATTCGCCCAGTGGCTGTTCTTGTTCGGTGCAGTCTCGGTGCTCTACTCGACGTTCCTGGTGGCCAACGCCGGTTTGGCCCGGGTGTATGCCGATGCACTGAAAGTCTTCGGTCTGATGAGTCTGCATAGTGAAAAAACGCACCAGCGAGCGGTGTCGGCCTTCTGTGTGATACTTCCGTCGATCTCGCTGGCAGTATTCTGCACCGGGTTCAATGTTGTGGAACTGGTTCTCTTAGGCGGATTCATGCAGGCGATAATGCTGCCCATGCTGGGATTTGCAGCCTTGTACTTCCGCTTCCGCATGGTCGATTCCCGCGTCAAACCGGGTGGCCTGTGGGATGCCTTCCTCATCATCTCGTGCATCGGCCTGCTAATTGCTGGCGGCTGGGGCGCCTACAGCAAGATATTTTAACGGTGGAAATAGTCGCCTAGCTGCGGTGTGTTACACCGCAGCTACGCATTGTCTGGAGCCAAGATCTGTGAGCCGCGAAGACAACCTTGCCCTGCTGCGCGAGTACACTCAAAAAGAGGGCCTGATCCAGCACATGCTCGCGGTCGAAGCGGCCGTCCGCGCCTATGCCCAAAAGTATGGCGAAGACGAGGAGAAGTGGGGAACGGTCGGCCTGCTGCACGACTTCGATTACGAGCGCTGGCCCGATCCGCCCGATCATCCGTTGAAAGGTTCGGCAATTCTCGCCGAGCGCGGCTACCCGGACGACGTCATCTACGCCATCAAGTCGCACGCGGATTATCTCGAAGACTGTCCGCGCGTCTCACAGCTCGATAAGACTTTATACGCCTGCGATGAGTTATGCGGTTTCATCGTCGCCTACTCGCTGATGCGGCCGACTCGCCTCGAAGGAATGAAGGCCAAGAGCATTCGCAAAAAGATGAAACAGGTTTCGTTCGCCGCTGCCGTCAATCGTGCTGACATCGTCGACGGGGCAGAAGATCTTGGGGTCGATCTCAACGAGCACATTGATTTCTGCATTGCCGCTCTGCAGCCCATCGCAGCCGATTTGGGTCTCTTGGCGGAATCCTCAAGTGGTTAGCGAATCCGATCATCGCAAATTGCACGCCGAGCATACGCCGGAAGCCGTTGCCGAGCGTCTGTCGGCCGACCACGTGCCCAGTTATTTGCGCGACTTCGTCTATGGTGGCATCGATGGATGCGTCACCACATTTGCCATAGTTGCCGCCGCAATTGGCGCCGGTTTTTCGAGTGGCGCCATTCTCATTCTGGGATTTGCCAACTTACTGGCCGACGGTTTCAGCATGGCCGTCAGCAATTATCTGGCGACAAAGGCAGAAGGCCAATTGCTGCATCGGGCGCGGATGGAAGAAGAGACGCACGTCGATGTCATTCCGGAAGGCGAGCGAGAAGAGATCCGGCTCATCTTCGAGCAAAAAGGCTTTGAAGGCGAACTGCTGGACCGCGTGGTTGATGTGATTACCGCCGACCGCACGCTGTGGATCGACACCATGCTCCGCGAAGAACGAGGACTCTCGCTGGTTCAAGTGTCGCCGTGGAAAGCGGGTTGGGTTACGTTCGCGGCGTTTTCCGCCATCGGGTTGATTCCAATACTGCCATTCGTCGCACAATACGTTATGTCGCTGCCCGATTCGCCCGTGCAGGCAACGAGCCTGATGCTGACCGCCGTCTCATTCTTTGCCGTCGGCGCAATGAAGTCGCGGTATGTTGCAGAAAGTTGGCAACGCGCCGGTACCGAAACACTTCTGATGGGCAGCATCGCGGCGGCTCTGGCGTACATCGTCGGGCTGCTGCTGCGGTCGTTTATCGCCGTGTAATCGATGGTGCAATCCGGAACGCCAAAGCCGGCGTTCCCAACACGGTGTGTCACTGCTCGGAGCTCAAATCGTCGAGGCGTTGGTTGAGTTCGCGCACGTGGGTGAAGTGGGTTTCCAATTCGTTTTTCAGCTGTGTAACATCGCGGTTGTCGCCAAGTCGCCGGGCGAGGTAGAGGAATTCTTCGGTTTCCGGCGCAGGGACGGTGAGGTCTTTGGCGTGGCCGCGAACCATTCGTAGCGCGTCGATCAGCCGCCGCTGAAAAACGTACGCCTGGCTGAGTTGCTCGAAATGTGCGAGTGAGAGAATCTCGGCGGCGGCAAGTCGTTTCATCGCCGCGAGAGTGTTGGGTTCTCGCAATGACGGATGGCGATGACCGTTGGTAATTTGCAGCCCCTGCACGAGGTATTCGCAGTCAACTAAACCGCCGGGACTCAGCTTGGCGTTGAGTGTCCCCGCCTTGACCAACTGCCGGACCTGTTTCTCCCGCATCGCCCGCATGGCGGCGACATCGAACGGCTCGCCCGCGTAAACAAGTTCATCACGAAGCCCGACGATTCGCGCACCAAATTCACCATCGCCGATAATCGCGCGCAGCTTGACCAGTGCCTGTCGTTCGTAGGGCCAGGCGGCACCTTCGGCGGCGAAGTAGTTTGCAAAGGCATCCAGCGACACCGCCAGGCTTCCCGCGCGGCCATAGGGTCGCAATCGCAAATCGACCTGAAAGACACCTTCCTGCCGTGTCTGAATTGTCCGCTGAAATGCCTCGACCAGTTTCTGATAGTACTCGGCCGTCGTGATGACCTCCGGCCCGCTGGTGCTTCCGTCTTCCTGATAAATGAACATCAACTCCACATCGGAGGCGAATCCCATTTCCCGGCCGCCGCACTTGCCCAGTGCCACGACAGCGAAGGGGCAGGGCGATTGATCTTTCTGTAATGGCGTGCCGTAACGGCTCGTCAGTGTCTGCAGACAAATTCCGCAAGCCGCATCAATTACCACTTCGGCCACGTCGGTCAGTTCGGCGGAGAACTCACCAAACTCGGTGACGTTGCCGAGAATATGCCGCATGTCGGTCCGGAACATTTCGCGATCTTTGAACGCATTCAACAGTTTGGCAGCTTCCTGGGCGTCGTCAGCGGTTGCCAATTCGTCACGGAGTTCCGATTCGAGATCGGTCTTGGGCTTGGAGTGTTTTAGGGCATCGATATCTTTGACGACGGGAAACAGGTTTTCGTGTTGTAGCCGCAGGAAGTCCTCCCACAGGAAGTCGCTCACCCCCAGCAACCGGGCAATCGCATCGAGAACATCGGACTGCTCCAACGAGGCGAACTCTTCCGGCCAATTCGGGCGTTTGAACAACTGCTCGAGAAAGTCGCTGAAATGCAGCAGCGCGGCATCGGGTTTGGGCGAGCGAGGCAGAAGGTGCGAGAAGTGCTTGATGAGGACGACCGCCGCCCGCAGTTCCTGCTGACGCGCGGGATCGCTGAGTTTGCGGCCATCGGAGTCGGTGACGTAAAGCGTATCGAGAGCCCGCCGCCCGACCGATGTCACAATCAATCGGTTGATGTCGATCTGCGCAAGCGCTAACGCGTTGGTTAACTCGAACAAGAAACCAATCGTGTCGTCGGCTCGAATGTGCAGCACGGTTGAACGTTCCGACGCTTCGTTGTCGATCTCGACATCAACCGGATACAACGTCGGCGAGACGTCGGCATTGTGCAGCGCGCCGCCGACGCGCTTGGCGAGTTCTCCCTGCGCATCGCGGCGACGGCCGGAACGAACCAACTTCAACAGCTCGACCAGTTCCCGCTCGTACTGTGGCCAAATGTCGTCGAGCACGGCAACCGGCGACGTTAACAGCGTGAAGACGTTGATAAACCACTTGGCCGACGTCTTCGGTTGTCCACGACCGGGAATCGACATGCCACTTTTAATGACCGCGCGCCCTCCGACTTCTTCGGCGGCAAAGGTGTGTCCGTCGGCGATGTTGAATCCGTAAACGAACAGCAGGCCAAAGACCCGGGACAGGTCTCCACGGTCGTCGTGGCCGACAATCGTCAGCCGACATTTGCCGTCGCCATAGTCGGTGGCATCCAATTCAACCAGGTTGTCATCGGAAAGGGCATCGAGTAATTGTGCGTGCCGGACAATTTCCTCTTCACTGAAGATTTCGGCGTAGGATGCGTCCATATGGGCGACGTGTCGCGGCATGCCGTCATCGACATCGGCCCTGGGAATTTCAATAGGCGGCTCTTCGCCGCCAATGTGTCTTTCGTAGATGCGGCGAATTGCATCGCGGTGTGCGCGGTAGCTGCTGAGAAACTTTTCGGCATCGGGATAATCGAGTCGACTTGCAAGATACGTCAACTCGCGTTTCTCTTCTGGCAGGGCGTGAGTTTGCTTGTAGTGCATTAACTGCAGCGAATGTTCGATCGTCCGCAGGAACATGTAACCGTCGCTGAGTTGCCGGTACTCGTCGGCCTGCAAATATCCCAAATCGGCGAGCCGCACCAGGCCGTCGAGCGTGTTGATGCTGCGGACGTTTGGATCGGCCCCGCCGTGAATCAACTGCAGATACTGCGTGACGAATTCGACATCGCGGATTGACCCGGCACCCGACTTGACCTCTCCCCACGCGCGGCCCTGGCGTTCCAAATCCAGCTCGATGCGTTCTTTCATGTCCCGCACGGTCTCGCGAACCGTTTCGGCGGGCAGGCCGAAGATCAACGGTTGCACCTGTTTCAGAAACTCCCGTCCGACCGCTTGATCACCGGCCACCACACGGGCCTTTAGCAACGCCTGCTTTTCCCAGGGCATGCCATGCTCGCGGAGATATTTGCAGTGTGCGTCAACTGAGTTCACCAGCGCGCCGGATTTTCCCCACGGCCGCAGCCGCATATCGACGCGATAGAGGAACCCCTCGCCGGTCGATTCCATCACCGCCTTAATCAGCTTTTGCCCCAGCGTCCAGAAGCTGGTTGCGTCGGCGCGGGCGAGAAAGACGAGGTCGATGTCGGAACTGTAATTCAGCTCTTCGCCGCCCATTTTTCCGAAGGCGAGTACGGCGAATCCGTCGAGCGAGATTTTCATTTCCTCGGCGAGCAACGACAGGCAGGATTGCACGAGACTGTCGGCCAGCAGCGAGAGTTGGACGGTGACCGATTTGAGGTCGAAGAGTCCGAACGAATCGCAGGCACCGATGCGAAGCAATTCCCAATGTTGAAACCGCCTCAGCGCGTTCAGCTTGTCGGCGATGGTTGCTTCGGTGGCTGTCACTTCCTGCGCTTCGTAGATTAATTCCTGCCGACTTTTGAACTCGGCGATCCGTTTGTGGTTGGTCAGCCGCTGAAGATAGTTGGGATTGCGGAGCAGGATTTCGGTGAGGAATTGGCTGCCGACGAATAGCTTGACGAGAATCTCGACCGCGCGGGGGTTCGATGCGAGATAGCGGAACAATTCGGTGCGGTCGGCGACGCTGCCGACGTATCGCTCGAAGTTGATGAGCGACCCGTCGGGCGTGGCGGTTCCGGAAAGCGCGACGAGCAGCATGGGCAGACACTCGCCGAGCGCACGGCGGGACTCTTTGTCGGTTGAGGTTTCGAGCAGCCGTTTGTGTGCGGTGGGAATGTCGGCAAAGCCGACCAAATCCAACAGACTCTCGATTTCATCGTGCGACAGCGCGCCGGGTTCGAGCAGCCGCGCTGCATCGTCGAACATGAGTGTGGAATCGGAGAACCCGGACATGTGGGTTGGCGGCCTGTTTGGGGTTTGTTGGGATTGTGTGTGGGAGGGATAAATCCTTGTGGATTCTATGCGAAGTGGTGCGAAGCGCGATAGTGGTTAGTTTTGGGGAGCGTTCAACCGCAAGCGTGCGGGGACAACTGGTTATTTCCTGGCTGGTGTGTCCGGTTTCACCGGTATGCTGATGACGAGGCCGGCGAAGCGGCGGACGTCCTGACTCATGGGAGCGGGGGCGTGGCAGTTGATGCAGGAACCGAAAAGCGTGATGCGGCCGGCGCGACGATAGAGACCGTTCTCAACTGTCTCGTGCGACGAATCGCCGGCAACGAATCGGCGGGCAGCCTGTTTCTCGAAGGCATCTTTGGGGGTGTGATCGATGCTCATGGCGCGGGCATTGACGGCAATCCAGCGGGCTTTGACTTTCGAGCGGAGCGAAACGCGGTAGAAGACGTCGTCGAGCGCTTTGGAAGGGATGGTGGTTTTCTGATCCGAGCGAAAGTAACGGCGGTGCATAATTTGTAGCGTCGATGAGTAAACTTCGTGCAACAGCTCGGCTTGCCGGCGGGCTTCCGCCAGACTGACCGGTTTGGGTTCCGCCTTCTGCGGCTCGGACTTCGCCGTTTTCCTGACGGGTTCCTGGGGCAATGCGGTTGTTGTGAAAAACAACGTCACGGCGATTGTGGTGAGGAAGGGCAGGGCGCGGGAGTTCATTGGTGCGGCCTCTTAGGTACGGGGCGGGTAAAGCGGCTCAGGGGTAAGTCCTCGCCACACGGAAACCAGAGAAGTCGTTGAAACGGTCGGATGGAATATTGGATGCACGGTTGGCCGACCGTGCATCCCGCGCGTTCGTGCTGAACGACCCGCCGCGAAACACGCGGCTCCTCCCTTGAGTTGGTCCCAATGGATTTGTGACCGTGGCTTGGCTGCCGAACGGTCCAGACCGATCGTAGCACCACTCGAAGACATTCCCGTGGACGTCGAACAGACCCCAGCCGTTGGGCAGCTTGCTCCCGGGGAGTTCCGTTCGGCTCGACCCAAGGACCGCGTAGCGGTCCAGCAGCGACTCCGCGTCACCGTGACTGAACTTAGTCACTGTTCCCGCGCGGCAGGCGTATTCCCACTCGGCGTCGGTCGGCAATCGGTAGCCGTTGGCTTCTGGTGCAAGTTCCCACACGCCCGATTGCCGTTCCTGTACGTTCACTTTTTCACCAGTCCCCTCGTAGCAGGGAGTCAAACCATCTTTCCGACTCAACCAATTGCAAAATAGCACCGCGTCGTACCAATTCACTTGTTGGACAGGATGCCGTTCGGTGGGACTGAACTCGGTCTGCGGCCCCTCCCAGTCGTGTGGTTTCTCAGAATCG
>CAUZOL010000195.1:0-12676 GCA_963581435.1 Planctomycetota bacterium
GTCTCGACGCTCCGCAAAAACGACCTGAAAATCCTGGACGGCATCCAATCCGCCTTCCACCAGTCCCCCAACCTGCCAGCGCACATCTTCGTCACTGGGTAGTTACCTCGCCGCCGACAAACAGCAACTCAAGATCCTGGAAAGCCAACAGCCGCTCTTTCACAAAATGCTCGGTTGGTTCATCCGCCACGCCGCTTGCTCGCGAGACGAGTTTCTTACCGAAACCTATTGCCTGGCGACTACGTGGCAGAAAGACCTGGGGCGGCTATCGCTCGATCGCCTCGGGTGAGTTCGGTCGCCTCTCGCCACATCATACCACCTCTTGGATGATCTCACCTTCCACCAGTGTTAGCCGTTCTTTGCGGCCCTGGTGTTGGTAGCTTAACCCGTCCTGATCGAGGCCGAGCAGATGTAAGATTGTGGCGTGGACGTCGCGAAGGTGGTAGGGTTTCTCGATGGATTTGAGGCCGATGTCGTCGGTGGCGCCGACGGCTTGGCCGCCCTTCACACCGCCGCCCGCCAGCCACATGGAAAAGGCGGTATTGTGGTGATCGCGGCCCTTGCCGCCCTGTGCTTCGGGGGAACGACCGAACTCGCCGCCCCAGACAATCAGCGTGCTTTCGAGCAGGCCGCGGCGTTTGAGATCCTTCAGCAACGCGGCAATGGGTTGATCGACCTCCCCGGCCATTCGCAGATGATTCTCTTCCAGATCGCCGTGCGCGTCCCACTGCTTGTTGCCCGGGCCACCGCCGGAAACAACCGTGACGAATCGCACTCCCTGCTCGACCAACCGTCGTGCCAACAAACAACGGCGGGCGTAGTCGTCGGTGGGTTCGACGCCGACACCGTACAGGTCGAGTGTCTCTTTGGTTTCGCCGGTGACGTCGAACACCTCGGGGGCGTCGGTTTGCATTTTGAACGCCAATTCGTAGGCGTTAATGCGGGCCGCCAGTTCATCATCGCCGGCCTGTAGGTTGGATTCATTTAGGCTACGAATCAGTTCGACCGTTTGCCGACGGTCGTCGAGTGAGATTCCCTCGGGCAATCCCAAATTGCGAACGGGCTGCGGACCACCGCCGAACATGGCCGGTTGATAGACGGCCGGCAGAAATCCGTTGGCGTACATCGGCTGCCCGCCTTCCAGCGCGCCGTCGGGATCGGGCATGACGACGTAGGCGGGCAACGATTCGCTTTCGTTGCCCAACCCGTACACAACCCACGAGCCGAGGCTGGGAAAGCCGGGAAACGTCCGCCCGCTGAACAACTCGTACTGCGCGGCCGAATGCACCACTTTGTCGCCGTAACAAGAGCGAATGACAGCGATGTCGTCGATGCAATCGCCCACTTTGGTAAACAGATCAGAAACCGGCACACCCGATTCGCCGCGCGGCGTGAACTTTCGCTTGGAACCCAACAGCCGCGCGTCTTTGCGGACAAACTGATATTTGACGTCGCCAAACGATTGCGGCCGCGGTTTGCCATCGAGTTTGTTGAGCAGCGGTTTGGGATCAAACGTATCGACGTGACTCGGCCCGCCGGCCATGAACAGAAAGATGACCGACTTGACCCGCGACTCCGGCAGATGTCGCGGCTTGGGCGAGAGCGGATTCCCGCCCACCGCCGCTGCCCGTTCAGATTGCAACAGCGACGCCATCGCCAGCGATCCGAACCCGCAACACGAGTCCTGCAAAAAATTGCGGCGGTTTGGTTGAATTGGAATTGCAGAATGTTTCATAGGTGTTTGCGCGACATTCAGTCCACGTACAAGAATGAGTTCAGGTTGAACATCGCCAGTGCGAATTCTGATAACGGCAGCGCTTCGAGAAACTGCTGCGACAGTCGGCGTTCGTTTGCAGTGGGTAATCTTCCGGCGGTGAGGCGGAAAGCTAATTCGATTTGTTTGTCCGGGTCGGTTTCCTGTTGCAAACGGTCGGCGAAGGCGGCGGCCAATTCGTTCGACATGGGGCCGTTGAGCATTTCCAGCGCCTGCGGTGCATGGGTGCTTGAAATGCGGCGGTCGCAACTGATCTGCAAATCGGGTTGGTCGAAGACCTCCATGAACGGCAGTCGCAGGTTTCGTTTTGCAAACAGATAGATCGATCGCCGGTCGTGCTGGTTCTCATCGGGGGTGACCCGCCATTGCGTTGGCTTGTACAACAGTTCGATCAGTTCCGGCGCGACGGCAATCATGATGCTCGGTCCGCCTGACGATTCATTCAACCGACCTGAGACACTCAGCATGGCGTCGCGTAATTCTTCAGCCGTTAGTCGGCGTCGGTTGAAACGCCACAACAGACGACTTTGGGGGTCCATCTCGTTCGCGGTTGCGTTTCTCATGCCCGACGATTGGCGGTAGCTGCTGCTGTGCAGGATTAAGCGGTGCATCGCCTTGATGCTCCACGCATTCGAATTCGGGGTGTTGGAGTCTTGGCCGGAGAACTTGAGCGCGAGCCAGTCGAGTAGTTGTGGGTGGCTGGGAGTGTCGCCGTTGATGCCGAAGTCGTTTGGCGTTGCGACGAGGCCGCGACCGAAGTGGTATTGCCAGATGCGGTTGACCATCACTCGGGCCGTCATCGGGTTTTCGGGCGAGATCAGCCAGTGGGCGAGTTCTGTTCTTGGGTGTTTGCGTTTCGTCTCAGGCAGGTCGGCAACCGCCTTCGTCAGCAACACTGCCGGCGGACGCATGCCGAGCCGTTCGCCTTTCTTGCGCTCGTCGCCGCGTTCGAGCAAGTGGGTGGGCGTCTGTTTGTCGAAATCGTTGCGGACGGTGAAAATCTCGGGCAACGGATCGGGGCGACGTGAATCGGCAGCGAGCATCTCGGCTCGCAGCTTTTCCATCTCCTCCAAGCTTGCATTTTCCTTGGCCGCCTTGATGCGTTTGATTTCAGCATCGACGGCATCAGACTTTGCTTTCCAATCGGCCTGCGTCTGTTTGCCTGCCAGCGGAATGTTCTCTTCAAATGTTGCCGACAGAAACGCTTGCAGCCGGTAGTAATCTTTTTGTGGTATCGGATCGAACATGTGGTCGTGACAGCGGGCGCAGCCGACCGTCATTCCCAGAAAGGCCGCACCGATAATATTTGTTCGTTCGGTCAAAACTTCGTTGCGGCTGAAGGCGACGTCGGTGTTGCCCGCGTTTCGGCGGACGGGGCCGAGCCGATGAAAGCCGGCGGCGACCAACTCATCGCGCAGATCGTCTTGTTTGACGCCTCGGGTCATCGCGACAGCAGCGAGTTCATCGCCGGCGACCTGTTCCTGCACGAACTGATTGTAGGGCTTATCGTCGTTCAACGAATCGACGACGTAGTCTCGAAATCGCCAGGCGCTGGCATGATGTCGGTCGTACTCGAAACCCTCGGTCTCGGCGAACCGCACGACGTCGAGCCAATGCTGTCCCCAGCGCTGGCCATAAGACGGAGAAGCCAACAACCGATCGACGAGCCGTTCGTACGCCAGCGGCGAGGTGTCGCTGATGAAGTCGTCGATTTCACCAGGGGTTGGCGGCAGCCCGGTCAAATCGAATGTCAGCCGGCGAACGAGCGTGCGGCGACTTGCCTCGGGCGACGGTCGCAGTCCCTTCTGCTTCAGCCGGGCGAGAACATACGCATCGATGGGATTGCGAACCCAGTTCCGATCAGTGGGCGCATCGAACGCGGGAACGGTCGAACTGGCTGGCCGCTGAAAAGCCCAGTGGCTGCGATCGATGTCCGGTTCATCCGCCATCGCGGCGAACGCGGGGAGCAGCGTCCCCAAAGTGATAATCGTCAGCCAGCGCATTGACTCTTCCTGTCAGTGAAACGGATGACTCAATTTCAGGCGCAATCCACCCGACCCTTATTCTACGATAGCGGCCGGATGTGGTTCAACCTGCCTGTGAACGTTTGAGTTAGCTGGCATTGGTTGTTTGCTCGGTCTCAGGGTGCTCGAATTGTGGTTCATCAGTTTTCTTGAGATCACCCAGCCACTGCTGGTGTTTTTGGTTATCTGAAACATGCTCCTTCGCAAGTTCGTGCAGTTTTAGCGAGAACAGCATAATGCACACAAAACCGCCACTAGCGATCCACGACAGCATCATTTCCAAGGCGGATTGCGAAACGCTGTTTATTGCTATTACGGACCCAATGGCACCAATACCAGCGATGACTGACGTCAGAAGCAAGAGACCTGTGCTCCTTTTGTCAAACAGGCCGAAACCGCCAGCAGCGCTCGCGAGGAAAATCGGACACGCAACCAGCAGAATCGAATAATGATGAGGTCCCATCATGCTGCCGAGCGCGAGAAACACCGTCATGAGTAATGCCAACCAGGCGATAACCATGTTCATGGAATTGTTCCTCAGCCGTGGAAATCAGATTTTGCCAGCTAACATGGTAGTGGGGCAGTTCAATTCTGGGTGGCTCTAGACCCTCGACTCTAGACTCTCGACCAATCGCCTACTTCGATTGTTTGGCAAACGTGAACAGACCACGGCCGGTTGTTGTTGGCAGCATGAAGTAGATTTCGCCGTTCTCGTCTTCGCCGAATGAGAGAATGGGCAACTTGTTGCCCGCCGTTTGCAGCGGTCGGTTGGCGACGACCTTCTTTTTAGCTTCGTCGTACTTCAAAGCCCAGATTTTGCTGCTGACGTAGTCGGCGTAGATGTAGTGGCCGGCGAGTTCGGGCAGTTTCTTGCCACGGTAAACGCTGCCGCCCGTGATCGATTTGCCGACGGTGTGGTGGTATTCCCAGATTGGTTCGATGAGATCTTTTCGCGGCCCGGAACCCTTGAGGAACTTGTGCTTGGCTTCGCGGAGGTTCCAGCCGTAGTTTCCGCCCTTGACGATGAGGTCGATTTCTTCCCACAGGTCCTGGCCAACTTCACCCGCCCAAAGTGTGTCCGTCTCCTTGTCGAAGGCCATCCGCCACACGTTTCTCAAACCGTAGGCATAAATTTCCGGTCGGGCGGCATCGCCCATGTTGACGAACGGGTTGTCTTTGGGAATTGAATAGTTGCGGTCGCCGTGTTGGTGATCGACGTCAATCCGCAGAATGGATCCCAGCAGTGTTTTCAGGTTCTGTCCGTTCCCGTGCGGATCTTTGCCGGCACCACCGTCGCCCAACGCGATGTAGAGGTAGCCATCCGGCCCAAACACAATCGTGCCGCCGTTGTGATTCCAGTACGGTTGTTTGACGCGGAAAATCTCCAGCGCCGAATCGGGATCGGCACGGTTGGGATCGGTCTTGGAGACGGTGAAACGCGTGACGACCGACGTGAGCGGTGCGTCAGTCGTTGTGTAATAGAGGAAAAAGTGTCCGTTTTCTTTGTACTTGGGGTGGAAGGCGAAGCCGAGCAGGCCCTCTTCGTTTTGCTTCTCTTTGTAGACAACCTGTTTTGACACATCGAGAAAGACTTTTGTCTGTTTCACACTCTTCTTGTTAGGAAAGACGTGAATGACGCCGCGCTGGGCTGCCACGAAGAGACGATTCGAGCCATCGCCGGCGTGGGTTAGAACAATCGGCCGAATGTCGGTGACTTTTCCCGAAGCGGATACAGGCGACCAGCCGGTCCACTTCAAATTGGCAAACGCGGGTTGCACACCAATGGGGAGCGGTCGCTCATCAACTTGGGCCGACGCGACAGTCGCACTCAGCAGGCAGCACAATCCGGCAATCAACGCAGTCAGAGATGTCATTCTTTTCATTGGAGCCTCAGCAAGACAACGTGGTAGGAGAATCTAGACGAGCGAATCACAGGATTCGGCAGACTTTACTCTAGCGGAAAATCGACGCCAGCGACATTCAGCACCGTTGTTCGGTGTCTCATCAGACAAAATTCGCCGACGATCACCGCTAACCAGCGGGGGCCGAATTGGCGATTTTTGCCGGCATCAACTTCCGGCCACTAGCCGAAATGAGTGTGTACGCAAGGGCATGTTTTGTGTGGCCGAAGCTCGTGATCGGTCTGGACAGGTCTTTCGGATTTGGTTATCACCCCCGCCTTCTGCAGATTTCACAACCCCATAACAGCCGACGATTTGGGCCTGCACCGCAGCGCGAAGTCGGTACTGGGAAACCGTTGTGGAGGACGGCAACCCGCCGGACGGGGAGTCCGGACGAGTCGCTTGTTGATCTTTCAAAGCGTCTCGTTGCAAACCAGGAAATCGACATTTGTGGCATCTCACCTCGTAAAGAGCTCTGTGTAAAGAGCTCTGTGTAAAGAGCATCTGTGTAAAGAGCATCTGTGGTATTCGATTCCCATCACCAAAACCGCATCCCCGCAGCGAAATCTGACCGTGGAGTTGAGTAGATGAAACTCCGTTTGGCGGTTGCCGTTCCGGCATACCTGCTAATCTATACGCTGTGCTATTTTTCGGCCTACTCGTTGCGGTTCGATTTCAGCATTGCCGACGAGTATCTCGCCCGGTTTACGGCGACGCTGCCGTTTGTGCTGGTGTTGAAGCTGGCGATCATTTTCACGACCGGCGAATGGCGTCGCGTGTTTCGCTATGCGAGCATTGGCGACGTGGTCAACGTCTTTGTGGGAGCCTCGGCGACGGCTGCCCTGTTGTACGTTTCCAACTTCCTCTTTTTCATCGACACGGCGATTCCCCGTTCGGTCATTCTGATCGACATGGTGCTGACAATTCTGTCGGCGGGCATGTTGCGGATATCGGTTCGGCTGCTCCGAGAGCAAGTGCTGCCGAGTTTCAGCCGTGAACAGCGAAAGCGGACGCTGATCTACCGCTCGAACAAAGAGGGAATCGGCATCCTGCGGACATTACAGGCGACCGGCGGAGACTTTCAGGTCGTTGCATTTGTGGATGAAAGCCCGGAGAATGGCAGTTCGGTCATTGCGGGGATTCCAGTCTACACATCCGAAGTGGGATGGCAGCGTTTAGCGCAGAAGCTGCGAGCTCAGCACATTCTCGTTCCGAGTACAGTTCCCGGCGGAGTGATGCGCGAATTGGTTTCGCAGTGTGCGCAGGCGGGACTGAAGACGCACATCATTCCCACCGTACCTGAACTGGTGGACGGCCGGTACAAGGTTTCGGTACGCGATGTGACGGTTTCCGATTTGCTGCGGCGAGAAACTGCCGAACCGGACTTCGAGGCAATTCGCGATTACGTCTCAAACAAACGCGTTCTCGTTACGGGTGCGGCGGGCAGTATTGGTTCGGAACTTTGCCGCCAGATAATCGACCTGAAACCCGCTTCGCTGGTGGTTGTGGATCAGTCGGAATTCGGCATGTTCACAATTCAACAGGAATTGCAACAGCGCTGCCCCGATGTGCCTTTGCATCTGGCGATTGCCGACGTTGCCAATCGCCCCTCGATGTCGCGAATCTTCGAGGCACGCGAGCCGCAACTCGTCTTTCACGCTGCGGCATACAAGCATGTTCCGCTGATGGAAGACAACCCCGTTGAGGCGATACGGAATAACATTCTGGGGACCAAGGTTCTCGTCGATTTATCGGGCGAAAGCAACGTCGAGCGGTTCGTTTTCATTTCGACCGACAAAGCGGTCCGCCCGTCGAACGTGATGGGGGCGACGAAACTGGTTTCAGAAAAGTATGTGCAGGCGGGATCGCGGAAGTGCGACACGCAGTACATTTCGGTGCGGTTTGGCAACGTGTTGAATTCCGCCGGGAGCGTCGTTCCCACATTTCGGCAACAAATTGCCGCCGGCGGTCCGATTACGGTCACGCATCCCGAAATGGAACGGTTCTTCATGATCATTCCTGAAGCCGTTCAACTCGTGCTTCAGGCGGGAGCAATCGGCTCGGCCGGCGATGTGCTGATTCTCGAAATGGGTGATCCGGTCAAAATTGTCGATCTGGCGAAGGACATGATTTGCCTTTCAGGGCTGAGTTTTCCCGACGACATCGACATTGAATTCAGCGGAATTCGGCCCGGCGAGAAGCTCCGCGAGGAGCTGTTCTACTACGCCGAAGAGGGTACGAAGAAAGTGCACGACAAGATTTTCTGTGCCAGCCGCGAGGCGCCGCAGACTGTGCAAATGGAAAACGACATTAAGCGTCTGCTGGAAGCGACGACCGTCAGCGACCGCGAAGCGACTCGCGTCTTGCGCGAGACCGTCGCGCGGTACGTCGCTGACGATGACGCTCCGAACCAGCTCAAGTCGGCTGCATAAATGCCGCCCATGGTTTGCAGGGGGTGCGCGTGTCTTGATGTCATACTGTCGCGTTTGCTGCAGGGCAGTGTCTTAATTCGCGCATGCGTTGTAGAATTAGGTGACAACGCATTCTCAAATTGACGCAGTATTCATACCGCGTCAAATCTCGATTGATGGGTTGGGTGCCACTGGCGTGTCGCCAGTGCAGCGCGCGGGCCACTGGCGACATGCCAGTGGCACCTGTTAGTCTTAATCGAGGATTGGCAAAACAGAAGACGCATCTCGAATCGCATCCCATGCCGCAGACTCTGCAGGAATACGCCGACTGGCTCGACAATCGGAATCTCATCTGGCCGAAACTCACCGCGCCGGTTCAGCCCAAGGCAACGCCTTCGTTGAAGCCGCTGCGCGGCATTCGCGCGGTGACGTGGAGCCTGTATGGCACCCTGCTGCGAATTGCCGACGGCCAATTGCTGTACCATCATCCGCAACAATTCCGCATGCAGGTGGCGTTGGAGAAGACGATTGAAGAGTTCAACATGTGGCACAGCATGTCGCGCAAACCCGGCGCGCCGTGGGAATACATGTTAACGCAGTACACCGGCGTCCTTGAAAAGCAGCAGATGCGTGGAACGAAGCGCAAGGGCGATTTCCCCGAAATGGATTCCTCGGAGATTTGGCGGACGTTGATCGCGCGTCTGGTGAAGAACGAATTCTCGTGGGACGAGTCGATGTACGGCGATCTGGATGGATTGAGCCTGAAGGTTGCCTACTTCTTTCACACGCGATTGCAAGCCGTTGAGGTGGCCGAACATGCGGTGGGCGCTTTGAATGCCGTCGATTTGGCCAACATTGCACAGGCGTTGTTGGCCGACGCACAACCGTTTTCGCTCGTCCAGATGTTGCGAGCGTTTGGGCAGGTCGGTACACTACCGCCGTCTACGTTGTTCGGGGCGGATGTCATGACCTTGTCATTCCGACTGGGTGTGCGTAAGCCCTCAAAGTCACTTTACCTGTACGCGTTGAAGCAGTTTCAGCAGCAGGGCATCTCACCGCCAGAGGTGCTGCACGTGGGCAACCGATTGTGCGGCGACCTAGCGGAAGCAAAACGCCAAGGCATGAAGACTGCACTTTACGCAGGCGATGCCGACAGTGTGCAAGCGTCGAAAGACGACATGAAAAATCCTGAAACTCGACCGGACCGGTTGATGACCGATTTGAACCAAATCGGCCAGATTCTGGGTATTGCTTAATTTGAACCTCTTCTGACAGAGTCGATGCGACATGCCTCCGCCCGCATTATACAACCTGAGCGACCTCGACCTGGATAACCCGCAGTTCGACCTGCAGGAAATCCGCCGCGTCAACCCGCAACGGCACGAAATGGAACAGTTGACCGCCATCGTGATGGTCGATGAGGAGGCCAATGGCGCGGTTGGCTACAAGGACGTGACCGACAAGGAATTCTGGACGACCGGCCACATGCCCGGTTTCCCCATGATGCCCGGTGTCATTCTGTGCGAATGTGCAGCCCAGCTGGCCGGTTTCTACGCCCGCAAATTCAATCTGCTGGGCGGCGATTATCTTGGCTTCGGCGGGATGGACAAAGTACGGTTCCGCGCGCCGGTCTTCCCGGGATGTCGTTTGGTGTTGATGGCCCAGATGACACGGGTCCGCGCCAACCGTCGTGCCGAGTTCGATTTCCAGGGGTTCGTGGAAGACAAAATGGTCTTCAGCGGTACCATGATCGGCGTACCCATCAGCCGCGAGCAAAAAATTGACTGATGCAGCACCGACAGGAGAGCGGACGCAAGTGCTGCAAGAACCGCGCGAGATGCAGCAGAACACTCCCGTCGATTTGAAACCCTATTTTTTCACGCTGGACGATCTCGATGGGCCAATTGATTGGTCTCGATTGTTCGGCAACGAGAATCCGGTGGAAATCGACATCGGCTGCGGCAAAGGCAAGTTTGTCTTCGATGCCGCCCAGGAACATCCCGACAGAAACTATCTCGGCATCGAAACCGACTTTGGCAAAGGACGCCACGGGGCGAAGAGACTGAAGAAACGAAGTCTGCCCAATGCTCGCATTCTCGGCGGCGACGTGAGAGTCGCGCTGGATCGGTTCATCAAGCCAGCGTCGGTTTCCGATTTCGACGTGTATTTTCCCGATCCGTGGTGGAAGCGCCGCCACAAGTGTCGCCGGCTTTTTACGGACGAACTTGTCCAGCAAATGGTGACGGCCCTGAAACCGGACGGCCACTTGACCTCGTGGACCGATGTTGAAGACTATTTCGAGGTCATTGCGGCGTTGATGGATGGCCACCCGTCATTTCAAACTCTGCCCGCTCCGGCCGAACTGCAGCCCGCAGACGACACGGATTACCGCACAAGCTTCGAGCGCAAAAAACGCCAGGCCGGCGAAACGATTTACCGCGGCCTCTGGCAGCTTTCGGTAGA
The DNA here is from genome assembly GCA_963581435.1 of Planctomycetota bacterium. GTDB lineage: Bacteria > Planctomycetota > Planctomycetia > Planctomycetales > Planctomycetaceae > JABISG01. The sequence continues at coordinate 10,574 of CAUZOL010000195.1, forward strand.
CGATTGAACGTGCCGAGACCATCGATGCACCTGTAGGGATCGGGCTCCGTCCCGATCCGCCGTCGCTGGCGCGATCCGGAACGCCACAGAGGGCGTTCCCTACCCTGTTTCCCAACACTGAATCCAATTTCCGCCGATAAAAACGCTGGTTGACCGGTTTGCGTGATTTGCCTAACATCTCCGCCCATCGCCCACCTTTCGGCAATTCCCATATCCAAATCACCTGTTTTGCGGAGGAACATGGATGTTCCAGCGTCGCAACCGGATCATCTTCCTCGGCATTCTTGCAGCGGCCTCGCTGGCAGCCGGTCTCTTTGCCTATCGGCATCATCACCGCTACAAGCATTTGGCCGTTCACGAAACCGGCATGGTTTATCGCAGCGCCTGGGTTGAGCCGGATGTGATGAGCGAACTCATTGAAGAGTATCAGATTCGCGCGGTGATCAATCTCTGCAATCCCGGTGAAATGGGCGAACAACGCTGGATCGACCAACGCAGTGCCGTCACCAATGCCGGTGCCCGATTGATCGAACTGCCAATGCCGCTGACCATCAACGCCGACGATCCAAAAATCGACGAGCACCTGAAGGTCCTGGCCGACCCAAACAACTACCCCATGCTCATCCACTGTCAGCATGGCGTCACCCGCACGGCGAAACTGCTGACGATCTACGACATCGTCTTCCGCAAAATGTCGGCCGAAGAATCGTTGTCGGCCCAACCGTTGTTTGGCCGCGACGATCACAACGTCAACGTCCGTGCCTTCTGCCGCAACTTCGACGAGCAGCACGAAAAACTTTACCCGAACACCACATCTGCAGCGCTCGATGTTCTCAGGCAGTAGCGCTTGTGATGTTGGGAGCGGTTCGCCGTCTTTCACCGCCGTACCTGCCCGGTTGAATCCCCTCGCGGCCGGTGACTCATGGCCAACTTTCATCAATCCCCAACTGTTGCGCTGATCGCAGCAGTTCTGCTTGCCGTGGTCGCGACTTCGAGCAATGCGCGCGGCGACGATCTTCGAAGTCTGCGCAACGGCGTCCGCAACGAAAAACCCAAAGATGACAACGATGATGATCGGCCGGCAAAGAAGAAGAAGAAGAAAGAACGCTCTCACGACGACGACCACCACCACCATGCCCACGCCCACAACCACGATGACGACGGACTAGAAATTGGTTCGATCGTAGTGACGGGAATTGTGACTTCGCCGTATTGGATTCCAGCGGTTGCGCTGGGCGACGACTATGAATTGGCGGCCTGGTTCCCGGATGCTCCCTATGAGGGCGTCGCCGGGGCGCTGGTCATCGACTCGCCGTTGCCCGAAAATTCATCCGACTGGATCGCCCGTCTGCGTGGCGAATATTCCAACGACTTCGACAATTTGAACCGCGCCGGTTCCAGTCTGCTGCTCGAACACAGTTCGCGGTTCGGTATCGATACAAGTTGGGATTACCGTTACCAGGATCTGCTGGTCGGACACGACGATCTCTGGACGGGCGATTTCAACATCGTCTACCGCTTTGCGCAGTCCGAACGCGTGCAGTTTCGCAGCGGCCTAGGATTCAATTGGCTCTCCGACGAAATCGATACCGACTTCGGTTTCAACTTCACCTACGGTGCCGACTTCTTCCCCGCTGAACCGTGGGTCGTCTCTGCCGTCATCGATTGGGGCCGACTCGGCAACGCGTCACTCTTCCACGGCCGCGTGACGGTGGGAGTGGTGTTGGATCGCTTCGAAATCTACACCGGCTACGACTACTACGACGTCGGCGGCACGCCGTTGGAAGGATTCATCGCCGGCGTGGGCGTGTGGTTGAATTGACGTGCGGTGATTCAAGCGCACATCAAACACACAGGCGCTTGCCGAACCAGCGCAACCACTCTCGTGTCTAATAGACCCATCTGTCCAATACGAAATGACGCGCTAGACTCTGCAGATCGAACCGAGTATGGTGGATATTCCAGGTCGCTTCACGTTTGGTGGCTCGAATGTCGACGTCAACAATGAGTAGTGTACGCACTGCCGAGATTGGGCAATGCATACCACCGCCTGGTATTTGACGTATAATTGTGCGTACACATCAACATTGTCGAGGCGTTCGT
>CAUZOL010000196.1:0-12643 GCA_963581435.1 Planctomycetota bacterium
GGGCCCCCCACCACTACGACAGCAACCGCACACGTCACTAAACGATTGTATCCACCGGAATTCGGGAATCCAAATCAAAACTCCTTGCGGCTATCGACCAGCAGCGTCACGGGGCCGTCGTTGGTGAGTTCGACTTCCATGTGCTTTTGGAAGCGGCCGGTTTCGACTTCGATGCCCTGCCCTTTCACTTCGGCGATGAAGCTGCGGTAGAGTTCGTCGGCTTGTTCAGGACGGGCGGCGCGAATGAAACTGGGACGGCGGCCTTTGCGGCAATCGCCCATTAAGGTGAACTGACTGACCACGAGCATCTTCCCACCGACGTCGGCGAGCGAGCGGTTCATTTTTCCCGCATCGTCTTCAAACAGACGCAAGCCGGCAATCTTCCCGGCGAGATAGATCACGTCGTCCTCGGTATCGTCGTCGGCAACGCCGAGCAGAACGAGGAAGCCGCGACCGATTTGGCCGGTGACTTCACCCGCAACGGTGACGGAGGCTTTGGAAACTCGTTGAATGACTGCACGCATGGGGGTCAAGTAAAAAGGAAAAAGGCAAAAGTAAAAAGTGTAAAGCGGCTTTTTACTTTTTACTTTTGCCTTTTTCCTTGGCCTCACCATTTGCCGGCGAGGCGTTCGCGGGATGGGAGGACTTCCAGGCAGGTTGTCCACCAGCCGTTGCGGATTGTGTCGATGAATTCCTCGGGGAGGCCTTCGTTTTGCATTTCCTGGGCGAGACGTTGGTGGTTGTATGCGAGGGGGATGAAGTCGATTTCGATGGGAATGTTGTTGACTGTGGAATCCCACCGGGCGCTGCCCGTGGGCTTTGGGGTGTCTTTGCCGGTGCGGATGATTGTGTACCAGACGTTTGTGCTGCCGTCGTTTTCGGGGCGGCCTAAAACACCAACGTTGACGAAGCGGCGACCATCACTGAGTTCGCGTTGCCAATGAATGCCGGTGTGGGTTGCCAGCACGATGTCGGCATTGTGATCGATTGCGAGTTTGTCGAGGAACTGCGTGCTGGTGGTCGATTCCCAGAGGAATTCATTCGTCTGCCGGGGACTGCCGTGACAGAACAGAAACCGAATGCCATCGGCTTCCAATCGCAACTCCGTCGGCAAATCGCGCATCCAACGACGGTTTTCCGGGGCGGTGTTGCGGTAGGTGTATTCGTAACTAATCTGGGCGAAGTGGTTATCGCGGGGATCAGTGTATCCGCATTGGCAGTCGTCGAGATCGTTACCAATGCTGTCGTCGTAGTTGCCCTGTATGCAGATGACGCCCGCTTCTTTCAGCAGGGGGAAGACACGGTTGGGATAGGGACCGAAGGCACCGAGATCGCCGAGACAGTAGAACTGGTCGATCCCACGCGCACGGGCATCGGCAATCGCGGCTTCGAGCGCGAGGTAGTTGTTGTAGATGCCGCCGAAGATTGCGAGTTTCATTGAGTATTCGTGTGTCGATGGCGCGTCGCGCTTCCCGTTGGGGCGCGGCTAAACGGGGTCATGTGGTTGATGATTTTGAAGCGGACGGATTGGTGCAGATGGCTCCGTATTGGTAGCAGGTGTAGCACGCGCCGTGACTCAATGGAAAATTGACCGTGGCGTCCTCAAGCGTTTCGCCGAGACGGGCATCGGGGGCATCGAGCAGAATGGGGCAGACATAGACGCCACGGTCGGTGACGACACGACTGTGGTTGCAGATGAGTTGGCTTTCATCGAATTCCTGCATCATTTCGGGAGTGATGCGGTCATGTTGCCCGTAACCCTCGGTGCGGCCGGCTTCGGCTCCGATTTGTAATCGCGGCAACACTTTCAGACGCGGCCGATCGCAGCCGTGTTCCTTCAACACGCTGCGAAACTCTCCCAGAATCCGTTCGTCTTCGGAAAGATCCCAGGTGCGGGCCATCGTAATGATGGGCAGGAAACCGTGTTCCACAAGTAACCGCACGCCCTTCATTGCCCGTTCAAAAGTTCGCGGGCCACGAATGGGGTCGTTCGCCTCGGGTGTTGGCCCGTCGATGGATACCCGGAATTCGAGTGAATACTTTCCCCGCTGTTCCGCATCGCGCAGCCGACTCAGCCATTCGGGTTGGAGTACGATGCCGTTGGTGAGTACGGTGGCCGGCCCGAATTCCAGTGTCCGCTCCAAAATGGGGACGATGTCGCGGTTAAGGAACGGCTCACCCCCGGTGAAGTAGTATTCCTTCACGCCCCAGCGAATCGATTCTTCCAGAGATTGCGAGACGGTTTCCAGCGAGAGATAACCGAACGAATCGTTGTGCGGGCTGCAGCTGATGAAACAGTGCGTGCATTCGAGATTACAGAGCGTTCCCGAAACCTGAAACCACAGTTCGTCGAGCGAACGCAGTTCGACGTGGGGGATGTTGCCAGGTGAGGCGGGAGATGTCATGGGAATGCGAACCATTTGATCCCACGGGGCGCGGCCCGTGGGCTTTGCCTGGGTTCAATGGGTGATGAGGGTGAAGGCGTCGATGATTTGTTGCAGTCCGATTTGGATTAGAAAACGGCTGTCGCGACCATAACTTTTCGCGCCGAGGATGAACAGCCCCGGTTCGGGGTTTTGAAGCGCCTGTGGGCCGTGGCTCGACTGCGCAGTGCAGTCGGCCGACGTGTCGCCTAACAGCGCGGCCGCCAGTTTCATTGGGGCCGATGAAGCGTAGCACTCGTGAACCTGTAACTCTTCGTACAATCGGCGATCGGGGCGGTATCCAACATTTGCGATGACGCGATCGACGGTCAATTCTTCTTCAACGGTTGTATTCTCCTGGCGGTCGTGCGATTCGAGACAGATCGTTTGCCGTGCATCCGGCTCGCGTGATTCCCGCTGAATTCGTCTCACCAATCGCCCCGGCAACCATTCGACGGGACCGGTCTCCGCCATCGCCAGCCGATTGGCGGCATCGCACAACCGTGCGCGCTCGACGAGTGAATCGTCTTCGATAGTTGCGATTGGTGGCGTGCGGTTCGATCGGGTCACCCAGATGACACGCGTTGCCGGATCGCCTTCGGCCAATTCGGCCAAGGCGACAACGACCGTTGCTGCCGAGTAACCGCTGCCGACGACAAGCGTTTTTTTTTCGACGAAACGCTCCCGATCTGTGCCTGCAACATCTGGCAGGAGATAGTCGGTTGCGAGCAGCGCCTGCCGTTCGCCGACACAGGGCATACCGCCGGCCCCAATCCAATTGTGATTTCCAAACGTGCCGCTGCAATCGAGAACGACATCGGCCAACCGCGTTCGCTCGCCGGCATCGCCGCTGAGCAACAATCGGAACGGATCATCGCCGCGCGCCGAGTCGCCAATCCGGTCGGCCTTCCAGTGATGCGACCGCCCGATCGAATCCACGCAAACGTGTTCGTGAATGCAGCCGGCCAATGTCGGCAATTCACTGAGAGGCCGCAGGTATTGCCGAGCGAATTGACGGCCGCTTAACAGCGCGTCGTCGGACGGCAAGGTGCAGGCATCGGGTCCGGATGTAAGTGCTTCGCGCCCCCACGTCGATGCGTTCATACCGAACGGGCTGAACAGCTTGACGTGTCCCCAGCGGGAGACGTTAGCCGCCACCGTTCCGCGTTCGTAAACCTGTGCATCGTATCCTGCCTGCACGGCATACAGAGCGGCTTCCAGACCAATCGGGCCGGCACCGACGATGGCAATCCGTTTTCTTGCGCTGGCCACGGCGTTCCTCGTGTCGAGACCGTCCTGCAACGTTCAGCGATTGCAGGCGAATGCATCGCAGGGGATGCTTGGTTCCTGGTTGAGAATCAATTCCCGCATCAACGTAGCGGTGGCTGGTGACATCTGCAAGCCGGAGCGAAAATGCCCGGCAGCAATGAACAGGTTCGCAGTTTCCGGCACACGATCCAGGTAGGGCAACCCATCGGCCGAACTGGGCCGTAAACCCGACCAGCAACGTTCCACCGTGGCGTCTTTGAGACAGGGCACGACGCGGGTGGCCAACTGCAACAAACCGGTCACACCGGCAGCCGTGTTGACTTTATTGAAGCCGACACGTTCTTCGGTCGAGCCGATGAGAATGCGACCGTCGGGTCGTGGCACGAGGTAACGCGGGCCGATTTCAACGATGTGCCGAAACGGGAGCGGCTGTGCTTTCAACAAAACGATCTGTCCGCGAATTGGTTCGATGGCCGTCGAGACGCCGACCGTGTTCATCAGCCGGCTCGACCAAGCGCCGGCTGCGACGCAAAAGGAGTCGGCATTGTGAAGCGTGTCGAGGGTTCGGGCGGCAACAATGCGTTCGCCCTTTCGCTCGAATCCAACAACCGGGCTACCGGTGACCAGTTCAACGCCACGGGCTGCACAACCCGCGACAAGCGCTTTGAGGTGCCGCGGATTGCGGACCTGACATAGTTGTGGCAGGCGATACGCTGAGGCGACATCTGGAGAAAGTGCCGACTCGAGTTCGGTCATCCGGTCGGAAGAGAGTCGCTCGACCTCGACGCCTTCGGCATTCCAAGCGGCAATCTCGTCACCCTGCCCTTCAGTTTCGTCGCCGAAATCGATGGCGATTCCACCGCATTCGCGAAATCCGTTATCGATGCCAGTCGTCTCCAATAGTTGACGGCTCCACTGGGGCCAGAGTCGATGACTTTCGGCTCGCAGCTTTGCGTGGGGTGTGGCTGCACCTTCAGGATGACCGGGCGGCAAGATGCCGGCTCCCGCCCAGGAAGCTTCGCGGCCGAAGTCGCCTTGTTCCAGAATGCGGACGCTAACCCCGTTGCCTGCTAACTCGTAGGCGATCGCCAGTCCGACGACACCACCCCCGATGACCACGACTTCTGCCATTTCAACACTGCCTTACGAATTCCGTTGCTCAGATAATCGATCCCACGGGGCGCGGCCCGTGGGCTTTGGTGCGCAGGATGTCTGCACTGGGGTTTGCACATTTTGCAGGGGGATTATAGCGATCCGGTATCGACTTCACACGGGCTGGCAATTTGGTCATGGCGTAAAAAAACGCACGAGAGGGCCAAACAGCCTTCTCGTGCGAAACGTGATTCTCTTTGAATTTACCGCCGCTTGAAGCGACCAAAGATCATTTCTTGAAACTGCGAATGAAGGCCCCCGCAACGGCTTTCTGATCGGCCTGATAGGTGGCCTTCATTGCTGCGGTGACATTGTTGCCCCCCTGCAGCGAGCGGACGAAGCCGTCGAACTTGGGGATGCCGCCTTGTTTCGTCATGAATTCCACCAACGCATGGCCGACGGCACCAACAGCAGACGGCGAAAAGGTGCCGTCGTTGAAAATGTCGTCCGGTTTGGCCAATGAAGCCAACATGGCAGGTACGCGGGTACGCATTTCTTTGACGTGCAGGTTCTCGGAATCCTGTTTGGCAGCCAAATAGACGCCGGTTCCTCTCACAACCCATTCGGGAAGGTTCCCCCCGGCTCGCTTCAGAAACGCACCGGTGATGTGATCGATGACGTTGAATTTCATGCCGGCGTTTTCCGCTGTGACATCATCACCGACATCCTGCACGACCACGTAAGCATCGTCCATCGCCGTGCTGACAAGAGAGTGACCGACCATCTCTGCCGGAATCTGCTGCCGGTTGTTATTAACGACGTTGAATTCCTCGTAGCCGAAACGGTCTTTGATGACAAAGATTGTCAGCCGACCATTCCAGACGCGATCCCCCTTCACCTTGAACATGGACCGCAACTGCTTGACGTGATCTTCGGCCCAGCCGTAGACGACCTGCATGCGTTCGGCACCGGCATTTCCGTAGACGAGGACGTCCTTGCCTTCGACGTACTGCGGCCGGTCTTTGGAGAATGCAGCGTCCCACTGATCGTTACTGCGTTTGAGGCGGTGCTGCTCGAATTCTTCTGGAGTGAGCTTGGCCAGTCGCTCGGCGGTCAAGTCCGCTTCGGTTGGGACGAGCCTTCGCAACGGAGCTTTGGGATCGAGGCCTTTGTCCAGCTTGCAACCTTCCTCAATCCACGTCTTCAATTTGGTGTGATTGGTTCTTGTGATTCGCGCCTGTCCCTGCGGCATGCGTTTGTTGCCCGGCTGAGGCGTGCCGACGCGCTGCCACAGAATGCTGCCATCGAGATTTCCCGGCAGTAGGACGCGGCCACTGTTGCCGCCTTTCATTACGTCTTCGAAAGTGACGAGCGAAAGACCGCCGCGAGGATTGTTGCCGCCGTGACACCGCCCACACAAGTTGACGACGAATGGCGCCACATCTTTGATAAAGGAAACCGTTTCTTTTCCCGTTGCAGTCGGAATTGGGGTGTCGGGCTTGTCGGCGGCGGCCTTACCAATGGGTGCATTGCGGTCGGTGCCGTCGAACGGTGCGCCGATGGCAATCCAACGTTGAATGAGCATGGTTTCTGCGGCCGGCAGCGCGGCAGCACCGCGCGGCATTCGCCGATTTCCCTTGGCAAACAGACGCTGATACAACAAACTCTTGGCGGGATTTCCGGGAACGATGGGAACGCCGCCGCGACCGCCTTTGGCCAGTTTTGTGAACGAGTCGAACTGCAACTGGCCGCTCGCCCGGTTGACGTGACACTTGCCGCAGCGGTTCTTGAGAATGGGGGCAATCTGCTTTGTGAAACTGATTGCCGGACCAGCTGCCTTGGCCGGTCGCCCCTTCTTGCCGCTCTTGGCTCGGTCGAGCAGACCGCGTTGGATTTCGATCCGCCGTTTCACCAGCAAAATGGCACGATCCTTGTCGTTGTCTTTGGCAAGTTTCTCAACCGTCGCCGTAATGGCCGAAAGCGACTTGTCGGCTTCGTCATATTTTTTACGACGGATCAACGACGAAAGTTTCTTAATGTCGCGATTGACTTTGCTCAACTCTTTTCGTTGGGCGGAGGTTAAGGCTGCCCGAGTCGGGACGACTGACACCGTCAACGCTGCGACTCCAACGAGCCCCGCGAGAACCAGGATTGTTGCTCTCATGGAAACGTTACCTTCTGAAGTTGGGCCAGGAGTGTTGATGTTATGCCCGCGGAGTGGGGACGAGCCGAACTCGCCCAAGCCCAGCCATGTGAACACAATTCCAAGTGCCCAAACGGCTGAAAACGACGTCTTTAGTATATGACCTATCAAAAGTCATTAAAAGGTCACGTCTTGCGGCACCCGAGCGATTTGCCGAAAACGCCGCCGACAATGCACCGTTTCACCTGCGGGGAAGCCGGTCCAGCAGGTACCGCACCGAAAGTCTAACCCACGAAATCGGAATGACGTTCGTTGTTATTGTCAAAATCGGAGACAATTATGAACATTCAGATCGATTCAGCAAGCGGCCAAGACAGTGTGAAACTGTGGATGTTCCGGTTCTCCCCGCCCCTTTGGGGATGAAAGCCATTATCCGCAGTGTCGGCAAGTCGGTTTCCCGCGTTGTTGTCGGGGAATGCTCGACATATACTCAATGCGTTAGGTGTTTGCTGCACGAGACAACGTGTTTTCCCCTTTTCTGAATCGGTTTTCGATGCCGGAACTCGCAGAATCGCTGAACCAAAAACGAGAACGGCTGCTGAGCCTGCTGGCTGGTTATGGCCGGGTGGCGGTTGCCTTTTCTGCCGGTGTCGATAGTACGCTGGTCGCCAAGGCGGCCCAACTTGCGTGCGGTGAGAAGGCGGTTGCCGTCACTGCCGACAGTCTGAGTCTGGCCGACGGCGAACGCGACGAGGCAGAACGGCTGGCCGAGACGATCGGCATTCGGCACCGAGTCGTCGATACTCAGGAGTTCACGCGCCCGGACTACGTCAAGAACGCTCACGACCGCTGCTATTTCTGCAAGACCGAGTTGTATACGCAATTGGCAGGCTTGTCGGCCGAACTCGATGTGGACGTCATCGTCAACGGCGCAAACATTGACGACCTTGGCGATTATCGCCCCGGCATGCAGGCCGCGCGGGAAAACGATGTGCGCAGCCCACTCATCGAGGCCGAATTCACCAAGTCCGACGTGCGGGAATTGGCCCGCTTCTGGGAGATTCCCGTCTGGGACAAACCAGCCGCACCTTGCCTGGCAAGTCGGATTGCCTACGGCGTCGAGGTGACTCCCGAGCGAGTCCGCCGCGTCGATGAAGCCGAGCAGTTTTTGCGGAGCGAATTGGGAATCCGCGAATTGCGAGTTCGTCACGAAGCCAACGATTTGGCCCGCATTGAAGTCCCCATCGATCAGATTGCGCTGCTGTTGGATCCGGAAATGCGACAACGCATAACCGACCGGCTCAAGTCACTGGGGTTCCGATCCGTCACCGTCGATCTGGAAGGATTCCGCTCGGGCAGCATGAACGCCATCGTGCCGCTGGAAACTCTCACGGCGTGGACGAACGAATCGACACCTGGAGGGTAATTGACACCGCAACCGCCAAATCGATCAGAAGTGGTAGTAGCGAAAATTGCTGACGACAACTTCATCGACGACGTCTTCGCCGATGAGTCTATTGACTCTTGACCGGATCTTCCCGCGAAACACTTCGAGGTTGGGATCATTCAGTTCCTCGTCGGTGGCGCTGCGCGTGGCAGTGTCGATCGTAGCGTGCAGCCGACCTCGATACTCGTCAAACACATCTTCCACGCGCCCTGACTGGGTTCCATTCTGCACCATCACCGAAGCATCGAATTGCAGGATATGGACGTTGGACTTGCCGGGACCGGCCATTAGCTGCTTCATCGTCGTCATGGTGACCTGGAACTGTCCCAATTCAACCTCGTTGTGATTCAAAGCAACAACTTTGGGATCTTGCTTTTTCTTGGGCTGCTTCGCCACCGGTTGCCCTTCGCCGGATAACCGCAAGATCATCAGGCCGACAAGCGCGAAACTCATGCCGATGATGCCGACCGTCATGACGAGTTCAATGACTTGTTGTCGACCAAAATCCGTCCGGACGGTGCGATTGAATTCTCGCTTGCGAAGAAAATCCATGTCTTTAACTCCTTCGCGATCCGAATGAATGAAGATCGTGCGAGGCGAGAATTGTCGCCGTGAGCGCAGCGCGCTGGCCCGTCGGCCCTATTCCCTAAATCGGAGTTCACCGACGCGAATCCACAGTGTTTCACGCAGTCTCCAGGGTAAAAACGCTGATTACGTTCTCGGCGAGGCGACGATTATGCGGGTTGGGTGGGTGATGCGGCATCCGAACGCGCGGCTCACTCGATCTTACTGCAAAGATGCAATGGGCAGCAGAGGACCGCAAAGTAAAAAACAGGGACCGCATTCACACGAGATTCCGATGCGAAAGACTGCCGCTACCAAGTCACAAATAAAAGCCTGAATCGCAAGCGAAGGAGAATCGCGGGGAGATCAACGAGTTCCCTTCGCTCATTCGCTTGCGCTTCAGGCTGTTATCTTTCTTGTTGTTCTTTGCGCTTTCTCTGCGGTACTTGGCATCTTTGCGTTGAGTTCAGCGTGCGTTGCGCACACCTTGTGACCTTACTCGGTACCGGGAACCGGGAAGCTCTGGGTAAATTCGCGAATTTCCCGCCGCACGCGTTCGGCGAGATCGACATCGGCTGCGTCAGCCAGAACACGTAGAATCCACTCGCCGACGCGTTTCATGTCGTCTTCACCCATGCCGCGGGTTGTGAGGGCGGCTGTGCCGATACGGATTCCGCTGGGATCGAGCGGCTTGCGTTGATCGTAGGGAATCATGTTCTTGTTGACGGTGATGCCCGCACGATCGAGGGCTTCCTCGGCAATCTTTCCGGTCAGGCCGATGGTCGTGACGTCGGCCAGCATCAGATGGTTGTCGGTTCCGCCACTGGCAAGTTTGACTCCGCCGGAAGTTAGAACTTCGGCAAGGACTTTTGCATTGGCAACAACCCGCTCTGCGTACTGTTTGAATTCCGGCTGCAATGCTTCACGGAAACAGACCGCTTTGGCTGCCACAATGTGCATCAACGGCCCGCCCTGCATTCCGGGAAAGACGGTGCGATCCAGCGCGCGGGCGTTTTCCTGTTTAGTCAGCACGAATCCCGAGCGCGGTCCGCGGAGTGTTTTGTGCGACGTGGACGTCACATAGTCGGCCACCGGCACGGGGCTGTTGTGAATTCCCCCCGCCACCAGGCCAGCGTAGTGCGCCATATCGACCATGAGTTTCGCGCCGACATCCTGCGCGATCTCGGCAAACTTGGCGTGGTCGATTTCGCGTGGATAGGCGCTCGCACCGGCGACAATCAGCTTCGGCTTATGCTCGCGTGCCAGACTGGCCACCTGATCATAATCGATGCGGTGATCGGACTCCCGCACGCCATAGTGAACGACGTTGTAAAGCTGCCCGGAAAAATTCAGGTGCATGCCGTGCGTCAGGTGTCCGCCGTGCGCGAGGTCCAACGCCAGCATCGTGTCGCCCGGCTTCAACTCCGTCAAATAGACGGCCATGTTTGCCTGCGATCCGGCGTGCGGCTGTACGTTGGCGTGTTCGGCCCCGAAAAGTTCACAAACCCGGTCGCGTGCCAGCGTCTCCACTTCGTCGACGAATTCGCAACCGCCGTAATACCGTCGGCCGGGATACCCTTCGGCATACTTGTTGGTGAGTACCGTCCCAGCCGCTTCGATGACGGCAGCGCTGGTGTAGTTTTCCGACGCGATGAGTTCCAGCCCGTCCTTCTGACGGCCGATTTCACGCTGTATGGAAGCCCACGTTTCGGGGTCCGACTGTTGTAACGACGACATAGTTTGAATTCCTGAATGGTGATCGCAGCACAATCGCCACGGCTGTTGATTGGCAATGCACCGAACTTATAGTGATCGCAATACCGAATTGCTACCCAATTGAACGCGGTGTCGGTATGCTGGCGGAAGAACGGTCAAACCATGCCAAAAATCGTGTCGGCCGTGTTCAAAAACAGCGTGTGGCCGCACGGACGGGGTTGAGTTGACGATGTCAGAATCAAGCGACGAACGCAACATTCCTAATTTGGAAACCGGCTCTCCCTGCCTGCAGGGCGAATGCGTGGCATTTACCGGAATCCTGGCGTCGATGACCCACCGACAGGCGTTTGAGCTGGTCGAAGAGCATGGCGGCGGACCGACCACACACGTTAATCGTCAAACGACAATGCTCGTCATTGGCGAAGAGGGTTGGCCGCTGGAAGCCGACGGCCGGCCTTCGCAAAAACTGCTGCGAGCCGACGAACATCGACGCCAGGGACAGGAAATCCGGTTTCTGCGGGAATCGGAGTGGCTGCATTTGCTGGGGTTGGAAGAAAGCAGCCGCGAAGTTCACCGGCTGTACACGCCGGCCATGCTGTCACAGTTGCTGGATGTGCCGGTCGGTGTCATTCGCAGTTGGGAGCGAGCCGGTCTCGTTCGCGCCGCTTGCCGCATTTATCGACTGCCCTACTTCAACTTCCAGGAAATGACCTGTGCGCGGCGGATTGCTGAGCTGATTTCGGCAGGTGTTTCGCGAAATTCGATTCAGGCCGGCCTCAAGAAACTGCGAACGACGATGTCGGACATCGATTCTCCACTGGCGCAGCTCGACATGATCGCTCGCGGCTCGCAGTTGCTTTACCGTGATGATAACGGACTGGTGGAATCGACCAGTGGGCAACGATGCTTCGACTTCGAAGCGACCGATACAGATGCTGCCGACATTGATGAAGCCCCCGATGCTGCCTCTCTGCCGATTGAATTGGCCGATTTGCCACCGCGTGTTCCGCTCGTCGCGTCCCCACCACCCGATTGGTTTATCGAAGGTTGCCGACTGCTGGACGATGGCGACCTCGACGCGGCCACCGAGTCATTTCGACTATTTCTAATGCAACATCCGGGCGATGCTGAGGCGAACTTTTTTCTGGCGGAAGTCCTGTTTCGTCAAGACAATCGCGACGGTGCAATCGAGCGGTATTATGCCGCGGTCGAAGCCGACCACGAGTACATTGAGGCTTGGACGCAACTGGGGTGTCTGCTGGCCGACGCGGATCAGGCCGAATCGGCGCTTGCGGCCCTCGATATTGCCTTGACCGTGCATCCGGATTACCCCGATGCACACCTGCATAAGGCCGAGTTACTACACCAGAACAGCGACGATGAGCAAGCAATTATCCACTGGCAGGCGTACCTGCAATATGATAGCCGAGGACCGTGGGCACAGCAGGCGCGCCAGCGGCTGCAAGCACTCGACTGTGAAGAAACGGCCTTGAATCTGAAAACTTCCCACAAGTCCCCGTTTCTGCGAGTCGAAGATTGAAGGAGGGGAATTGGAATTAAGAAAAGGGACAGATTGGACGTGCGAGAAGAAACTTTCGCCATACGGATTTTTCTGTAGCATTCAACCCTGCATCTCCATCTCCTCACCCTTTTTTTTCCACTCTCCCACTCTCCCTGTTTGCCGTTTCGCATTTGCTGTTTCATTTGCTGTTTAGGGATCGGGCGGTACAATCGCTGATTCCGATGGCAACAAGTCGCAAAATTGCGAACAGTTGCGCCAATCACCTTGAAACGACAACGGTTGTGGTTGCTTTATGCCGTCAATTCAACACACAAGAACCCGAGGTCTGCGCGCCCGCCAACGACTGGGGAAGTACCGAATCGAGCGAAAGCTGGCTTTCGGCGGGTTCGCGACGGTCTACCAGGCGATGGATACGATTGAGGGAATTCGTGTCGCCCTGAAGATTTCGCACGCTGCCATCGTCGATA
>CAUZOL010000197.1:0-12640 GCA_963581435.1 Planctomycetota bacterium
CGCCGGCGGCAACGACGGACTCAACACCGTCATTCCCTACACCGATCCGGAATACCAGAAGGCGCGACCGGGCATCGGCATCGGCAAGGATGCGGTGTTGAAGATCGGTGACGATCTCGGCCTGCATCCGCAAATGACCGGCTTTCGGGAGATTTTCGATGAAGGACGTCTCGCCGTCATTCAAGGCGTTGGCTATCCCAACCCGAATCGCTCGCATTTTCGCTCGACCGACATCTGGCACTCGGCTCGTCCTGACGTCGAGTACACCGAAGACGGTTGGTTAGGCCGATCACTCGATCTGCACGCCAAACGGCATGCTGGAAAAACACCGGCGCTCGCACTCGGAACCGATCGACTGCCGTTGGCGCTCGTTTGCTCGAAGCTCAGTGTGCCGACGGTTCAAAATGTCCGCGAATTTCAACTCCAACTCGGTGCAGGTTCCGTAGCCAACCGCAAACTTCGCCGACGGTTAATTGGCGATTTGGCGAATCGCCCCAGCGCGACGGGTTCGGACCTCGATTTTCTTCGCAAGACAACGCAGACGGCTCTCACCACCGCGAGGAAATTGGAGAAAGTCACCGCGACCTACAAACCGGCGGCCGAGTATCCGGGGAACGGGCTGGGCCAAAAGTTAAAAACGGTGGCGCAGTTGATTGCCGGTGATTTTGGGACGAACATCTTCTTCGTCTCGCTCGGAGGATTCGACACGCATTCGCAGCAGGCGGGAGCGCACCAGGGGCTACTGACAGAACTCTCCTCGGCCATCCGCGCTTTCTATCTGGATCTCAAAGAGCACAAGCTGCAGGACCGGGTGCTGCTGGCGACGTATTCAGAATTCGGCCGCCGCGTGAAAGAGAACGGCAGCCTGGGGACCGACCACGGAGCCGCCTCGCAAATGTTCGTCGTCACCCCCGGCGACAAAGGGGGCCTGATTGGCAAACACCCCAGCCTGACCGACCTCTCACAAGGCGACCTCAAACACCACACCGACTTCCGCTCGGTCTACGCAACCATTCTCGACAACTGGCTCGACATCTCCAGCCAATCGGTCCTCGGCCACAAATTCCCAGCCGTCGATTTCGTCTAGGATTCGGTTTCACAAACCCTCTCCCCGGCCGGGAAGAGAGACCGCTTCAAAGCCGAAGGCGAATGAAGCAGGGTGAGGGCCGCCTGATCGCTCCGCCGATATCCGCACTGCTTGACATTCGAGAGTTCACGCGCAACAGTGGGACAACTTCTTGTGTCCTGTAATCTGCAGTCTCGTGTATCCGATGAGAGATCCGCTGCTGCATCCCACTGCTTGACCGCGAAGCCACTCCTTGAGCATGAAAAGAGTGTCACCGTGCAAGTTCGCTGCCCGCATTGCCAGAACCCGTTGGAAGTCCTCGACGACTCGTCGCTGACCGACATCAATTGCCCCTCCTGCGACAGCCGCTTCAACCTGCTCGCCGATGATGACACGTTGACCTACCGTCCGGATGACAATCCCACGATCGGCCACTTCGAGTTACAGAGCAAACTGGGTACCGGCGCATTCGGCGCGGTCTGGAAAGCCAAAGACACGAAACTCGATCGTAGCGTGGCGGTGAAGATTCCGCGCAAGGAACAGTTGAGTTCCGGTGAAGCCGAGCAGTTCATTCGCGAGGCACGGGCCGCCGCCCAGTTGAAGCATCCCAATATTGTCAGCGTGCATGAAGTGGGCCGCGAGGATGGGCAGGTCTATATTGTCAGCGATCTTGTCGACGGGCTGAGCCTCTCCGATTGGCTGAACGGTCAAAAACTGACATCGCACGAGGCGGCCGAGTTGTGCGCACAAATGGCCGAAGCGTTACACCACGCGCATCAGGCGGGCGTGATTCACCGTGACCTGAAACCGGCGAACATCCTGATGGATGCAGAGGGCGAGCCGCACATTACGGATTTTGGACTCGCCAAGCGCGAGGCGGGCGAAATCACAATGACGGTCGATGGCCAGGTGATGGGGACGCCGGCGTACATGTCGCCCGAACAGGCCAAGGGAGACAGCCACAGCGCCGACGCCCGCAGCGACGTCTATTCGCTGGGCGTAATATTGTTCGAGACGCTAACGAAGGAACGCCCCTTCCGCGGCAACGTACGTATGCTGCTACACCAGGTACGTTGTGAGGAGCCGCCCTCTCCGCGCAAGCTCAATGCGTCCATTCCGCGCGATCTGGAAACGATCTGCCTGAAGTGCCTGCAAAAGGAACCGGGACTACGTTACTCGACCGCCGGGCAATTGGGCGACGACCTGCGGCGGTTCATCAACGGCGAACCCGTTCTCGCGCGGCCCATCAGTCAGACGGCCCGTTTGTGGCGGTGGTGCAAACGGAATCGCACCGTTGCTGCTCTGACGGTGACAGTGGCCGTTTCGCTGTTTGTCGGAATTGCAGTATCGAGCTATTTTGCAATCGAGGCAATCGAGGCAAACGACCGGGCGGCCGATGAACTCGCTGCGCGTGGGCTGGCGGAAACTCGTCGCACTGCAGCACAGGCCGCCGATACCAGGGAACGCGCGGCCCGCAAAGAAGCTCAAACACAGCATGCGCTGGCGGACCGACGCCTGACCCGTTCCGAGTCGTTGCGCTATTCCGGCCAGATATACCGAGCACACCGGGAGTGGGACGATGATAACGTTGCGGCTGCGTGGCGAATTCTCAATGCCTGTCGCCGTGAGTCCCGGGGCTGGGAGTACGACTACCTGAATACGCTATTCAACAGCAACCAACAAAACTTGACCGGACACACCGGCGGTGTCTTCAGCGTGGCGTACAGCCCGGATGGGCGGCGGATCGTCAGCGGAGGTGGAGAACTGAAGGTGTGGGATGCCGAGAGCGGCGAGGAGATGCTCACACTCAAAGGGCACACCAGTATTGCCTACAGCGTAGCTTTCAGTCCGGACGGGCGGAGGATCGTCAGCGGCAGTGGTGACCAGACGCTGAGGGTGTGGGGCGCCGAGAGTGGTGAGGAGATGCTCACACTCAAAGGGCACTCCGGCACTGTCACTAGCGTGGCGTTCAGCCCTGACGGGCGGCGAATCATCAGCGGCAGTCATGACCAGACGATTAAGGTGTGGGATGCCACGAGCCGTCAGGAGAAGCCGCCGGAAGACGATGGACAAGGCGGGCAGTGATTACTTCCGATCCCCCAAAGTTTGTTTCAGCCTTCCGATCCAAACGGAGCAGCAGGGCGATAGTGCTGCGGGCCGAAGACCATGTCGGAATACGCGCCGTCGGGTAACGCCAACGGGTCTTGGCTGCGATATTGTTGGATCACTTTTTCGTTGAGTTCGATTCCCAATCCAGGCGCGATGGATAGTTTTAGACAGCCATCGCGGACGACGAGCGGTTCAATGAGTAAGTCGTCTACGAAGGGATTGCCGGTCCGGTCGATCTCGACGGTGATTCCGTGATCGTGGGCCGAGACCACATGTGCGTTGGCGATGATTGCGATGGCGTCGCTCCAACTGTGGGTGGCGAAACGGACGCCATGCTGCTGCGCCATTTCGGCGACCCGTTGCACTTCGGTGATGCCTCCGCAACGGCTGGCATCGGGCTGGACGATGTCGAGCGTGTTTGCGCGCAACAGTTCGCGGAAACCCTGTGATCCAAATTCGTTTTCACCGGCGGCCAGCGGAACGTCGATGGTCCCCCGCAACGCGGCGTAGGAATCGAGGTCTTCCGGTTGAAACGGCTCCTCAAACCAGAAGACCTTTTGCTCGGCCAGTTGATGGCCGAACCGTCGCGCGGTTTCCAAATCGTAACGCATCGAACCATCGACCATCACGTCGTTGTTAGCGCCAATGGCTTGCCGCACCGCTTGCACGGCTGCCAAATCGTATTCCGAATCGCGTCCCAGCCGCATCTTGACGCGGCGAAATCCCTGATCGATCAAACCGGCAGCTTCCGTCGCCAGACTTTCCACATCGTTCCACAGCAGCGCGCTGGCGTAAGCGGCGCAGGTTCCGTTCTCGCCGCCCAACAGCGACCAGACCGGTTTTCCCGCCGCCTTTCCACGCAGATCCCAGCAGGCAACATCGATTGCCCCCAACGCCGACATCGCGACGCCCTTGCGACCGTACCAGCGCGTGATCTTGTACATCAAATCCCAGATCGATTCGACATTCCTCGGGTCTTTGCCGATGAGTAGCGGCGCGAGTTGGTGCTGGACAATGAGATGGACAAGACCGGGATGCGAATAAACCGAACCGATGCCGATCTGGCCGTCGTCGGTGTGAACCAGCACCAGACTGGTGACCCGCCCGGTACAATGACCGCCCGCATACGAAAAACCTTCCGCATATTCGTACTGCAAGTTGATTGTTTCCAGACGATCGATTCTCATGGCGGAAACCTGTTTTGTTGCCGGGTTGGAAGTTTGTTGCCGCCCGATTGTGGCAGAAACAATCCGTGGAAACCAGAAGCGGTTCAAAACTCCCTCTCCCTCTGGGAGAGGGTTGGGGTGAGGGGTGTCTTCCGTGTATCGACCGCCCTCACCCTGCTTCCATCGCCTTCGGCTCTGAAGCTGTCCCTCTCCCCCACCGGAGAGTGGGCATTGAAAACGAGTAATCATGGATCGAACAATCGCCCTCGGTGCGATCTTCATTGAATGCAATCATTTTGGTGGCATCGCCGCGGACATGGCGACATTTGAACGCAACGATCTGTGTCGCGGTGAGGAAATCCTGCAACTCTCCACCGGAACCGTGGGCGGTATGTTGCAGGTTCTCGATGGCAAAGCACGCGTTGCACCAACGATTTTTGCCAGCGCGTGTCCCAGCGGTCCGTTGACGAACGAGTGCTACCGCACGCTGAAAGACGAACTGTTGAGTCGGCTAAAGGCACAATTGCCGGTCGATGGCGTGTTGCTGCCCCTTCATGGGGCTGCGGCCGTTGAAGGGGAAGGTGACCTGGAGGGTGATCTGCTGGCAGCCGTGCGGGAACTTGTGGGCGAGGACGTGCCGATTGTTGCCACGCTCGACCTTCACGCGCATGTCACGCAGCGAATGGTTCAGAATGCCGATGCCCTGCTGGCGTGGGAAACGTATCCCCATCGAGATTCGTTTTCGACCGGTCAGCGCGGCGCCCAGGCATTGTTGGATATTCTGTATGGCAGGTTGTCGCCGTCGATGGTGATGGCAAAAGTCCCCATGCTGGTGAGCGGCGCGTTTGGACAGACCGAAGGCGACGGACCTTTTGCCGACGTGATGCGGGCGGCCAAATTATTGGAGAGTCGCCCGGAGATATATTCGACAAGTGCTTTTCTCGTTCACCCCTATCTCGATCTGCCCGACATGGGAGGCGGCGCGTTGGTCATCGCCAACAACCAATACCCGCTGGCCGAACAACTGGCGACCGAGTTGGCGTTATCCTATTGGTCTCGTCGGTTCGATTTGGAACCCGAAGTCTATGATCCGGACGATGCCATCCGTCGCGGGTTGGAAATCGACGGTGGTCCGGTGCTGCTGGTTGAGACATCGGATTGTTGCGGCGGTGGGGCGGCCGGCGATGCGGTGGCCGCGCTCAAAGCACTCATCGACGCGGAGGTTTCGCTGCCGGCGCTCGTTCCCGTTGTCGATCCGCAAGCGGCAGAGGCATGTCGCGGCGCCGGTTGCGGTCAACAGGTGACATTGTCCATCGGACATGGCGTCGATCCCCAATGGGGAACGCCCGTCGTTCTCACCGGAACCGTTCGCAGGCTGGGAGATGGGAAGTTTCGATATCAAGGCGGGATATGGGAAGGACGGCTGGGCGACATGGGAGCGTCGGCCGTGCTTGAGGTTGGTTCGCTGTCCATCCTGATCACGACGCACGGCACATACGAATGGGCCGACGAACAATTCCAGGCGATGGGCTTGAATGCGCGCGACGCGAAGTTTGTCGTGGCGAAGAACCCGATGAATTATCGAATGAGCTACGCCGACATCAGCAAGGGGGCGTTTATTCTCAAAACGTCCGGGCCAACGCCGCCCACTTTACGAGGCGTGCAACTTCGGAATTTGAAGAGGCCGTTCTATCCCGCGGATGAGGACATTCCCGATTTGGTACCGACCATTTTACGCCGTGATAACTGACGGGCGTTTTGGTCTAACCCAATTCGTGAATCGGTTCCTTCAGCGACAGATACTGCGGCCGTCCGGCGGCGTCCTTGATGGTCACGAACTTTGTGTCGATGCCGAGGTTCCTGTAAACCGTCGAGAAGACTTCCTGAACGTGCACGGGGCGGGTGTGGGCGCGTTCACCCAGGCGGTTCGTGCTACCAATGGCTTGCCCGGTATTCATACCGCCGCCCGCCATGAACGCGCAACTGACCTGCGGCCAGTGATCGCGACCGCCGCCTTTGTTGATTCGTGGCGTGCGACCGAATTCTCCCCAAACTAATACTGTGACGTCGTCGAGCATGCCGCGTTCTTCCAGATCGGTGATGAGCGCACCAACAGCCTGATCGATCCGCGTGCCGTGATGTCGTACCAATCCTTCGTTGTCTCCGTGACTATCCCAACGGCCGAATGTCATGGTGACACAGCGGACGCCGACTTCGACCAGACGGCGGGCCATGAGGACGAGTTCGTTGTTCGTCGAGGCTCCGTCGTACTGGTACTTGAACGGTTTGCCCGTTCCATATTTCTCGCGAACTTTGGGGTCCTCTTTCGAAACGTCCAGCGCATCGATGAGCTTGCTGGAAGTGAGGACTTCGAACGCACGTTCTTCGTAGGAGTCGAGCGCCGTGAGTTGGCCGCTCGAATCGACATCGCGGCGTAGACGATCGATGCTCTTGAGCAGCTGCTTGCGATCACCCAAGCGGTCGAGCGTGACGCCGTTGAGTTTCATGTCAGCCATGCCTTCGCCGTTGGGCACGAACGGCGTATAGGTCGGTCCGAGGAAACCGGGCGTGCCGGGGTCTTTCCAGACACCAGCGGTCGCCATGCCAACGTACGGTGGCACGGCCTTGTCGGCCGGTCCGTGCAGCTTGTGCAGCACGCTCCCTATCGACGGGTGGCCGCCCACCGATCGCAACTCGGCGTGACGCCAGCCGGTCATGCACTGGAAGGAATTGTGGCGTCCTTCGCAGCCGACGACGGCTCGCAGCACGACCGATTTGTCCATCACCTGTGCGATTTTCGGGAAGCACTCGCCGATTTGGATGCCGGGGACGTTGGTATCGATCGGGCTGAACGGACCGCGAATCTCTTTCGGAGCCTTGGTCTTGATTTCCCACATATCCTGATGCGGAGGACCGCCGCCCAGGAAGATGTTGATGACCGCCTTGTGATTTTTCTTCGAGCCGCCAGCCGCCTCGGCCCGGTAGAGATCGGCCAGATTCAACCCCGCTGCGCCGACTCCCAGAGCACCGATCTTGAGAAAGCCGCGACGAGAGACTCCGTCACAAAATCCACTGCGGCTGCTCTTGGGACCATGAATCGTCAGCATCGTCGGGCTCCGTTGTGAACAGGGGCTATTATCAACACTCTTTTATGCGTAAAACGGGTGACTGTCAAGCTGTACGGGCAATGGCTGCAACTTCCGATGCAGGATGTACTCGATTCAGGTCTTGTTTTGATGCAATTACGTGAAGCTGCGAAGCGCTCAATCTGACTCGAAGACAGTTATGTGGTACCGTAGTATATAAGGGATGGGTCGGGGTTTTGGGTTGAATGCCGACGATGAGTTGAAATCCGAAACGGCAATCGCCATGCTCGACTAAGAGTTTAAGACTGACATCAACCACGATCTGACGACCGTGGTCTCGGGAAATACGATCGCAACAAGCAGGCAAGGAATCAGACACACGATGAAGATCAATGTCGCAACGACGCGTCGATTTACGGTCACACTCGCGGTTCTATTCGCCACCACGTGGTGCTCGGTTGCCGATGCTCAGAAAGCCAAGCCGAAGAAGCCAAGGCCGAAGCGACAAGCGGTGGTCGGGCCATCGATTGGTGGGAACAAGGCGACGCCGATCAATCGAATTACCGTCGCGAAGGGATTTCGGGTGGAGTTGCTGTACTCGGTGCCGGGGAAAGATCAGGGATCGTGGGTCAATCTCTGCACAGACAACAAAGGCCGTTTGCTGGTCAGCAATCAGTTTGGCGGCCTGTACCGAATCACTCCGCCGCCGGTAGGAACACCGCTTCGGCAAGAGGATATCGAATCCGTTCCGGCCAAAATCCGAGCCGTCAATGGAATGGTGTGGGCGTTCGGCGCGTTATACGTCGGCGTCAACGATTACGAAGCGAAGATCCCGAGCGGACTGTATCGACTGTCCGACAGCAACGGAGACGATCAACTCGATAAGGTCGAAATGTTGCGTGAGGTCAAGTCCCGCGGCGATCACGGTGTGCATGCCGTCGTCCCCACGCCGGACGGGAAAGCTCTATACCTGGTGACGGGCAACAACGCGAAGCGAACGGAAGTCGCCGCGAATTCTCCGGTGCGACCGGTCTGGGGTGAAGACCATCTGCTGCCGAGTATGCCCGATGGCCGTGGCCACAATCGCGGCGTGCTGGCTCCCGGCGGAATCATCTATCGCGTTTCTCCCGACGGGAAGAATTTTGAAGCATACGCCTCGGGTTTTCGCAACGTGTTCGATGCAGCCGTCAACAGCGACGGCGAATTATTCACGTACGATGCTGACATGGAATACGATTTCAACACACCCTGGTATCGCCCCACGCGCATCTGCCAGGTTGTCAGCGGTGCAGAATTCGGCTGGCGCAACGGTGCCGGAAAACGCCCCGTGTTCTACGAAGACAATTTGCCGGGCGTGCTTGATGTCGGTCCGGGTTCGCCCACCGGCATGACGTTCGGCTACGGAGCGAAATTCCCCGCGAAATACCAGAACGCGTTGTTCGCGCTCGATTGGAGTTGGGGAAAACTCTACGCCGTCCACCTGAAGCCGAACGGTGCCAGTTACACAGCCACGAAGGAAGAATTTGTCACCGGTGCACCGTTGCCAATCACCGATGCCATCATCCACCAGGGAGACGGTGCGATGTACTTCACAATCGGCGGGCGGCGCGTGCAGTCGGGTCTTTACCGCGTGACCTACGTTGGAGATGAATCGACCGCCCCCGCGACAGCCAAGCCGACTGTCAGCGTCGCACGCAACACGCGGCGTGCGCTCGAAGTCTTTCACAGCAAGAAGGACCGCAAGGCGGCCGCGGCGGCATGGCCTCACCTCGATGATGATGATCGGTTCATTCGCTGGGCCGCTCGCATGGCAATTGAAAATCAGCCGCGGAAGTTTTGGGTCAAGAAGGCACTGACCGACTCCAACCCGGCAACGCAGGTTACAGCGCTGTTGGCGCTCGCTCGCGTGACCGGCGTTTGCCCGCAGCATCGCGATGAAAACACTCCGCCGGTCAATACGAAAATGCGGGCCAAACTGTTGGGCGCTTTGCTTTCCGTTGACACTGCAAGTCTTAATCACAACCAGCAACTGACGCTAGTGCGGACGCTGCAGATCACTCTCAACCGCTTCGGCCGACCGGACGATGCCGTGGTGGCCAAGCTGATCGAAAAGTTCGACCCCATGTTTCCGGCAGAGACGACAGAACTGAACTGGTTGTTGTGCGAGACGCTGGCCTGGCTTCAGTCGCCAACGGTTGCGGCCAAAGCGGTCGCGCTGATCGAGGCGGCCCCGATTCAGGAAGAGCAACTTCAATACGCTCGCTCGCTGCGGATGTTAAAAGCCGGGTGGACCACCGAATCGCGGACCGCCTACTTCGAGTGGTTCTTGAAGGCGGCCAGTTACCGCGGCGGAGCAAGCTTCGAACGCTTTATCGAATTCATACGCACCGACGCCGTCGCGTCGTTGAGTGAAACAGAAAAGAAGTCGTTGGCGGAAGTGCTGGCGAAGAAGCCGGAGAAGAAAACCACCTACGAAAACCTGGGAAGCATCTTCAAGGGACGTCCGGCAACCGAATGGTCGCTTGATGAACTCTCCGCTTCTGCCCGTGGCGGTCTGAAGAAGCGAGATTTTCAACGCGGACGAAAGATGTTTGCGGCCGCCGCCTGTTACGCCTGTCATCGCTTCAACAATCAGGGCGGAATCACCGGCCCGGATCTCACATCGGCCGGACGACGTTACTCGCCGCACGATCTGCTGGATCAAGTCATCAATCCCAGCAAAGTGATCAACGAACAGTTTTCAGCCGTGGTCGTCATCACCGATGCGGGTCTCACCCACACAGGCGTTGTCGTCAACCTCAACGGTGACTCGCTGATGTTGAACACCGACCTCACCAATCCCAACCAGCAGGTCAGAATCGATCGCAAGACGATCGAAGAATTAACGATCTCCAAAATATCGCCCATGCCCAAGGGGCTGCTGAAGCAGATGAAGAAGGACGAGATCCTCGACCTCGTCGCCTACATCATCAGCGGTGGTAACGCGAAGCACGAGGTGTATACGAAATGACGGCGGCGAATACCGGAGCCATCCCACAATTGATCGAGAATTGATCGGAGACTGTGATGACGCCGCCAAGCTGTGTTTTGAGTGTTCTGTTCGCACTGGCGTTGATCGCGTGGCCGGACTCAGTGAGTCTCGGCCAGGGGCCACAACCGCTGACCACCGGGCAGCGGCAGATGCTCGAAGAAAAACTGCGATCGCTGCAAGGAACACTCGCAACACAGGCTGAGACGTCGCGGAATGATGTGACGGATGCCGCCATTTTCTCAAAGGGACTGGCGTGGGCGCTGCGGTACGACCGCAAGTTCTCGCCCAAGGATGTCGCGCTGCTGGAAAAGGCGATCGCTCGTGGAAATCAACGGGCCGAGGCGTTAGCCGCCAACAGAAAACCGTGGAGTACGCGTAAAGGCAAGCTCGCGCTGGGTTACGTTTCTCAGGTCGACAACTCGGTGCAGCCCTACGGCCTCATCGTGCCGAAAACTTATGACGCGGCACGATCGATCCGGCTGGACGTTGTCTTGCACGGCAGCACCCGCCCCGTCGGTCTGAGCGAACTGCGATTCATTTCTCGGTTTGATGAGGGCGACGAGAAACCGACTACCGCTCCCGATAAATCGTTCATCGAGTTGCACCCACTGGGGCGTGTGGAAAACTGTTACCGCTGGGCTGGTGAGACCGACGTCTTCGAAGCCATCGAGGACGTTTGCCGCCGTTATAACATCGACCGCCGCCGAATCGTTCTGCGTGGCATGTCGATGGGGGCATCCGGCACATGGCATCTTGGCCTGAAACACCCCGACCGCTTCGTTGCGCTCGGCCCCTACTGCGGCTATGTCGATACACATCAGTTTTCCGAGACGCCGCTAAAGAATTTCATCAAGGTCGGCCCGCTGCCGGCGCATCAGGAACTCGGGCTGCACATGCTCGACTCGATCGACTACGCCGCCAACGCCGGCGTAGTTCCGGCCATCGCCTGCATCGGTGAGAAAGATGTCTTCTTTCAGGCGCACGTGATCATGGGAAAAGCCATGCGGAAAGAAGGGCTGACGATGACCAATCTCATCTCACCCGGAACCGGCCACGTCATCGACCCCATCACACATGCCGAACAGATGCGGCGGATCAGCCTGCATGTCACGCCGGGACTTAACAGACAGCCGCAGAAACTCCGATTCGTCACATGGACACTGAAATACAACCGCTGCCACTGGCTGGAAGTGCTTGGCCTTCATCAACACTACGCACGCGCGGAAATCTCTGCGCAGTTGCGTGACGATGTCGTCGAGATAGCCGAGCCGCAGAACATTACACGCTTCGCAATCCGTACATCGCAACTGTCAATCACTCCGAAGATGCTACGTGTCGGCACAACGGAACTGGCACTATCGAAAAAGGTCGCCGCGAATCCCAAAGGAATCGTCGTTGCTCGAACAGGCAAGCGTTGGTCTCTTGTGGGAGAGGCCGACAATTTGCCCCTTGCGGGCAAACGACCCGGTTTGCAAGGCCCGATTGACGACGCGTTTACGTCGCCGTTTCTGTGTGTGCGCGGCACGGGGAAACCGTGGAACGCCGCGGCGCATGCCTACGCCGCTGCGAGCTTGAAGCGATTTGCCGACGAATGGCATCACTACTTTCGCGGTGAACTTCCAATCAAGAACGACACGGACGTGACTGCCGAAGATATTCGGACGCGAAACCTCATCCTCTTCGGCGACCCGGGCAGCAACAAGTACATCGCAAAAGTGCTGCCGCATCTGCCACTGAAATGGTCAAAAGAAACGCTCCGGTTCGGCAATCGCGATTACCCCGCAAACAATCACATCCCCGCATTGATCGCACCAAATCCGCTCGCCGGGGCCGAGCATCGTTACGTCGTCCTCAACAGCGGCCACACCTTCCGTGAGAAAGAGTTAGCCAGCCTCAACTACCTGCTGTTCCCCCGCTGGGGCGATTGGGCCGTGTTGCAAATCGAGCCGTCTCAAACTGGCTCAAAGCCACTCGAAGAGAAAGTCATTCGTAGCGGTTACTTTGATGAACAATGGGGTTGGGCGGAGTAGCTGGGGGCATCTTGAATTAAGCCGAGTAGCGACTGTCTTGAAGTTCAAGTGTTTTACTGTTGGTTTTTCCATTCGGTTCCATTTCGAAGCATGGTGTTGAGGATGGTGAGTAGTTTTCTCATGGCGGCGATGAGTGCGACCATTTTGGGTTT
>CAUZOL010000198.1:0-12545 GCA_963581435.1 Planctomycetota bacterium
CCCTCAAACCGCAGCAACAACGGCCCGAGTTTTACACGGTCGTTATGATTGATGGGAAGGCGACTCTCGATTCGCTTTCCATTGAGGAAGGTGCCGTTCCCACTGCCCAAGTCCTCGATGAAAAACGATCCATCTTCTCTGACCAGCCGCGCATGTTTACGCGAGAGCATGTTCGATTGCAATTGAATGTCGCAATCGGGATGACGCCCAAGCAGCATCACGTCATTGGTCACCGGGAACGGAATGACCTCACCACCCTGCAATAAAACAAACCGCGGCATTATGGCGTCCTGAAAGGTCCAGAGGCTGCGAGGAAATCAAGATCAAGAAAACACACAGAATATAAACAGACGTCCCTCAATTCTACGAGGGGCGTTCCGGTCGTGCAACTGCTTGCGGCGCTCGACTTCGTCTGAATTGTCCCCCGGCGCCGGAATTCCGTACTCGCATCTCCGTCACCTTGGCTATCGGTGGCATTCCCGATCCAATGGAGAAAAATCACTCAGCAATTAAAAATCGTCTCGACGTTGCCTCGCAGAACCTGTCGGCCAAGGGACACTGCCTCTTCCTCCGACCAGCCACGGCCGATGACGAAGTCGCGTCCCAGTACGCCGGCAAGCACCTGGCGGTACATACGAAACTTCGGCAGCGCGAATTCGAGCTTGTACATGTCGCTGTAATAACCAATTTGCTTGGTGCGGGGAACGGCTTCGAGGCGGCTGCGGCAATCCAACTCGATGTAAGCGGGAATGTTGGAATACCACCAGTGACCGTTCGTCACGACGTTGGGAAAAATCCAACTGTAACTGACCAACTCTTGATTGCTCGTTTGTGCAAGGACCGAAACGGGAAAGGTGACCTGCGGGAAGGCATTGAATAATGCTCGATACTGCAAAAGTGATGTCCTGCTGTCGAATAGATCCTGCCCCTGATGCACGCCGGATTCGTACACACGACGATTGACGCCGATCATTAAGTCGAACGGCAAACGATGCTCGGCACACATTTCTGCCAACGTCCAGAATATGAACCGAGAAACGATTTGAGATTCGTCCTCTGTCAAAACCGAACGACCGGCCAACATCGACTGCAAGATTGGCTCAACCGATGACTGATCAACGGGACCGGGCTGAAAATCTGGCGGCAGCGAAATCGCACAAGCTCGCGCCCCTCGACTCGTAAAGTGATCGAACAATTGACCAATTGCCCGCACGACAGACCCACAGTCCACCGGCTCGATGCCAGACGCCTTTGCCAACCGCTCTTGCGTTTCGGGCTTTGCCAGATGGAACACGAGATCATCGGTTCGCAGGCAGGGGATGTAGCGATCGGTGTCGAAGCCTTCAAGCGGATCGTCAAAATCGTTGGTGAGAAAAATCCGCTCCAGGCCGCTTTGCTTCAAGACCTGGTCTTCCCAGTCCGGCTCGGCCATGCGGCTGGCCGCCGTATCATACAGCGATTCCCAGTTGTCCGGCGTGATGCGGTCATCGCTGAAGTCGAAGAACTCGCGGCACATCTCGATCAGCCAGCTGACCTGAACCGTATTGTCCAGCGCGGCCAGCATTGGGACAAGGCGACTGACTTTCTCTTTCGGATCGAGTCCCGGCTCTTCAATTTGCTCGCGCGGCAGTCCGGCCGCGTGCGCCAATTCGGTGTAGTAATGATAACCCATAATGTCGGCCAACGTTTCCGACGCCGCCGAATGTGGGTTAATGTGGGAATGAGGATCGATCAACACGATCTTCTCAAGCTCGTCAAAAATCCGCTGCCCCAACTGCTTCGACATGATGAATCTCGTTTATGCTTCGTCTGATACTGGCCGAAAGAAAACAGCCGCCACACTCAGCAGTGTGGCGGCTGTTGGATTTAGAATCAAGCGGCTCCGCGCGGTTGCGCGCCGTGATGGACTATTTGCCCGCAGTTGCGATGGCGGCATCGGAAACGACCGGTTGAGGAGGCTCGAACGCGGCGATGACCTGGCCGTTTTTGCCGTTCCAAACACGGAGCACACCATCTTCACCACCACCAAGCACGATGGCTTCATCGCGCGAGCAGGCAGCCGCGTACATGAAGTCACCACCGCCGGTGAAACTGCGTCGGTTTGATCCGTTTGCTGCGGTGAATAGACGGACGGTCTTATCCCCACTGCAACTGACAAAGTTGTCGGTTGCGGCGATGTACTGCACGCAGACGACCTGCTTCTTATAAGTCGAAATCGTGCGACGTTGCTCGCCGGTTTCAGTGTTCCAAACCTTAATGACGTTATCGGCACCAGCACTGATGATAGTGCTTTCATCGCCTTTGATGCTCACATCGAGTACGTGATGTGTATGTCCTTCGTAGGATCGAATATGCTTTCCAGTGGCAACATCGAACGTTTTGACAAATTTGTCGGCGGCACCGGAAACCAGTGTGCGACCGTCGCGCGAGAACTCCACTCCCATCACGGTATCGCTGTGCGCGTCTTCAATTGTGCGTACCAGTTGTTGCTTTTCGACATCCCAAATCATCAACTCACCGCTACGTGACGGATCGCCGCCACCGGTTGCCAGCAGTTTTCCATCGCTACTGAAATCGAGCGTCAGGATTCGATTGATGAACGGCGAGGCTGCCAGATCGAGGGGATTTTCTTTATTCGCCCCAAGCTGACCAACCAGCTTCCACTGGGGAGCTGCCGACCAGGCTGAGGCAGTTTTGTCGTTTGCCCCGGTCACAATCGTTCCGGTGGCACTAAATGCAATCGCGGTCACCGGCCCCTGGTGGGCGACATACGCGTCCAACGGCAGGCCGGTTGTCGCGTCCCAAGAACGCAACGCCGCATTATCACCACTGGTGACGACTTGTGTCCCATCGAGCGAAAACGCAACGGTGCGAAGCGGCTTCGCGACAGCCTTCTCGGCTGCTTGTGCCTTGACGACATCGGCGTCGGCCAGCTTCTGAGAGGCTGTCTCTGCATCTTTGGTTTTGGTCCGTTCGGCGATTTGCGCCTTCGCGGTCACAATAGCTTTCTGCGACAGGTTCAGGCTGCGAAGAGCTTGTGCCGCCGCGTCCATCACTTTTTTCAACGCCACTTGTGTGGCAGCAAAGGCCTTTTCGGCGGCCTGAGTGGGTTTGACGCTTGCCTTGCTCTTGGCATCGGCAGCCTTTGCCGCAGCGTCGTTGGTTTTGGCAAGAGCATCGGCTTTTGTCTTAGCGTCAGTAGAGGCTTTCACAATCGCCTCGGCGTCGGTCGCTGCCTTCTTTGCTGCGGCGAGACCATCGGCGGCGGTCTTTGCTGCGGCTTGAGCATCGGTCAACGCCTTAGCTGCTGCCGCCTTGGCGTTGTCATCAGTTCCTTTGTCTGCGGCAGCTTTGGCATCGGTTGCTTTCTTGAGAGCTGCTTCCGCATCGGCGGAAGTTTTCGCGGCCACTGTGGCGGCGGCCTGTGAGGCCTTCAACGTCACGGCATCCGCTGCAGCCTTCTTCGTTGCGGCGTCGCGTTCTGCTGCCGACTTCGTGGCGGCATCCTGTGCGGCCTTCAAATCCTTGGCGGCCGTCTCTTGTGCAGTCTTAGCTGCCTTCAGTTTGGCATCCGCATCCTTGTTCTTCTTGTCGGGATCGGCAATTGCCTTGTCGGCAGCGGTCTTGGCATCGGTCGCCTTCTTGGCAGCTGCCTCGCGATCCTTGAGATTCTTGTCAGCCGCCTTGAAAGCGGCATCGGCCAGAGCAACGCGTTGTTTGGAAACTGCCTGCTCCTCGACTCTCTCGGTGACCTGTCGCTGCAATTTGACGTCGCTCTTGAGTTCGGCCAATTGCTTTCCGTTGCTGGTTTCCCAGAGTTTTCCAATTCCGTTATCGCTAACCGAAGCGAGACGTAATCCATCGGCGCGGGCAGCGACGGCCATAACCGGACCGCCATGATTCATCGAACGAATCTGTTTTGCACCGGCCAGATCCCAAGTGCGGATGGTGCCATCGGTGCTGCCGGAAACGATTTGTGTACCGGGAGTGAAGACCAGATCAACCGATGTGACCGGCTTCGTATGACCTTTGAGTTCGGATACCGGTACAACGGCGGGCTTCGCTGGGTCTTTCTTTTCACCGTCGGCCGGCTTTGTCTCAACGATTGGAAAGGCCCAGACGCGGAGCGTGTTGTCGGCTTCGGCGGTAACAAACCGACTGCCGTCAAGGTTGGTCGCAACGTCGTTAATTGCTGCCGGTGTCTGCAACTGTGCGATTGCCGAACCATCGCTTGCTTTCCAAATTCGGACTGTTTTGTCTGCGGAGACAGTAAACAGTCGCGACTGCTCGGCGGCTTTCTTATCGAAGGCAGCACTGGCCGTGGTGGCGGCTGTCGCTGCAGCACCGGCGGCCTTCAATGCGGCTTCTGCGGCGGTCTGCGCGGCGGCCAACTGTGTCTGCTTTGCTTTTGTCGCCGCTTCATCGAGTTTTGGATCGGGATGGGCGGCGAAATCGGCGGCGGCCTGTTTCGCTGTCGCGAGATTCCTGTTGGTGGTAGCAATATTGGCGGTGGTGGTTGTCACCAGACGGCTGACGGCGGCCTGCTCTTCTGCGCGGGGCCAGAACTCAAGTCCAGTGATGCGATCGGTGTGGCCGCTGAGCGTTGCACCGGGTTTACCATCGACGAGATTCCACAGGCGAACGGTCTTGTCGGCGGCAGCGATCGCCGCCAGTTTGCCATCGGCACTGATGGCGACCGCCGTGACATCCTGCCCAAGGGGCAGGGCGAACCGTTTTGGTTCGGTCACGCGTTTCCATAATTTCACGACGCGATAGCCACCGGATGCCAGCAAATTGCCATCGGGACTGAACGCCAGCGAGTTGACGAAGTCGCGATGTGCGGCACCACCGGGATACATCAGCCCGCCATCGTACTCGACAGTGGCGAGTGCCGGATCGACCAGACGCGCCACTTCTTGTTTGCTCGAAAGGTCGTAGACGCTGATTTGGTTTGTACGTCCTGCGGCAGCAAATCGTCCCCAGGGAGACAACGCCACACTGTAGATCGATTTGAGAGTCGACGGAAGCGGACGCCACTGCACCGATTGGCGCGAGGCTCCCATTCCCTTGGTCGCACCTTCCAGAATCCACTGACGAATCAAACCAAGTTGCTTCGGTGTCAACGTTGCGGCGTCAACCTTGTTCGGCATCGGAGGCATGCTGGGTTTCGCTGCATGCGAGGCATACAGGAACAGGCGGCTTTTTTCAGGCTGCTTGGGTACGATAATCGGTCCCCGCTTGCCGCCTTTCATCACGCTCTCAACATCTTCCAGCGACAATTTGCCCTCGTCGATGGCGATGTTGTGGCATGCGATACAACTGCTCTCGAAAATGGGCAAGATGTCGCGATCAAAATCCACCGGCCGGCCCAGGTTAACGGCAGCCGCTTCGATAACGCCCGCTTTTTTTGCCGGCTTTTCATCTGCCGAGTGTGCCGTGACGCCGTAGACGACCAACCCACAAACGACAAACAGGCTCGCGATCAATTTTCGCATCAGAGAAACCCCTGTATTACAAACCATTCAGTTTCTTGCGGCCGCGATTCTCTCGTGGCCGATACATTTCCAAGCAGTGTCCGTTTACTTCGCAACCTTAATAACGACCGGCACATCGACGGCCGCTTTGCCAGCAAAGTCCATTGTGCCGCGCACCACGAGATTGGCCAATTGACCTTCGGTCGCATCGCCGGCGGCCGAAATTGATAGTACGCCGTCGCTCTTATCGGCCGGGATTGTGACGGGCTGGGCCGTCACCCCCGTAACACCTGGCACTGCCGGAAGCGTTAAGGTAATCGGACCAACAAAGCCATTGATGCGTTTGATGGTCACCTTAACGTCGATCTTCTGTCCCTTCTTGAGAGCGCCGCCGCCGGGCGCGACAGCTGTCAGCGTGGCCGGCCCTGGCTTCACATCGATTACAATTGGCGTGGATGTGAAGAAGCAATTGATGTTCTTTGGTTTCGCTGCATTTGTTGCTGCCGTTGCGGCTGTGTCGGCTGCCTTTTTCGCTGCCGTGGCAGCTGTCGATGCGGCAGCCGTTGTCTTGACTGCAGCTTCAGCTGTGACATTGGCTGCGGCTGATGTCTTGGCGACAGCATCGGCAGCGGTCGCCACCTTCTGTGCGGCAGCCAATTCTTCACCCGCCTTCTTTGCTGCAGCTTGTGCATCGGTCAATGCCTTGGCGGTGGCCGCCTTGGCGTTGTCATCAGTTCCTTTGTCTGCAGCAGCTTTGCCATCGGTTGCCGCTTTGACGGCTGCTGCGGTATCAGTTGCCTTTTTCGTTGCCGCAGTTACGGCGTCGGTCGCCTTCTTCAAGGCCGCCGTGTCGGCGACCGCCTTCTTTTTCGCGGCGTCGCGATTCTGTGTTGCTTTCGTGGCGGCTGCCTGGGCGACCTTAAGCACCTCGGCAGCTTTGACCTGTGCAGCTTTCGCTGCCACTTCGCGTTCGGGATTCCGTTTGTACGGCACCTGCCCCTGTCCCTTCAGATAGAGGGTGTAGGTGCCAACGACGGCGTTGGCATTCAGGAAGATTCGCAGCAAGACTTCATTCTTGCCCTTCGCGATTGGCTTATTAACAATCTGAATGTTGGTTTTTGGAGGCAGGCCCTGGAATGTCAGCGCGACGTTGTTGTCGAACCCGTTACGTTTGGCAAGTTTGACGGGGACCAGAATCTGGCGACTCTGATTCGCCTCGACGCGGAAGACGTCGGTGGTGACCTGATAAGGGGCTGTTTCCTTGAGAACCGAAAGTCCCAGCGATTGGGCAACCCGCGCGACTCCCGGAACATTGGCCGCTCCGCTCCAGGCAATTGTTCCAACCCGGGCCGAACGAGCGACTTCTCGGCTGGCAGCCTTGTTGTCGGCTTCGGCCTTTGTGAGACCGGCCTGAGCGTCAGCCACCTTCTTGTCGCCAGCCTGCTTGGCATCGGTCGCTGTTTTGGCTGCCAGGTCGGCAGCCTTCTGAACGGCGTCGGCAGCTTTCGCCTTGTTGCCAGTGTCTTTGACCACGGCCTCGGCCTTGACGGTGGCCGCTGCCGATGTCTTTGCGACGGCATCGGCAGCTGTGGCGGTTGTCTTGGCGACTGCCAATTCTTCAACTGCCTTCTTGGCCGCTGCCTGGGCATCGGTCAAGGCTTTGGCGGCAGCCGTTTTGGCATTCTCGTCAGTCCCTTTGTCAGCAGCAGTCTTCGCGTCGGTCGCCGTTTTGACGGCGGCGGCGGCATCGGTCGATTTCTTCGTGGCAGCGGTTGCCGCAGCTTGTGCCGTCTTGAATGCCAAGGCGTCGGCATCGGATTTTTTCTTTGCGGCGTCGCGATCCTGCGCCGCCTTTGTTGCGAGTGCGTTGGCCTTGGCCAGAGGATCTTTGGCCTTATTTTGTGTGTCGATTGTCTTGGCGAGGGCCGTTTGCAGTTTCGGCAACGCGGCGGCGGCGGCCTTCACTGCAGCATTGGCGGTTACGACACCGCGTGCCTTTTGCGGGTCTTCGATGCGAGCCTTGGCGTTGACTTTCACGAGTCCGGCCCACTCGGGTGCATCGTCTGTCGCTGTGAAGATGAGGACCGACTTTGTTTGCTTGGGACCAATGCTGGCTCCTTTGCAGATTACGCCCTTGGGCAAACCCTCGACTGTCACGTCGATTGTGCCGTTGAAGCCATCTTGCCGAAACGCCAGCAGATCGATTTTGACGTTGTCGCCTTTGCGAACGGCGATCGACCACGATTGCGCGATCGAAGTCGCCGCCTGGGTCGGGGGAGTGGGGATGGCAACCACGCGAAAGTCCGGATTCTCACGACGAATCGAGAGGCGATACACGAGATTCGGATATCCCCGCACCTCAAAGTAACGGTCCCGCAGCATCACACGATACGTACTGTCAGCCGGAACCTGAAAGCGGTAAACTGGGTCGTCAGTGATCGTATCAAACACGTTGGCGGAAAGGTTCTTGGTGTTATCGTCCTGTATGGTGATGCGTTTGACGGTTTCCACGCCCTTGTCGTTCTTTGTGACTTGTTCGAGTGTGAAGTACGGGTCGGCCGATCCGCCGCTTCGCTGTCCGAAGACTTCGATGTAGTAGACCTCTCCGGCCTTGGCTGTGAAGTCGAAGTAGTCGGTATCGCCGCGTGCCTGAAACTGTCCGCCGATTTCCGCAGGAACGGTCACTTGCTGGGCCTGCGCCACTTCATCATTCGGCTCTTTTTCGGCAAGCACCGGTGCAGTGGCCAAGTAGATTTGCACGGGATTGGAACTACCCAATGGTGACTTGTGGACGTACGAAATCGCGTCAATCGCGGCTTCGGCCGACGGCAGCAAGACCGACGTCTGCAATGTCGATTCGTCTTTCGGCAGCGCGATGGAAACGTTGAGCTTTTGGAGCGGTTTTCCGTCGAGCTTCACGCCGGCGTCTTGCCCGCCGGGAAGATTCCGTCCGAACAGGGTATAGGTGGATGTGGAACCGGGCGTCCCTGATGGAGGCAAGACGTAATCGATGTGCGGTCCGGTTCCGGCGATGAGGCGGTACCCGTAATCCGCTCCACCACGATACAGAAAATCGTGGACTTTGACGAAGTACTGTCCGTCGGCGGGGAGTGTTACGTCGAGAAGCGGATCGTTACGGGAGTTGCCGCGGGCATCGCTGAGGCGGCGGCCGTTGGCATCGTAAAGCCCCAAGGTGGCGGAGAGCCGCGAGTCGAGTTGAATCGCCCGGCAGTTCACAAGAATCCGCTGCCCCTTTTTGCCCTCAATGCGGTAGAAGTCGATGTCGGTCGCGCCGCCGATGACACTGTTAACAACGACGTTCTGTTTGATTTCCTGAGCCTGCTCGCGGGTGTTGTTGCCTTCGGCTTCAGTAATTTCGTCGCGATCACCGACCTCAAAGGATCGCGGATTGCTCAGGCCGAACAGGCCGGCCGTCCGCACTTCGTAGGTTCCCGGAGGAACATTGGCTGCGACAGTGACAACGAATGTGTTTGCGACGGGAACTTGCTTGCCGCCGGAGTCCTGCGTTTTGGCTACAGCCTTAAGGCCGGGGTGATTGAACAACAACGAATTCAATTCGTCGAGGTCGGCCCCGTTGGTCACCTTCACATCGAGGGTTACGCCAGCCTTGCCTCCCATCGGGGCGATGGAGTACAGCCGCGTCTGCGGGAGTTGGGCGGAAACGGAACTGGCGCCGACTATGGAGAAGGCCACGGCGAGGGACAATAATCCTGCCGAGCAGTTCCGGAGAAATTGCCCCACACAGATACTAAGTCGATTCTTACGCATTACTCCCCCTCCAGAAAAGCGATCCGTCTTCGTTTGA
The DNA here is from genome assembly GCA_963581435.1 of Planctomycetota bacterium. Classification (GTDB taxonomy): domain Bacteria; phylum Planctomycetota; class Planctomycetia; order Planctomycetales; family Planctomycetaceae; genus JABISG01. The sequence goes on from CAUZOL010000198.1 coordinate 9,301, forward strand.
CGCCAATGTCAACAAGCAGTGGAACAGCCAATCTCTCGCCGGTAGAAATCGGAAGGCGGGCCAACACAAATTTGAGTTGTTTGGCATCGCCCTCGATAAGGTCGTTTCAAAATCTCAGAGTCGGCATTCCACAACAACAGCCGACTCAGTCAACGCGTCGTCAAACCGCTGAGCATGTCGTATGCATACAACAGCAGACTGCATTTTTCATCGTACCAACGGGCATCACCCGTTGATAAGCGGAAATCGCGGAACGAAAAAAGAAACATGGATTACTTGCACGGGGCGTGCAATACCCTCTCGTTGCCGCCATGGCGACAAGAGGGCCGACCACAGCCGAAATCTCCGTTCGGCTGCAATCGGGACACATTGTACGGCAGGAGGAAGTCCGGCCCGGTCATTGACGGTTGCCCGATCAATGATTGAACAGGAATTCCTTGGTGTTGATCAACGCCCACACAATATCCTCGTAGGCGGTTTTGGGTGAGGCCTTATGCTTTTCAATATGAGCCAGCGCGATTTTCATTTCTTCGGAAACAGGCTCGCGTGAGTAGACCCAGCGGTACAATTCCTTGACTTTCTGTTCCGGCGAACGCTCTTTGTCGTTGGTCAACAGAGCGGCACGCCCAGAACCCGACGCAATCTTTGTCTGTACCTCATTGCTATTCAGCAGATGCAGGCTCTGTGCCAAGTTGGCTTCCTGCGACCGTTCACATTCACATGCGGTGTCACCTTGCGGCTGGCCGAATACCTTGAGGAAATACGGTCCCACACTCGGATCGGGCAGTTGCGTTGCACGCGTGCCAGCGGGAAGGCCGCTGTAACCCTGGGTGGTGTTGGTGACCTGATGAAATGCATCGTACAGAACCTCGGCGGTCAACCGTTTGGGATAGTACCGCGAGAAGTTTTGCTTATCCTTGAGGTTGTGCTCGTTCGGCAACGAGGTGAGTTGGTACACATTCGACCGGCAGATCGTGCGAATCAACTGTTTGAGATCAAAGCCACTATCGACGAAGGACTTTGCCAGTCCGTCCAGCAGTTCGGGGTTCGACGGCGGATTGGTTTCCCGCATGTCGTCTTCCGGCTCGACAATGCCGCGGCTGAAGAAGTGTTTCCAGTAGCGATTGACCAACGCCTTGGCGAAGAATGGATTGTCTTTTGCACTCATCCAGTCGGCCAGGTAAGTTCGCGGATCGCGATCGACAGCAATTTCGTACGGTGCACTTCCCAAGCCGGCTGGCTTGAGAGTTTCGCCCGAACGCGGATTACGTGCGGATGCAGTCCCTTCGTTGTGGAAGATTCTGCGTTCGGTCGAGCGACCGGCATTTCGCTGCAGATTCTTGCGACCAACTCGGCTGAAGAATGCCGAGAAGCTGTAGTAATCGTTCTGGCTCCACTTTTCGAAGGGGTGGTGGTGACAGCGGGCACATTGAATCCGCAAACCCAAGAACAACTGGGCTGTGTCTTCGACTTGCTCGTTGATCTGATCGACTTCTCTGTACCAGATGACCGCGGGGTTAAACGACTTGTCGCCGGATGCGGTCAGAATGTTTCGCACCATTTGGTCGTAGGGCTTGTTGTCGTACAGACTGGCCCAAATCCACTGGTAGAAGGCGTAGGTTCCTTCGAGATCGTTGGCTTGTCGCTTCTTGTTGCGAAGAACCAGATTCCACTTGTTGGCGAAGTAATCCGCGTACTGCGGGCTGTCGAGCAGGCGGTCGATGAGCTTGTCCCGCTTCAACGGGTCCTTGTCGGCGAGGAACGCAGCCGCTTCACTTTCGCTGGGCAGAGTCCCCGAAATGTCCACGTGCACGCGTCGCATGAAGGTGGCATCGTCGGCGCGGGGCGAGGGGGGAATGCCGAGCATGGTCAGCTTCTTGAAGACCGTCTCGTCAACCACGTTGACCGGCGCGGGCAGGTTGGCCACCGTCGCACCGAGCGGGATAGTGGCACGAAATGTCGAAACCTGGCCCTGGTAACGGGCCATAATGGCCACTTCGCCGCTCAGGTCGAGCGTTTTAACGACGCCGGTGACAGTGGTTTCTGCCATTTCGGTGTCATTCGCTTCGAAGAGCGCCATGCGGGTCACATCTTCGGTCGTGCCGTCGGAGTAGGTCGCGACGACAGTGATCTGCTGATCGGAACCACGATCCAGAACCCGCCCCTTGGGCAGACATTCAATTCCCGCAACAACAGGGTCGCCGGGGTTTCCTTTGGGCATTCCCTGTTCGATCCAGCGATACATCATACGATGTTCGTAACTTCCCACTTCCATCCGTTTGCCACCACCGTGCGGCGAGCGGCCGGTTGCTTTTTGAATCAGCAAGCTCGAATCGGGTGCCGGCGGGAAGAGGCGGCGTCCACGTGCTTCTTTCACGAGGAATTCGTAGTCGTCATCGGGATAAAAGCCGAGCAGCGACAATTTGAAGCCGTTTTGGCCACTGGCCTTTCCGTGACAGCCACCGCTATTACAACCAAGCTTTGTGAAGATCGGGGCAATCTGATTCTTGAAGTTGATGGGAACCTGATTCGCGACACCTTGGACGTGAATCGCCAATTCGGCGGTCTTGCCGTCCGTTCCAGTCGCTACCAGTTTCGTGTCACCATCCTTAAGAGGAGTCACCAGACCCGTCGCATCGATGGCGACGATTCCCTCGGGTGTGGTGGTGTATTTCACCTTTTGGGTGAAATCGTGCTGCTGCCCACTGGAGTAGACACCGGTGACATACACCTGTTGCCGGGCGTCGCGACCACGAATGGTGACGCCCTGCTTGTCGTTGAGCTTGGGATCGATCTGCAGGGAATTCAGCGTCCCCGGATCACCCAGCCCGGATTTTCCGTCGGCCGGTGCGGCATTCGCTTCAGACGCGGTCGCCAATAGCAAAAGGGTAGCGACCGTGGTACTCAAGATCGCTGTCGTGAAACGGATCATTCCTTCTCTCCCGTTTGATCGGTAGGCCCTGCGGTTCGAGGACGCGTAACTGCGGCCCCGATTGGATCGACTGGTGGGTTGTGTATGTTGTCGATCCCGGAGTGTCTAACTTCTAAACAAATTTCTTGCAGCGAAAACCAACATCCTGTTGCAATCGCCATCACCCAAACACCTAATCACATCCTGCACATCCAGCTTAATCGCCGATGAAAGCTGCGACAAGGGTCGAGCCAACTCACCTCATCATATCAACATTTGTTGGATTGTCAAGAATCCGGGCGGTTGCCAAGCAGAAAAACAGCCGCCGCTGGTC
>CAUZOL010000199.1:0-12483 GCA_963581435.1 Planctomycetota bacterium
AACGCCCGCGGCTTCCGCAACTTTGCGAACTACCGCACCCGCATCCTGTTCTTCTGTGGAAAACTGAAACTCAAACCGTGCTGAAAACACCCATTAAAATCGGTGAAGAACCCGAAAAAAGTACCCGTCGGTATCACGAAAAGTCTTAAAATTCCCAAGATTTTCCAGACTCTCACGCAGAAACACGGAGGGTGACAGCGACGAAGAACGTTTTTAACGCGGGTCTCACGCCCCCCACACCGTCGCGACTGCATTGCCCGCCAAATCTCCAAATGCCAAAATGAACGCCAAGTATTCCAACCACTCAACGAGGCCAGCATGACGACGACTGAACTTGGCACTGTGGGGCGTCGATTGACATCCGGGGAACAGCAGCAGTATCGCGACGACGGCTACTTGACCGGGTTACCGCTGTTCGATGCGGCTGCCGTCAAGCAAATGCAGCGGCGGTTTGGTGAACTGTGCGAGTTATTGCCCGCCGACGTGGAGATGGGCCGCGTGAATTGCTGGCACAAAGCGAACCGTTGGATTGACCATGTGTGCCGAACGCCGGCTCTGCTCGATTACGTAGAAGACCTTGCCGGCCCGAATTTCTTTTTGTGGGGGGCGCAGTTTTTCTGCAAGTTTCCGGGCGACGGGACCATTGTTCCCTGGCATCAGGACGCACAGTATTGGCCGCTCTCGCCCCGCAAGGCGGTGACCGCCTGGATTGCATTGTTCGACACCGACCGCGAAAACGCCGCCATGCAGGTGGTGAAAGGAACACATCAAACCGGCGACGTCGAACACCGCACGTCGGACAACGAGAACTACATTCTCCCGGAAGAGATCGATTCGGCTGCCATCGATGCCAGCCGCGTTGTCTCGCTCGACATGCGGGCGGGGGAAATGTCGCTGCACGACGACGGCTTGATTCACGGCTCGGGAGCCAACGAATCCGATCGTGTCCGCGTCGGCCTCACGCTGCGGTTCTGCGCGACTGATGTCAAATGCGACCTGGACGTCTGGCCGTACTTTGAAGCATTCCTGGTCCGCGGCATCGATGAATTCCAGCATAACCCGCAAGGCAAGATTCCCACGCAAGACGGATTCCCCGTTACCAAATTCCAACACTCGTCGGAGTTTGATTGATCAGCGGTCGTGACAAATACATTCCGTCTTATACGAAACAAATCTCACAACTTCTTACTTGTGAGTCCCCCTGTAAGTGTGAACAATGAACGGGTCACGGCCTGCTCCCATTATATTCTATATATGTTGTTCGCTTCCAGGAGAGATCAATGGTGTTTGGTGTTGTGCGCTGTGTTTGTGTCTTCTTGCCAGTTTTGTTGCTCGTCGGTTGTGACATGGCGGCGGCTCCCGTCAAGCGGGCGAAAACGCCGCGACCGGTTACCGTTCTCGAATTACAGCGGACGGTTTCCCGGCCGACGAGTCAACTCACCGGTTCTATTGTCGCATGGAAAACCGAAAAGATGGGTTTTCAGGTTGCGGGTCGCGTCGAGTTGGCGTTGGAGCCGGGACAGAACATCCGCGGACGCACCGTTGATGAAAACGACAAACTGATCAGCGATGGAACAGTAGTCGCCAGGCTGGAAAGAGATCGCTTTGACTTAAAACTGGCGATTGCCAAAGCGCAGGAAAACACGGCCGTCGCAACGGCGAAGGCGAAGAGTGCCGAGCTAAAGGACTTCGTTCCGGCGCAGATAAAAGCAGCGCAGGCGTCGGTCACCGTGACGAAGACGGAATTCGACCGAGTCGCAAAGCTGTTCCAACGGGGCGCTGCCACTCAAGCAGAACTGGACCGGGCAAAGGCCAATCTCGACACCAAGCAGGCGGAATTCGATCAAGCCACTGCATCCAAGTCGGTCACAGAAGCCGAGTTGGCGTCGCTGGAGGCCCAGAAGGACGAGGCGGCTGAGAACGTCCTGCAGGCAAAGAAGGACCTGATCGATACGCAGTTGCGGTCACCGTTTCACGGTCAAATTGCCTAAGTGCATCAGATTCCCGGCGGCTACGTTCAGGCGGGCGAACCGGTTGTCACCATCCAGATGATGGACCCCATTTCGGTCGAGATTGCCGTCTCGGTCGAGACCGATGCACGGCTGAATTACAACGATATCGTCTTTGTCTTCCTACCGGGAAGTGACGAGCCGATGGAGGCAATGGTTTATGAAAAAGCGACCATTGCCGACCCTGCCACGCGAACATTCAAAGTCACACTGCTGATAAGAAACGAGCGGATTGAAGTGGGGCTGCCGGATGACGAACGCAATTCGACGACGCCGCGAGTCCGCATGTTGGTTCGGCTGTTTACCGAAACGCGCGACCGAGTTCCGCCGTATTACGTGAATGTCGATTCGTTGCATCACGATGCCGCGGGGTATTTTGTGTACCGCGTTACTAATGCCACACAATCCGACCGTAACGGTCTGACGGATTCGATACTTCGGTTGCAAAAAGTTCGTGTCACTCCGGGCGAGAAGCGACTCCCCTATCTGCAGGTTGCCACCATGCGGGAACTGACCGACTTGGGAGAATTGGACCCGAAACAGGATTTACTGGCGGGAACCTTCTTCGACCATGATGGCAACGAGATTCCCAACAAGGATGTTGCCGCGTTGCTGAGGAAATCCAATGACACGGTTCCCTACGTTCGTGAGCGTTGGCTGCTGCGGCCCGGCGACATCATGAGAGTCGATATCGACGCAGAAACTCCGGCACCGGGATTGTACGTTCCGTTGAACGTGATTCTCGAAGAGTCGGGAAAGACCTATGTGTTTGTCGCTGAAACGAAAGGCCAAACAACAAATGCCAAACGGGTTGAAGTGAACGTGATTGATGTTCTGGGAACAAAGCGACGAATCGAGGCAGCCGGAAAGACGCCCCTGAAGGCCGGAACGAGAATCGTCGCCGAAGGCGCGTTGTTTCTAACCGACGGCGAGGCGGTCACCGTTATCGAGCCAACGGGTGCTGAACGAACGGGGGCGAGCCGATGAGCCTGTCCGCTGCCGCCGTCAAATACCGCCCTATTGTCTTAACTTCCGTCACACTGCTGACGTTATGGGGAATTGTTTCGGTTCGGACAATGCCCCGCCGCGAAGATCCGGCCTACACCGTGCGGACCTGCGCGGTGACGACCGTCTGGCCCGGTGCGCCGACCGAAAAAGTTGAGGAACTGATCACAAAGCCGCTCGAAGATGCCTTCGACACCATCGACGAAGTGGACGTTGTTCGTTCGACGACGACCGCCGGCCTCTCGACAATCTACGTCGATGCCGAAGATCTGGTGACCCCGGAGCAGATTGACAACGTCTGGGACAAGGTCCGCGCCCGCGTTGCCCGGGTCGAAATGCCCGAACAGGGAATTACCCCCATCGTCAATGACGAGTTCGGCGACACCTACATCATTCTGCTCGCCGTCTATCAGCAACCGTTGCCCGGCGAAACGAGCATTCGTGAAGATCGCAAATACACGCTGAGGCAACTCGACGTTATCGCCGAAAAGATTAAGGACGAGTTGCGGTTACTGCCGGGCGTGGCCAAGTCGGAACAATACGGCGTCGTCGAGGAAGCCATTTACATCGAGACCGATTTGGGGACGTGGTCGCATTTAAACCTCACAACGAAGCAGTTGGAGAAACTCGTCGAAGCACGCAATATCGTCGCCGCCGGTGGTAGTCTCGACACCGATGTCGGGCGTTTTTCGGTCAAACCGGGTGGCGAGATCAACGCGGTTGAAGAGATGGGCTCGATCATCGCCGGCATGGTCGGCGAGGGAGAGGCCGCGCGGCCGGTGTACTTGAATGATCTCGGCCTGAAGATCATTCGTGATTACGAAGACCCCCGGCAGCTGATCTGTCGGTTTGGAGATGCCAAGACATCGCAACCGGCAGTCGTTGTCGCGCTGTCGATGAAGGCAGGCAAAAACATTATCGACATCTGCAATGCGGCCAAAGCTCGCATCAAGGAAATGCAGGAAACCGAGCAAAGCTTGCCGCCCGACATCGTGGTCACTCCCGTCTCCGATTAATCGGAGAACGTTGCCGCCAAAATCTGGCAGGTGGTCAGCAATGTCATCGGTGCGATCGTCATCGTCGTCATTGTCGTCTATCTCGTCGTCGGCTTTCGGTCGGCAGTGGTTATGGCAGCCAATATCCCGATTGTCGTGCTGGGTGCCGTCGCCCTCGTGACTCTGTTCGACGTCGAGTTGGAACAGATTTCGTTGGCGTCAATCATCATTGCGCTGGGGTTGTTGGTCGATAACGCGGTGCAGGTTTGCGATCAGTCGCGCACCAACCAAATTGCCGGGATGTCGCCGCTTGAGGCGACCATTAAGGGGTCAAGTCAGGTTTCATCGCCCATGTTAATGGGGACGGCGACGACGATTGCAGCATTCGCACCAATGCTCGTCGGGCTGATCGGCTCGAAGAAGGAATATGTTTACAGCCTGCCGGTAACGTTGTCGGTGACGCTGGCGATCAGCTGGATTCTGGCCATGACGTTCTGCACCATCCTCGCCGCAACGTTCATTCGCGCCCCAAAAGACCCAACAAAGCCCAGCGCGCCGCTGCCCTGGTTGATGGCGAAGTTGCAGGGGTTGCTTAGCGGCGGCAAGGCCGCAAATGAGTCGGATGACGGCGGTGATCTGATCGACAACATGTTCCGGGGAGCCGTCCGCGCCGCGATCAACGCCAAATTTCTCACCGTGGGAATCGCAATCGCGCTGCTGATGGGAACGTTCATGCTTCCGATCAGTTCGGAGTTCTTTCCGAAGGATGTTCGCGACCAATTCGCTATTGAAGTTCGGTTGCCGGAGAACGCATCCATCGAAGAGACAAATCTCGTCGCACAACAAGTCGAAGAAATTCTTCGACGACTCAGCCCCGCAACAGACCAGGAGGGGAACGCGATTGACCGGCTGCGCGCAATGCGGACGATGGTGGGCGGAGGCGGATCGCGTTGGTATTTGGGGTGGGACCCCGAACCCCGAAAACCAAATTACGCTGAAATTCTCGTTCGCACAACCAACGGTCTGTATACGCCGGAGATAGCAAAACGCGTGCGTGAAATCGCAGAAAATGGAGACAAGCAACTCGGTCTCAAACCCATTGTCGGTGCGCGAATTATCCCGATAGAGCTTTATCTGGGACCGTCGGCCGATCCGGTCGAGATTCGCGTTTTTGGGCCTGGGTTTGCCGACAAGGTGGCGTTGCGGAAATATGCCGACCGCGTCAAACAAATGGTGCGAGACAATCCCGGAACCTGGGATGTGAACGATTCGTGGGGTGTGCCGGGGTATCAGCTGCGTGTCGATGTTGATGAGGACCGGGCAAATCTGGCGGGTGTGACCAATGCGTCCATCGCCCGCACGCTGAATGCCTACTTCAGCGGCCATCGGCTCACAACGTTTCGCGAAGGCGACCACCTCGTTCCCGTGTATCTGCGATTGCAACAGAATCAGCGAGGCTCGCTGGAAGGACTCGACGGTGCGTTTGTCGAGGGGCTGTCGGGCAAGTTGCCGCTCGACTCAATCGCCACCGTCAAACCCCGCTGGGACACATCGACAATTGTCCGCCGCGATTTGAATCGCATGATCGAAGTCCGCAGTCAAGTTGAGGCGGGCGTTCGAGGCAACGACGTTGTCATGCAGATTCTGGCTTCGGACGAAATGAAGCAACTCAAAAAGGAACTGCCTGCTGGTTTCCGAATCGAGCCGGGCGGCGCACTGGAAGATTCGATGGAGGGAAAGGAACAGCTGGGGTACTCGCTGAGCCTCTCCCTGCTGTCGATCATCATGCTGCTGGTGATTCAGTACAACGGTATCGCCAAACCGATCATCATTCTCTCGACGCTGCCGTTGGCCCTCATCGGTGCGCTGCCCGGTTTGTATTTTACCGGCAACCCGTTGGGTTTCATGCCTCAGTTGGGCATTCTGGCGTTGTTCGGCATCGTGCTGAATACGGGCATCATCTTCATCGAATTCGCCGATATTCTCATCAAGGAAGCGGCGGAGAAGTCCGACGGCGCCGGTCCAATTTGTGGACTGTCACGCGATGAGTTTCGTTCGTGTCTGGTGAACGCAGCCAAACAGCGTTTGCTGCCGATTTTCCTGACGACCGCGACGACCATTGGCGGCTTATTGCCTTTGGCTCTTTCGGGCGGCCCGCTGTGGGAAGGGATGGCCTGGTGCATGATCTTCGGCTTGATGGTTGCCACTGTATTAACGCTGCTTGTTGTGCCGGCGCTCTATGCATTGTTCGTGGAAACGTTTGGGGTGCAGCCGGTTCAGGTTGAACGTTGATTGAACAATTGCTCGATCCCGCGGGACGCGGCCCGTCGGCTTTGCGGTGTTTGTCTCTAAAACGGCGTTGACTGGGCTGTTGATTGTCGGTGTACTATGTCCGCCCACATTGCATTCATTTGATCACCTCGTACGGAGTACCACATGAGCGATCAAGACAATACAGAGACGCGAACACCACAAGATTTTGAGTTCACGCGATACCATGTGAACCTCTCCGCTGCGACGTCGGACAAATCACAGATTCAATGCGAAGACCTGGACGATGTGCTGGGAGGAATCGCCCGCGGTTTCAAATTCCTGGAGCAGCATCCCGTTCGCGAGGCGTACGACGCCGACTCGTCGTTGTTGCTGACATTGGGTGTGCTCAGCGGCACAAAATTCATGACGGGACTGCGGACGTTCTTTCTGGCCTATTCGCCGCTCAAACGCTCGCTCAGCGGCCTCCCGTCGGCCATGTGGTCGGCCGGCAGTGGCAAATTCGGCACAAAGCTCCGCTATCTCGGCATCGACGAAATCGTGTTTACCGGTCGCAGTGAAAAGCCGGTGCTGCTGCACATCACACGCGACCCCGACAACCCCGAAGCGGAGACCGAATTCCGCTTTGAAGACGCATCATTCCTAACCGGCCGCCATGTCAACGACAAGATCCAGACGTTGAAAGAACGATTCGGAAAAAATGCCCATTACGCGGTGATTGGGCCATCCGGCGAGAACTATGAAACCGTCCGCTACGCCGCCATCGCGCTTTCGACTGAAAATCAACTCAAAAGTGGCGATCCCAAAGCGCGTTACTGCGGGCGCGGCGGTATGGGCGGCATTCTCGGCTCGAAAAACCTGCTGGCGATTGTGGCCGACACGAAAGACGGCATCGCGGCATCGGCTCCCAGCTTCAAAATTCTGAACAAGGAAGTCGCCACCGGTCCCGGCAGCGCGCGGTTCCGAGACAACGCCACCGATGGCGTCGGCGGAACGTGGGCCAATTATGTCGCCTTGAACGAACAACATGCGATGCCCGAGCGGAATTTCGCTCCGACCGGCACAGACGTTTCCGTCCCACTGTACCGCGTCAACGTTGAAGCAACCGGCAAGTACGTCATCAAAGATGAAGCGTGCTACCGCTGCGGGATCAAATGTCACAAGAACGTTTACGACGTCGACGAAGAAGGAAAAGCGGGGAAATTTCGAGGCAAACTCGACTTTGAACCGCTCAACCTGCTGTCATCCAACCTCGAAATTTACGACATCGATCAGGCGTGTACGTTGGTTGAACTTGTCGATGAATTGGCGCTCGATTCCATCTCGTGCGGCACCACGCTGAGCTATGCGATGGAATACAACGAACGGCACAAGGACGACGGCAAAGCGATGCCCGACGGACCGTTCTACGGAGATTTCCAGAGCGCGCTCAAGGCAATTACGGATATTGGCGAGGGCCGCTCGGAATTGCTCGGCCAGGGAACGTTGCGTCTTTCCGAAGCATTGGGCGAGACCGGCTATGCCATGCATTGCAAGGGCGTCGAAATGCCCGCCTACCTGCCGCAGACGAATCCTGGATACCCGTGGGCTCTTGCCGGCGGTCACATGTCGATGCGGACATTCCTTCTGTTATTATTCGAGCGCGAAACCGGAATGGATTACTGGGTCGATGCCATCACCAATCCCGATAAGGGCTTAACCCCACTCCGCGACGACATTCTCGGCGGCTGCAAGTTCGCCGCCTTGAACCACGATCAGATGGCCGAGGCCGTATCGGGACTCACCGGTTTGACTATCACCGCGGAAACGTTCCGACAATTGATCCTGCGTACGTTTTTGCGCGGCTATCGGCTGGAGAAATTACAGGGGTTCACTTCTGACGACTACAACCTGCCAGCCGAGTCGCACAACGAGTATCCTGAAATCGATCTGCCATACTTCAATACAACGGAGTTCTTCGGAGAACTCAAAGAACGCGTCATCAAGACGTTCGACGATTTGCTGGAGCAAGAGGATTTGGGTACTCAAACCGCCGCCCCGGTTGCGTAGCGCGGCACTGCCCATCGCTGGCGGTTAGCGGCCTCGAGATGGCCGCTAACCGCCAGACGCCAGAAACATAATCTCCAGTTCATCGTTCGGCGCGACCGCCCGTTCGGTCAGTTTCGCCGTCGGCACACTCGTTCCGTTGTGAAACACGATCAGGTGTGACAACAAACGCCCATCACGCCCCAGCAAACGCGGTCCCACATCGGGATGCCGTTCGATTAATTGCGCAACGATGCCGTCGAACGTCGCCGCTTCGACTTCCAACTCGTGCCGTCCGTTACAGAAGCGGCCAAGTTCGTCCGGGATCTTGATTCGAATGCTCATTGTGTAATTTCATTGTCGGTTAAAATCGGCACAAACTCCACAGCTTGTGCGCAGCCGAACGACGCGAACAGAATTTTTTTGAAACTCGAAATGGCTCTGTTTGACGGAGCTTTTCGCGGTTTGATAACGGGCCTCACTCGAACGCGCAAAAAATCTGTTTTTCACATTTGACACCGTCGCGTGGGTCGGTAGTATCGGCTCTGACTGAGTGAGTGTTTAACAAGAACGACACGGTCGTTGCCTCGGCCGAATCGTTCATCCCGTCTTGAATAACTAAGACTGCAAAGCGCCCCAACGACGCTTCCGCTGGACGTGGCAACGGATTGCTGCTGCGCTTCCCGCTGGATGATGGTGGCCGGTACACGCCGGTTGCGCTCAGGGTATGCAGTATAGGAATGGGGGGCACGATGCAACCCGCGACACCGGCGATGGTGCAGCCGAACGATCCGACCGAAGTCCATTTTTTCGAGCAGCTTCAGCGCACAGTCGGAGAGCGCAACTTCGACCACTGGTTCAATAAGAAAATTACGCTGGCATGCGATGGCGAGGAACTGAGCATTGGAGTGGGCAGTCCATTCCTGCTGACCTGGATGCAAAAGCAGTTTCAGCGCCCGTTGACTGAGGTGGCACAGTCGATTTACGGACCGGCGGTCTCCGTGCGGCTTCAGGTCGATTCCAGTCTGGTCCTCACCGAAAAATCCGGAACCAACGTGCCACCCAAGAAATCGAAAAAGAAGTCGCCGAAGACCGCCGAACGCCAGGTTGCACAGCGCACGACAGGTGGCCGCACACCGCAAAGCCGCCGCTTCGCCGATCTCGCCGAGTTTGTTCCAGGCAGTTCCAATGAGTTGGCGTTGACTGCGTCGCGACAGGTGTGCGAAGCACCCGGTGAGAAATTCAATCCGCTGTTTCTGCACGGGGGCGTCGGCATCGGCAAGACACACCTGCTGGAAGGCATCTATCGCAGTGTGCGACGCGAGTTTCCACAACTACAGGTGATGTATTTGACATCGGAAGCGTTCACCAACTTCTTTACGCAGGCGCTCCGCGAACACACGTTGCCCAGTTTTCGCCGCCGCTTTCGCAACGTCGATGTCCTGCTGGTCGATGATGTCGATTTCCTCGAATCGAAACGCGCGATTCAGGAAGAGTTCCTGCACACATTCAAACAGCTGGAGAGTCACGGACGGCAAATCGTGTTGACGTGCGACAGGCATCCGCGGCTGCTGACGAAAATGTCCGACGAACTCACCACTCGTTGTCTATCGGGACTCGTCTGTCGCATCGAGTCGCCACAGCTTGAGACACGCCGCAAAATCGTCAAACTCAAGGCGGGACGGTTAAAGGCGGAAATTACAACCGAGGCGTTGAACTTTATCGCCGAACGCTTCCGCAATAACGTTCGCGAATTGGAGGGTGCCCTGAACTGCCTTTCCACATATTCCCACATGACCGGCAAACGGGTCGGTGTTACGGTCGCGCGGCGGGTGTTGGCCGACCTCGAACGTGATTGCATTCGCGTGGTGCGAATGACCGACGTGGAACAGGCGGTGAGCCGCTTCTTTGGTGTTCCCACCGACGATTTGAGGTCGTCACGGCGACATCGCTCGGTGAGCCGTCCCCGCATGCTGGCAATGTTCCTCGCGCGCAAACTGACTCAAGCCGCCTATAGTGAAATTGGCCAGTATTTCGGCGGACGCAATCACAGCACGGTGATGTCCGCCGAACGCAACGTCAAAGGATGGCTGGAACAGGGAACGCCGATCGACGTTGCCTCTCAATCATGGCCCTTGGAAGAGGTCCTCGAAGCGCTCGAGCAGCAACTGATGGCCGGATAGAATTCCACCATTCGTCCAAACATTAAAGCCTGAAGCGCAAGCGAAGGATGATTCCAGAAAACTCCTTTGCTTGCGCTTCAGGCTTTGATTTGACTACCGGCTCGACGATCCCTGCGGATAGCTGTTGCCGGGGTTGAATTCGGACGCGGGCTGACGCTGCTCGGCACCATACGGGCGTGTGATGTTCTGGTCGCTGCCGCCTTCGCCCGACGGGTACTGCTGCCGTGTTGTCGGCCGTGAATCGTATCCACGGGGATCTGCTTGCCGGGGATCGAATTGAGTCTGTGGGACTTCTGGTTGCCTTGGGTTGGCTTGCGGAAACTGCTGCCCGTTCTCCTGCAGATAACGCTCGCTGGCTGCCCGCTGCGAATTCTGCTGCTGGTGCGATCGTTGCTGCAGTAACTGTCGAAACTGGTGCATTGTCGGCTGCTGATTATTCGCCCGATCGTCCTGTGGTGCAGCGATGTTGCCATTGGACGGATTGTAACTCCCACGTGGCTGCGAGACGGGCCGCGCCGCCGTACGGTATCGATCATCGCCGAAATTGGTCGGCTGGGTCGATTGGTTCTGTTGACCCGTGAATCTGTGATTTGGCTGACTCGCTGGTGCAGCTGAAAACTCGCGGCGGAGATCTACTGCATTTGAGTTCGACATGGGGTCAGATTCGAATCGTGGCGCAGAATCCTGGGGACGCTTAGCTGGCGGGAATGCCGGCTGACGGACCGCTCCGCTGCCTTCGTAGGTCACAGGAAAAACGCCGCCCGGACCGGCATTCAGCCCCATTAGCGCGGCCTGCTGCCGACGGTCGATTGTCGCTCCCGAACTTTGTTGGCGAACGTTCGTACCTTTTGCAGCGCGAGCGTCGAACTGTTGGTCGTTTGCCGGTGAAATGCCCCTTTGGCTATCTGAAAATGGATTGGTTGAATTATGAGATGACGGCCCAAAAGAATTACCAGGCAAACTGTTGGCAGGCGGGAAAGGAACGGCTTGTCCCCTCGGCGGAGCAGACTGCGACCGATTCGACGGGGGCCATTCTTCGAGTGTGTCAGCTGGACTGGACGGAATTTGACGAGAGTCGAACTGTTGTCCCGTCGGCTGTGCTGATTCCGATGAGAACGGGTTCGGCCGATTCAAGCCGGCAGGGTACTCGTTTTCCCGACTATTCCGAAGCGGTGGATTTTCGTTGTATCCACGATCAGAAAATGTATTCCGGTCAGATTGGACTGGATATCTTTCATCGGGAATCGGTCGAGCGCCGGGGCTGCGTTGCAACTCATTACGGCTGTCAAAGGTCGAAGATCGATTGGAAAGACCGTCAGCCGTCTGCACGCGACTGCCCGCCCCGCCGTTCTCCCACGGGGCGGGAACGGATGCTTGTGTCACCTCTGGCCGGTACGGCAAGTCCCGGCTGCCTGCAACGGGCGACTCTCTGAACGGGTTCTCTTCGCGTCCGCGAGGTCGTCCGTTGGGGAAGAGCTCGGCCATTTTCTCCTGAACTTTGCGTTCGGAGCCGGTTTGCCGAAACATGGCTAACGCCTCGTCATAATCTCCCGCGCGGGCATGCAGCAGCCCCAGGTTGTTCAGCACACGCAAGTGTGACGGATCGGCCTTCAACGCTTGCTGGAGATAGTACTTGCTTTCATCGGGCCGGTTTTGCAGCAGGAAAGAATAGCCCAGATCGCTGAGCAGATTCGGATCGTCCCGTTTGATTTTGAGGGCTGTGAGGTAATGTTCTTCGGCCGTGCGGAAGTCGTTTTCGCTGTCGGCAATGATGGCCAAACGGTGGTGGGCGAGTGCTTCTTTCGGATTGATGCCGAGTGCCTGCCGGTAGAACATCTTCGCCTTCTTGGTTTGCCCGTCTTTCTCGGCACGGTGACCGCGCCGCAAGACGTCGCGTAAGTCCCCGCTGCCTTGGCCGCCCTCGTCATCATTGGAGCCTCGACGACCGAATCGGCCGGACCGATTTGGTTTGTCGCCGGAAACCAACTGCACGTC
>CAUZOL010000200.1:0-12398 GCA_963581435.1 Planctomycetota bacterium
AACAAACGACTCACCGCCGGATGGGACGAGACTTATCTCAATAAAGTCCTATGCGCACCATGACTTTTGGTGCAATCGCCCTGGGGAGGCAACGAAGGTGTCAGACACCGTCTATCCCCCAACAGAAAACCTGAAAATTCAACCTGTTGAACAAACAGGCACACTGCGAAACGTCACTGTATCACGACGCACCAACAACGCAACAGAGCCATTCGCCGGGATAAGCCAAAGCCCCCGCCTGCCGCATTACCTGCACGATTGACAGTACCGGTACGTCCCCCTCAAGTGAGCGGAAAGCGGGTTGACTCCACAGCCCCGGGGAATTGTGTCGATTGAGAATTTGGACGAGGCTTTTTCGTTTCGGTAACCCCTGCCGATTGGGATTTGCCTTTGTTCGTTGTCGATGTTCTTGTGGGCCAAGGCCCACCGTTTGGCCGGGATACAGATTGTTCCGGTCGCCCTCCAGGCTCGATTGAATGATTGCACAGGCGACCGACACATCCGTTTGGATTCACCAGACCTGCCAGCGGTTGGCCGACGCCATCGGTTGGCCGGTGCGGTTTGTGCCGCGCGATGGGACAGACTACGCGGACGAGACCACTGATTGTTGGTCGATGAAAATTCTCAATGGGGATTTCATCGCCGGGAAACTGAAGATCGACTTGCCCACCGACACGCGTCGCGACCGGGCGTTTCTGGCCGTCTGCGAACTGGCGGAGATGACCGGGGAATTGATCGGCGAATTGTTGACCGCACGCAGCGCGCTGGAACGGCGAACCAGTGATGTTTCGACGCTGGTCGATGTTGGCCTGTCGATTGCCAACGACGCGAAACCGCACGACTCGCTCGATCGGCTGTTGACGGCCGCAGTGGAATTGACGCACTTTCGCGGTGCCGCCTTTTTCCTGATCGACCCTGCGGTCAATTCCGTGAACCTGCGTGGCGTTGC
Organism: Planctomycetota bacterium; assembly: GCA_963581435.1. Taxonomy (GTDB): domain Bacteria; phylum Planctomycetota; class Planctomycetia; order Planctomycetales; family Planctomycetaceae; genus JABISG01. Next base: position 950 of record CAUZOL010000200.1, read on the forward strand.
AGGAGTTGCCGCCGACAGGATTCCACAATCGAGACGCCGTCTTGAAGCCGGCGTACCCGATCTCACCGCGTTGGCCAACGGTCAGGTCCTGGTGCGTTCCGATAAGTCAAAGGATGGCCAGCGCTGGCTGCCCAATGAAATGACGGTCGGATTGTGTGTTGCCGTCCAATCGGAAGCGGGACCGCTGGGAACATTGTGGGTTTACGACCGACGACTGCGGATGCCCGAAAAACGGGAGGAGGCGGCGATTGAATCGATCGTTGCCCAACTTGCGACGGTTCTCGAGCGCGTGGTGCTGTTGCGTGAAAGCGCGACGCAACATCGCATGCAGCGAGATTTGCAGTCGGCATCGGAGAGCCAACCGGATGCCGGATCGAGCGGCTTTTCGAAACGTTGCGGCGGAGCCGATTTCGCCGCGTTGTGTGCCAGCCGCTATGAACTGGGCGGCGACCTCTGCGAAGTCATTCGCATCGACGAAAACCGCACCGCCATCGCGGTGGGCGATGCCTCGGGTGATAGTGTGCCGGCGGCGATGGTGATGTCTGCCGTACGGGGTTCGCTGCGCACGCTGACCTCTGCTTCGCTGGGCGAGATCACCGATACGCCCTCGGTGATTCAACGCATGAACCGCACGTTGCATCAGATTACGCCCGCTCATCAGTTCATGAGTTTGGTGTATGGCGTATTTGACGCAACCGACAACAGCTTTGCCTACACCAACGCCGGCCATCCCCCGCCGTTGTGGTTCTCGGGCAGGCGGTGCTTGGCGTTGGAATCGCATGGGCTACTGCTGGGCGTCGATGCCGACACGACATACGACCACTCGAAGATTCATCTCAAGCCCAACGACATGCTGGTGATGTTCAGCGACGGGATCACCGAAGCCAAGAATGCCCATCGCCAGTTATTCGGCACCGAGGGCATCGCCCGAGCGGTTAGCGGTTCTTCAGGCTGTGAGCCGGAAGAGGTGCTGCAGGCGGTCTCGTCACACGTCGACTCTCACACAGAAGGAACTGGAGACTCCGACGACCGCACATTACTCGTAATCCGCATCCGCCCCTGACAATGCCCACGGGCTGCGTCTCGTGGGAATAAAAAAACTCCCCGCAGCATGCGTGGCAGGCTGGCCGTTCCGACTCAGAGGGGCGAACGTCTGAGGAGTTTTCGGAACAGTCTCTCGCCTGCCGACACACGCTCGCGGGGAGCGGGCCGGGTCAGTCATCGAATTAGTTTCCTCGGTGTAGATCGAACGGGTTACCGGCACTCATTCTTGCAACGGACGAGGCCAACTCCTGCAGGCGATTGCCGCGGGCAGCTCTAATGGCCGCCTGAATGTCGCGGTCCTTCGCCAGCGAAACGACTTCGTCGCCGATGGAATCGACGGTCACGTCCGGCTCGACACCGGAACCGGCCATTTCACGCCCGTTGGGCGAGTAGAACTTGGCCGTCGTCAATTTCAGGTTGCCGCCAACGCTCGACATCGGAAAGTGTGTCTGCACAGTTCCTTTGCCGTACGAATGCCGACCGACAACGAGCCCACGCTGGTTATCCTGAATGGCAGCCGCGAAGATTTCGCTCGCACTGGCACTGTTGCCATCAACAAGCACCACCAACGGCATCTTCCAGGTCCGTTCATAGGTCGCCCGTTCCGATGTGTTATCGACGCTGTTGCGACCGCGAGTGGAAACGATGGAACCGCTCGGCAGGAACTTATCGGACAGCGAGATCGCGGCCGTCAACAAACCGCCTGGGTTGCCACGCAGGTCGAACACCAGCGTTTTCATCCCCTTGCGATACAGACCCCACAGAGCCTGATCCATCTCTTCCGACGAGGTCTTGGCGAAAGTGTCGAGCTTGATGTAGCCAATGCCGTCCCGTGAATCGAGCATCCGCACTTCACTCACACTGTGAATCTCAACGCGTTGACGAATCAGCGAAAGAGGCGACAACCGGCGACCGTCGCGTTCGATGACCAACAGCACAGGACTGCCTTGGGCTCCACCGATGAGGTCAACGGCATAGTCCAGACTCTGCCCTTTGACGTTACGACCGTTAACACTGATGATGATGTCGCCCCGCTGCACACCGGCGTTGGCGGCAGGACCGCCTTGCAGCGGCTTCACAACCAGAACACCCGAATCGTGCGGCTTGATTTCGACACCAATGCCGACCACGTGATCTTTCAGGCTGGCACTGGGCTGACGGCCGTTCGCATCGGGCAGGAATGTTGAGTATTTGTCCAACGATTCAGCGGCTCCGTAGACAAATTCCAATGCGACGGTGGTCGGTCGCACACCCAACTGCCGACCGGCAAGGTCCATCGTGCGGAACATCAGATTTCGCGCATCCACAGCCGTTCGCACCGGCGTACTCGAAGCCAACTGCGTAAGCGATCGGCGGAACGAATCAACGGTGGACCGTGACGGCGACAGGCCGTTTGCCTGCAGAAAGGCGCGGTTGCCGGCGGCATGCAGCAGATTATTCACCCCACGATACGCACGCTTTGCGTACGAAGTCGGTTTCAGGTGACGCGAGTCAATCAGCCGGGCTGACTCGTCGTACATGCCAATAGCCGTGTTAGTGGAGACACTGCGAGTGAACCGCACGGTGACTGGGTTGCCGTAACGATAGGTGATGCGTCGTTGGATCTTCTCAGAATCGGACAACTCCTCTTTGGCCCGCTTTGGTGCCGCGGGAGCCGTTGGTGTTGTCAATCGACCGACGGCGGCAGCGCGGTATTCGCCGTCGAGTTGGCCGTTTCCTACCTCATCGCCTGCCCGGACGAAGGTGGCCCCTACGAACAGCAGCACTAAGCCGGTCGCCAAATTGAGGAAACTGCGTCGGCGGAAAGTTCCGTTGTCCTGCGAGTTTCTCGTGCTGGTATGAAATTTCATCTCAGTGTGTCCTTCCTGATTTGATGATTTTTGATGATCTCGTTTATCGCGTCTCAGCATTCGTTCAGCCTTGGCAGCAGCCCGCATCCGGCCACATGAGGTTGTGGGAACTGGTCGGAGCAGGCGACGGCCGTCTCGCTGTAGGCTTCCTCAGGGAACTCGATGGTCTGCTCCACTTTGGCCGGAACATCCGCTTCGCAGAGTTCTCCCCGCAGCACTCCGATACTTCTGGGTGCCTCAATGCCAATCTTGATGGAACCTTTTCCGGTCTTGAGTACTTTGACCACAATGTCGTCGCCAATCAGAATCGTTTCAGAACTTTTGCGTGTGAGAACCAACATTATGACATCCTCCTGAAGTTTTTTTCGTGACAACCACCTGAAACATATCCCGTTTCCTGTGGTTTTCGTTGAGCAGGGCAACGTGTCCCACTCAGTATGATTCAGGATAAAGCGAACGTCGCGCCAAAAGTGAAACACATTGACGACACAGACTATTTTAAAGTGTTAAGTTACTATTTTATAACGTCTTATGTTATTTTTAATTATCAAGATATGGTGGTGCTACAGCTGGGAATGGCAATAAACGACCGCGTAATCATGCGACTTGTTACAACACTTCGTGCACGTAGTGTTGTAAATGATACACGTTCGACTACAACAAAGTCATAGTGATACTTACCGGTGGTCTGGGTTCTTCCGCATCAACCGTATTTGCGCTGGCCGTAGCAACGGGACGCGCCCTTATCTATGCCGGGAACTTCAGCAGGAAACTCAATGTGATATCACGTGGCTTGGCACGAATGTTGCGTATGTGATTCTCGTCGCCGAGTCAGAAAGTCGTAATGAGTCGGCCAACTGAAACCTGCTGTCGTAAAACTGACGGCACACGAAAGGGAGAATGAAATGAAGAGTTTGAAATTGGCCGCAGTCGCAGCGCTGATGAGTTGGATCTCGCTCAACGGTGAAGAGGCGAGCGCACAGACCTTCTACGGAATTCCGACAGCCGCCCCGCAATACCGGACATACACACCAGCCTCGCAAAGCGGCGGTTATCGCGCTCCCGCAGTCTACGGAAGCAGCCCAAATCGAAATTGTGCCTACGGAAACTGCCGGACAAATCCCGTCGGCCAGCCATCTTCGCGATACCCGGCCAGCAGCTTCCCGTCTGGGCAATACGGTCGTCCAGCCTACCGGTATCAGTAGCCCGTATACGGTGCGCCGGCATCGACTCAACCTGCTGGAAACTACCGTGCCCCCGTGTTTTATCACTCTGGCGTGTCGCAGCCTGGTGGAACGCGATACCGCGTGCCTGTGAATCGGCCCACTCTCCCGAGTGCCGGGCATTTCAGCATCGAAGATCCGTTCACGAGTTCGGCCACAACGACGGCACCGCAGCGGCGGAGTCCCGCAACATTGCCCGAACCCTTTACCAACTCACCGTTTTTCCAGGACCACGGCACGAGTGTGCCGACGAGGGCATACACACCGGCAAGCAGCAATACACCACGTCCGGTCAATTCGGCTCCATTCAGCAGCAGCCCGTTTTACCCGTAGGAAGGCATGAGCCGGCCAAATTGGCCGTCACGACAAAGCAGAAGCGGGCCGCCAAGCAATTCTTGGCGGCTCGCTGTTTTTTGGGGTGTGCAACATACCTTGCAATCCTTTGCGGCCCGACTATACTAGCGGATTCAGGTATTTGATCGACGACAGGCAGAAATCGAGACGAGGCTGCACAATGAGCCAGCAATGCGACGTTTGTGGTAAATCTCCGCAGGTAGGCAATAATGTCACCCAGCGTGGCAAGCCGAAGTACCTTGGCGGTAACGGACGCAAGACCACCGGGATTTCACGCCGGAAGTTTAAGCCCAACCTGCAGAAAATCCGCGTTCAGGAAGGTGGCAACGCCAAGACCCGTCGCGTTTGCACCGCCTGCATTCGAGCCGGCCGCGTTCAGAAAGCGGTTGTTCGCAAGCCGTTTACATTACCGGCCCAAAGCTGACGCCGCCCTGCGGCGATACGAACAATTTCGGAACCCGGTTTCCTCTCGAAACCGGGTTTTTTTACTTGAGAGCGAGATCACACCATGGACCGCCAACAAGTGGAGAAGACGGCGTTGTTGGCGCGACTCAAACTGAGTGAATCCGAGGTCGTGAAATTCACCGAACAACTCACCGGCCTGCTCGATTACGTGGCAATCCTGAACGAGATCGACACCGACGATGTTGAGCCGATGGCTCATGCGGTCGAGGTGTCAAACGTCCTCCGCGACGATGAGCCAGCGTCATCGCTCGCGAGAGATGACGCGCTGTCGAATGCTCCAAAGAGTGACGGTGTCTATTTTCTCGTCCCGCCGATTCTGACCGAAGGTTGAACAGCCCCCAATTTTCAGGCAAAGTCGCGAATCATGTCCATTGTTGGCAGTACGACCGAGGAATTGCTTGGCCAATTGGCGTCGGGCGATGTCAGTTGCGTGGAGTTGACGTCCGCGTATCTCGATCAAATTGCGGCTCGCGATCCGGAAGTGCAGGCGTTTCTGCGATACGACCGAGATGATGCGCTGCAACAGGCGGAGCAAATTGACGCGAAACGCAAGAGGGGCGAGCAGTTAGGTCAGCTGGCTGGATTGCCGGTGGCCGTCAAAGACAACATGTGCACCAAGGGCCAGCCGACGACCTGCGCCAGCCGCATGCTGGAAAACTTCGTGCCGCCGTATGACGCCCATGTCGTCACACGGCTGAAGGAAGCCGACGCGGTCCTCATCGGCCGCACGAACCTGGATGAGTTCGCGATGGGCTCCTCGACGGAGAACTCGGCATTTCAAGTGACGCGGAACCCGCACAACGCCGAATTTGCACCGGGTGGTTCGAGCGGCGGATCGGCGGCGGCGGTGGGTGGGGGAATGACACCCCTGGCATTGGGAAGCGACACCGGCGGCTCGATTCGCCAACCTGCCAGTTTTTGCGGTGTTGTCGGCATGAAACCAACCTATGGCCGCGTGTCGCGGTACGGGTTGGTGGCATTCGCCAGTTCGCTCGATCAGATCGGCCCGTTGGCCGGTGACGTCACCGGCGCGGCAAGACTGCTGAAAGTCATCGCCGGACACGATGCACGCGACTCCACCTGCGTCGATCTCCCCGTGCCGGAATATACGCAGAGTCTGAACGAGCCACTATCGGGATTGACGATTGGCATCGCTGCGGAACATTTTGCGTCGGGACTCGATGCCGAAGTCGAATCGATTGTCCGCCGTGCATTGGATATCTACACCTCGCTGGGGGCAACGGTCAAGGAAATCAGCCTGCCTCACTCCCGCTACGCGGTCGCCACGTATTACGTGGTGGCTCCGTGTGAAGCGTCGAGCAATCTCGCCCGATACGACGGCGTGCATTACGGTTTTCGCGCCGAGACGTTCGAGAACATGATCGACATGTACGCCACCACGCGCGGCGAAGGATTCGGCGACGAAGTGAAGCGGCGAATTATGGTCGGCACGTACGCGCTGTCGGCCGGCTATTACGACGCCTACTACTTGAAAGCACTGAAAGTGCGGCGGCTGATTCGAGAAGACTTCGACCGCGCGTTTGCCGACGTCGATGTCATCGCCTCGCCGGTCAGCCCAACCCCGGCGTTCAAAATCGGCGCACTGGTTGACGATCCGCTGGCAATGTACCTGCAGGACCTCTACACGCTCAGCGCGAATCTGGCTGGTATTCCCGGCATATCGGTTCCCGCCGGAACAAGCAGCGGCGGTTTACCCATCGGCCTGCAATTGCTCGCACCGGCGTTCGAGGAAGAGCGATTGCTGCGAGCCGCGCGAATGTTTGAAAAGGGAGGTGAATGATGAATTATGAACGATGAATCGCAATCAGCCGGCTCATCCTTCATGACTCATAATTCATAATTTGCCTTATGCACCACACAATTGTTATTGGCCTTGAGACTCACGTTCAGTTACTGACGAAGAGCAAGCTCTTCTGCGGCTGTGTGAACCGATTCAACCCCAAAAACCCCAACGTGCAAACCTGTCCGGTTTGCCTGGGCTTGCCGGGGAGTTTGCCGGTGATGAATCGTGAGGCGTTCCTGCTGTCGGTGAAAACCGGGCTGGCGTTGAATTGCGACATTTCCCAGTTCACCAAGTGGGACCGTAAACAGTATTACTACCCCGATCTGCCCAAGGCGTATCAGATCAGCCAGTACGATCTGCCGTTCAGCCACGATGGGTTTCTCGAAGCTGAGGTTGAAGGGCAAGGGGTCAAACGTGTCGGCATTATTCGGGCGCACCTCGAAGAAGACGCCGGCAAGAACATGCACGATGAAACCGGCGGCAGTCGCGATAGCCGCGTCGACTTGAACCGATGTGGAACCCCGCTACTGGAAATTGTTTCAGAGCCCGATCTGCGTTCGGCGGCCGAAGCGAAAGCGTATCTTGATGAGCTAAAACTGCTGCTGAATTATCTGGGCGTTTCTGACTGCAACATGCAGGAGGGAAGTCTGCGATGCGATGCGAACGTCAACCTGCACATTCATGGTGACGACGGCAGCAACATTGCGACACCGATTGTGGAGGTCAAGAACCTCAACAGCTTCCGTGGCGTCGAACAGGCGATTGACTTCGAGGCCAACCGGCAGTTGGAAATCTACCAGGAAACGGGTCGCAAGTTGGGCGATCCCGGTGTGCACAAAGAAACCCGTGGCTGGGACGCGAATCGCAGCGTTACGTTCGGTCAGAGGAGTAAAGAGGAAGCGTCCGACTATCGGTATCTCCCCGATCCCGATCTGGTTCCCATCACGTTGACAGTTAATGAGATCGACGAGATTCGCCAGTCGCTGTGCGAATTCCCCGCCGACCGCCGCCGCCGTTTTAGCACAGCGTTCGAGCTGTCGGCCTATGATGTGTCGGTCATCGTCAACCAAGGAGCCGAGTTCGCCGATTACTTTGAAACAGTGGCCGGTGAATGCGGCGATGGCAAACAGGCCGCCAACTGGTGTACGCAAGATGTGCTGCGAGAATTGAACGAGCGGAACGCACCCATCGGAGAATTCCCCGTCAGTGCCGTCGCCCTGGGAACACTGTTGGCCAAAGTTGTGGCAAACGAAATCACCACCAAGAGCGCCCGCGAGGTGTTCGCCGAATTGTTAGAGTTGGAAGCTATCGAGCCGACTGATGCGCTTTCAAAAATCGATCAAATCATCGAAGAGCGTGGCCTCGCAATCGTGTCCGACACGGGCGAACTCGAAGGCGTTGTCGAAGCCGTCCTGGCGGGCAACCAACAGATTGCCGACGACTTCCGCTCCGGCAAGCAGGGAGCCATCGGACCGCTGATCGGCCAGGTGATGCGCGAAGTCAAAGGGGCCGATGCAAAAGTCGTCCGCCAAATGCTGATCGAGAAGATCGGGGAATAAGCTTCGAGTCGAGCCGTGAGAAGTTCTCCTCTCTGACTCGTGACCGCTGATCTTTGACCTCTGCCTCCGCCGGTCCACCACCGAGCAGTGATGTTTTGATCACATATTCCGGCATCCTATGTCGGCGCTTTATTTGCCCCAAATTGCCGAGTTGGTGAAGCTTTACGTTGATTGCGGTTCGCTCGGCATTTAGAATCGAATTGGCTGGGTTGACTTGTTTCGTGCAATGTTGAACCGGCGACACCGACACGCGAGTTGTTGAATCGATGGAAATCGGTCGTGGGAAATCGGTTGTGCGTGGTGGGTTCGCTGGGATTTCGCGTTGAGGATGCGTATACGATTTTCAGCCCCCCAGAGCAACGTGATTGAATCAGCACCAACAGAGCGACATCAACAACCGCCCCGGATCTGCGGCAGCGGAAACTTTCGGATTTCGATTTTCCGGCTATGCAGGGTAACCATCATTGTCTTGATGGCCGTGCTGTGCTGGATGAGTCACCCGGCCGATTCCGGGCAGGTCGATGGCCCGAAGTCGCTGTTCAAGGCGAGTACCTTTCCGGCCGGCTGGTCGTTTTTCTCGGCAGAGGGCGACCCGAAGGCCGTTTGGAAGGCGGTTGGGGGAAAGAACGGTGACGACGATGTGCTGGAATGCCTGGGGAAACCCTACGGTTACATTCGCACGCAAGAACTCTATGGCGATTTTGAATTCAAGTTGGAGTGGAAATACCCCAAGGACGCCAACGGCAACAGCGGCGTTTTAATCCACACCGGCAAGGAAGACAAAATCTGGCCGAAAGCCATCCAGGTGCAACTGCACGCCCCAACCGCCGGCAGCATCTTTCCCAGCGGCGATGCCAAGACCGACAACAAGCTCATGGCACGCGACCTCTCCAAACCGGTCGGCCAATGGAACACCTGCGTCATCACCTCCAAAGCGGGCCGCGTCTCGGTGACAATCAACGGAAAAAAAGCAGGCGAAGTGACCGGCTGCCAACCCAACATGGGCAGCATCTCGCTGCAAAGCGAAGGCTCCGAAGTCCACTTCCGCCGCGTGATGCTGAAGCCGTTGAAGTGATGCGCTGAACTCGCCGTGCAGGATGCCACTCGGCGTCGTTTCGCACACTGAAGGTGTCATTCCTTGTTTACGGGGGAGTTTCCAACGCATGTTGCTTGCAATGTCGGCAAGGGAGACTTCGTCAATTAGAACAAGTTCGGCATCGACGAGTACTTTTAGACTTCGATCAATGCTGCATCGAGAGTAGGTATCCAATGAAGAACACTTTCGCACGCATACTTGCCTTCGGAATGATGCTCGCCGTTGTGCTTTCGCCTTTTTGCGCGAGTGCAGAGCATGAGGGGCAGGTCCAGATCCTGCTGCTTGGCGACAGCACCACGGAAGGAAGCGTGCCGCGCCGGCTGAAGCCCAAAGGCCCGCATCTGGAGAAAGTTCTGGAACTGTTGCTGGCTGCAGAAGGGGATCTGCCTCCCTGCCACGTGATCAATTCCAGCCTGAGCGGCGAATACATTCGCAGGCTCATCGATTCAGGGCGTTACGATCGCAACGGAGCGAAATTGCCCGGATTGGATTACATCTTCATTCGCTACGGCCTGAACGATCGAGCAAGGCGTAAAGAGTTTACCGTCAATTTCCCGAAGGACTTCCATGAACTACTCGCTCGCCTGCGGCAGGATCACCCGCAAGCGCTGCTCATCCCGATGACCGTCATTCCGTTCGCGGATGAGAAAGCCAGCAAAGTGATCAACGATTTGGTTTTCGAAGTCGCAAAGAAGGAGAAACTTGCCGTCTTCGACATCTACCGGCGCTACGCTGCCGAGTTGGTCAAGGGGCCGAACATGCTCAACTACCGGCGTTACCCGCTCGCCAAAATCCCCAAACAACATCACAATCTGGTGAAGCCATTTGTGAATGGCCCCAGTGTCGAAGTGATGGCCAACGAACTCGATCCGATTCTCGGTCAACTGCCGGGTTGGTACGGAGACAGGCACCCAAACCTTGCCGGCTACAACGTAATCGCCGACGAAACAGCAAAGTACCTCGCGAAACTGCTACGCGAGAAGAAGGCGAAAGAATGACACGGCCTGTATTCCTAAGTCTTCAGCTCCGTATATTCTCATAACGTGATCTGAGTTTTTTCAACTTTCACGTTGTACGCTTCATCCAACCGAACGGACCAGCATTAGCACCAGATGTTTCGGCTACCACCCGAAGAAAGAGGACCGGCGCAAAAAAAGGACCGGCGTCCAATTGACGACCGGTCCTGCTTTTTCACTCAAACTAAAATCGAATCAGACTGCGACAACCTTCCGTTCCTTCCAGCTGCCAATCAACAGTGAGTCCATGACGAGGTCGCGGCGGTTGAGGTATTCCTCGCTGACTTCGCTGACAAGGAATCCGTCGAATCCGGACTCAGCCAGTAGCGACAACACCGAAAATACCATGTCGCGGTTGCAGTACATCGGCCGGTGGACGGGATGACCGGGCTGATAGCCAGACAGGTGAACCTGCTGCAGTTTCTCGCCGTACTTCTGGAGAAAGAGGCCAAGCTCGTCCAGCAGGACTTCCAGCGGGGCATCGTTCAGCGTGAATTTCCAGAAGTGTTCGACGTCCAACGTCAGCTTGTCGTTGCTGATGGCCCAGTCATCGAAGCGGACTTTGTTGAATCGGTTGTTTTCCACTGCGAGAATCAGCCCCGGGGCCAGCTCGGCAATGCGACTGCCAAACTTGCGGATCATCGGTTCGTGAATCACCAGCGTGTCGCAATTCAGGACGGCACACAGCTTGACACAATTCTCCAGTGCTTGCTCAGGCACTTCGAGGCTCGCCGGAAACTTCACCGTGTAACGGAAGCCGACTGTCTTGGCGACACGAGCGGTTTCTTCCCAGTTCAGCAGATCGTCAACGCTGACCTGGAGTTCGAGATTGCTGATTTCGGCCTCGTCGGCGGCCGCAAACTCGACGGGACTGGCGGACGTTCTGGCTGCGTGCTTCGACATGACTTTCGCCTTCAAAAAGTTGTAACTACCCAGTGACGAAGATGTGCGCTGGCAGGTTGGGGGACTGGTGGAAGGCGGATTGGATGCCGTCCAGGATTTTCAGGTCGTTTTTGCGGAGCGTCGAGACGTAACCGC
>CAUZOL010000201.1:0-12341 GCA_963581435.1 Planctomycetota bacterium
CACCAAGCGCTAGACACGGGGCGGCCGCAGCGTGTTACAATCGCGACATCGCGAGCCTGGATCGGTTTCAGGCTCGACCCATATGGGAAATGTAGGTTTAGACGTTTCATGCAAATGCAACTCTGGCCGGATCTTTCGGTGAAGATCGTCACGTTTGAACATCCGCCCGAGGTTGCGGGTGAGCTCCTGGCCGATGCCGCCGGTTACTGCCGAGCCTACGGGTACGACGCCGAGGTCGAGCATGTGGCAGGCTCCCCACAGGAGTTATTGCTGCAGCATGTGACCGATTGGAACGCAGATGTGATCGTCGTCGGCAACAGTGTCAAACGTATCTGGTTGAAGAAGCTCCTCGGAGAGACTGCCATGCATGTCATCCGACACGCAGACGTTCCGCTGTTCTTAAGCCAATAAGGCGTTGCCGGAGGAAGAATATGAAGCGGCTCAAAGAGGCATTTGATCAGAGCCAGGTAGTCCTTGACCTTGAGGCGACCGACATTGTCTCAGCCATCCGCGAGACCGTCCGGCACATGGTGGCCGACGGCATCTTGCCGGAGCAGGCTGAGGATCAGGTTGCATCAGCTTTGTTGCAGCGGGATCAGGAAGCGCCCACGGCGATCGGTCATGCGGTTGCCGTTCCTCATGCGTATCTCGACGAGATTGAAGAGCAGATTGTCCTATTCGTTCGGCTTGCCCATCCAGTCAACCTGGGAGCACCCGACGGCATCCCAACGCAGTTCCTGTTCTTCCTGCTGGGCCCGCCTGGTTCAGCTGCGCAACATCTGGACACACTCGCCTACATTGCTCGGCTCATGTCGGACGACGAGTTCCGCTATGAGGCAGGTGAGGCTCGCTCCGCCAACGATCTTCTGGTGGCTCTCGATCATTTCACGAAGCGAACCTCAGCCGAACCGGCTGTTGCACCGGATGTTTCAGAAGGTCTGACGTACACAGGTCAACTTTGCGGTGGATTGCGGCACGATGTGGCTCGTCGCTGGCCGCACTACCTCAGTGATTTTGTGGATGGTTTGCACGGTAAGTGTGTCGGTTCGACTTTGTTTCTCTTCTTCGCTTGTTTAGCACCGGCAGTGACGTTTGGCGGCGTGATGGCCGTGCAGACGGACGGCCAGATCGGTGCCGTAGAAATGATCGCCGCATCGGCTTTCTGCGGTGTGGTATTTGCCCTCATCTCCGGCCAGCCGCTTGTCATTCTCGGCGGGACGGGGCCGCTGCTCGTCTTCACCGCCATCCTGTTTCGACTGTGCTCTGACCTGAGTATTCCATTTCTGCCGTCGTATGCTTGGGTCGGTCTGTGGTCTGCGGGATTTCTCTTGATCCTTGCAGTGACCGACGCCAGTTGTCTGATGCGATACTTCACTCGATTCACGGATGAAATCTTCTCGGCCCTTATCTCAATCATCTTCATCTACGAGGCGATCAAATCGCTGGTCCACATCTTTGAAGGCCTGGATATCAAGAAACATCACGACACGGCTTTGCTCTCGTTACTTCTCGCTTTGGGAACGTTCTATATCGCCATGAGCCTTTCGCGGTTCCGGCGCAGCAGTTATCTCCGCCCGAAGTATCGCGAATTCCTGGCCGACTTCGGTCCGGCGATCGCTTTGGGGGCCATGACTGTCCTGTCCGTATGGCTGCACGAAGTGTCTCTCGACCCATTGCCGGCCCCCGATACCTTTGGAACGACGAGTGGTCGTCCATGGGCGATCGACTTGTTGGCTGCTCCACTCTGGGTTCGGTTTGCAGCCGCTGGTCCTGCGTTGCTCGTCACCGTGTTGGTGTTTCTGGACCAGAACATTACTGGCCGCATCGTTAACAGCCCCGATCACCGGCTGCAAAAAGGGGAAGCATATCACCTGGACTTGGGAGTGGTGGGGTTGTTGATGGCGGTCTGCTCATTCTTCGGACTGCCATGGCTGGTGGCCGCAACGGTTCGCTCGCTCAACCACGTCCGCAGTCTGGCAACGGTCGAGGAAGTGGTTGCCCCCAACGGTGAGACTCGCGACCGAGTGATCCACGTCCGGGAGAACCGCATAACGGGTCTGGCGATTCACTTGTTGATCGGACTCTCGCTGTTCTTGCTGCCGCTGTTGAAAACGATCCCCATGGCTGTCTTGTACGGCTTGTTCCTGTTCATGGGTGTGGTCTCCATGTCCGGCAACCAGTTCTTCGAGCGACTGAGCTTGTGGCTGAAAGACCCGGCGCTTTACCCGGTCACACACTATATCCGCCGCGTGCCCCGTTGGACCATCCACGCCTTCACGCTGTTGCAACTGGCATGCCTCGGCGTGCTGTGGTTCGTCAAAAGCAGTGGCATCGGAATCTTGTTTCCGGTCTTCATCGCGTTGCTTGTCCCGGTTCGTCTACTTGCCGGGCGATTCTTTGCAACCGAGCATCTGGCTGCTCTCGATGCCGAAGAAGAACCCGAAGAAGAGGAGACCCACTGGGCGGCTTGATCCCACACATGACGAATAAGGCGACACTCTATACAGGACGACATCCGAGGAGTCTGGGTCTGGCTGGGAATTTAGGCTCCTGCTCAAGTCTTAGTCGATTGTCAGGAGTAGTGATTCCCAAGTGAAAGCCATCAGCAGCAGCAAACACAACTGTTTCAGGAGGGATGCCACCATGTCCGTAAACAATAGAAACATTGGATCGGCAACGCGTCCTGCCGTGTTCCTTGATCGCGATGGAACGCTGATCGAAGATCGCGGGCATCTTCGCAGTGCGGCGGATGTGGTTTTCTTTCCGGACACCATGGGAGCACTCTGGTTTCCACGGCACTCATTTATCCGCCGGCCGTTTACGCCACCACCGAGGAAATCGCCGCCCTATGCAAAGTCGCGGGAGAGTCCGGCGGTCGTTATTACACGCACATGCGGAACGAGGGCGACCAGTTGCTGGAAGCAATCGACGAGGCGCTGGAAATTGGTGCGGCGGGCGGCACGCCGGTTCACATTTTCCATCTGAAGGCAGCGGGTCGGCAGAACTGGGGCAAGATCCAATTGGCCATCGCGCGCATCAAAGCGGCCCGAGCCACCGGCCGACAGGTCACGGCCGACATTTATCCCTACGTCAATAACGGGCTGGGCATCGCGGCCTTCATTCATCCCCGGCACTTTTCGCGTGGAAGAGACAGCCTTCGCAAGCGGTTGGGCGATGCGAATCTTCGCAAACAGATCCGTCGTGAAATGGAAGGCAGCGAGACTTGGGAGAATTGGTATCGGCACACCGGAAACGATTGGTCGAAAGTCGTGGTGGGATCGACGACCGACCCCCGTTACGCCAAACTCGCCGGCCGCGATCTGGCTACCATTTCCAAGACCGTTGGCGAAGATCCCTGGGACACGTTTTTCAATCTCGCGACGAGCGGCGCGTTTGTCATGCCCGAGAGTATGACCGAAGCAAATAAGATGCGGTTGATGCGAGAAGAGTTCATTTCGTTCTGCACCGATGTCGGTCCTGCGGGCGGCGGAAGCGCGCGAATTGCATCTCATCCGCGCGGCTACGGCTCGTTTCCGCGTTTGTTGGCTCACTACGTTCGCGATCGGGGAGTCATTTCGCTCGAACGCGCAATTTCACAGGCAAGCGCGGTGGCGACGAAGGAAATTATGGCTTACGATCGTGGTACGATTGCCGTCGGGTTGGCGGCTGATATCATTGTCTTCGACTACGAAAAACTGACCGAACGCGCAACGTTCGCCAAGCCCGACCAACTAGCGGACGGCATGCGATTTGTCATTGTCAACGGGGAGACAGTCTTGAACGAAGGTGAAATCACTCGCAACCGTCCAGGACACGTGTTGCGCGGACCGGGCCACAAACCTGAGTCGGCACCGTCGAAGATCAGTGCTGGGCAGAGTACAGCCGAACTGCAGTCGTTCGACAGCATGATGACCGAGTTCATGAAGGAGCATCACATCCCGGGCGCATCGCTGGCGGTGACCGATGGGGGTCGCCTCGTCTTCGCCAAAGGGTACGGCTACGCCGACGTCGCCGCCCGTGAACCGGTCAAACCGACAAGCCTGTTTCGCATCGCCAGCATTTCCAAACCAATTACCGCCGCCGCCATTTTGAAACTGGTGGAACAGAAGAAGCTCTCACTCGACGATCACGTGTTCGACATCCTCAAAGTTGAACCACATTTTGAAGAGGGGGCCAAGTTCGACGAGCGGCAGCGCAAGATTACCATACGCCAACTCCTGCAGCATCGTGGTGGTTGGGATCGTAACGAGTCATTCGATGCGATGTTTCAGTCGATTCGGTTTGCCCGCGCGCTCGACGTTGATCCGCCGGCCGCTCCCGCGCACATCATCCGTTGCATGCTCGGCCTGCCGCTCGATTTCGACCCCGGCGAACGTTACGCCTATTCCAATTACGGTTACTGCCTGCTGGGCCGTGTGATTGAGGAGTTGACCGGTAAGTCGTATGAGGAGTTTGTTCGCACGCAGGTGTTAAAGCCGTTGGACATTACCGCGATGCGGATCGGCAAGTCGCGGCTGGAAGGCCGGCATCTTCCCGACGAAGTGCGCTATTACGATCCCAACCTGAGTACGTCGGTGTTTGCGAAAGACCTGGGGAGGCCGCTGCCCGAGCCGTATGGCGGCTGGTATCTCGAAGCGATGGATGCGCACGGCGCGTGGATCGCTTCGGCCGTTGATCTCGCGAAATTCGCGTGTGCCTTGGAGACGTCGGCGAAAGAACCACTTCTCAGCGAGCCAAGTCATGCCGCCATGCACGAACGTCCGCCAGGACGCGCCGGCCACGACGAAAAGGGCGATCCGACCGACACCTATTACTCGCTGGGTTGGATGAATCGCGACGTTGGCGGCGGGCGTTTGAACCACTGGCACACCGGCTCGTTGGGGGGAACGGCGACAATCCTCATTCGTCGGCACGACGGCAAGAACTTCATCGCGCTGTTCAACGCACGCGGGAACGCAAAGGCCTCGCACTTTGGCAGCGCGATCGATCCACTGCTGCACCGCGCCGCCAATGACGTGACGAGTTGGCCCGACGTCGATCTGTTTGGCGAATTCTAAAAGGCGTCAGGCCAATTTAGCCGTCCCGCTTGCGGGACGTGGGAGCGCCGCCTCATTCGTCCTCGAAGTCATCGATTTCGTCCGCAGAAGTGACCGTCGAGGATTTTGTTTTGGTGCGGCGGAACACGGCGACTAGATCGTCCAGTGGAACCACATAAAGCAAGTTGTCCGATTCGAAATCGACCGGCACCGCGTTCTTTGGGTGAAACAGCACCTTGTCGTACTTCTTGATCGGGAAGTCGTCGTCGTTGGCGACCTGCGCACTAATTTCCACGACGCGACCCGTTATGGTCGGAATCTCCGCGTCTTCGGGAAGTACAATGCCGCCTCGCGTTTGCTGGCGGCTTTCATCCTTGCGAATGAGTACGCGCAAGCCCAACGGTTCAACCGATTCAGTCAAGGTTTTGTCCCCCGTTGGTTTCTCTTCGCGTCAATTGGGTGCGAAAAATTCGCTCGCCTGATTATACGCGTTCGCCGGACGAAAGGCGACCACCGTTTTACTGGATCTGTCAGTCGAAGCTCGCTTGCGGTTTCGCGGCCAATGAGAGATTCCCGTTGCTAAACCGCAAGCGGTTATTCATTGTCTTGCGAATCGCGCAGGCGAATCCGATCACTTCCAGGGAATATCGACTCCGGCGGCTCTGGCCTGTTGTTGCAGTTTGTCGGCGTGTTCGCGGTGAATGGGCAAACCTTCTTCTCGCCATTTTTGCGACCGCTCCCATTCGATTTCCCCCGGCAATCGGACACGGTCGAAGCCGTCGGCGGGTATCAGGCTGCGAATGTCGGCGACCGCCGATTCCAGGTTTTCACCGTATTTCTCGGAGTGGCCGAACTGGGCGATGTCGATGGCGTAAAAGAAATGCTCCGATCCTTCGACGGCCAGCGAGCGCGTTTTGTGAATCGGCATTTTGCCGCCCACCAAAGGGCCGGCCAGGACCGAAGACAGAAACGCCAAACCGTATCCGCGTGCGCCGGCGGCCGGCATCAATGTCTTCGCTGCTTTGGGATCCTCTGTGGGATTCCCTTCCTCGTCGAGCGCCCATCCCGCGGGCAGCGGTTCGCCATAGATGCCCAAACTTTCGACCTTGCCCCACGACGAGACAGCGCACGCCATGTCGAGTACAAACGGCGCGCCCTTCCCGTCGCGAGCCGGAACTCCCCAGGCAAATGCGTTGTTGGCAGTCGCCGGTTGAGTTCCGCCCAACGGCGCAACGGTTGCCGGTCCGGTGCTGGTTGTGGTGTAGCCGATCATTCCCGCCTCGACCGCCATCATCGCGTAAACGGCCGCCGCTCCGTAGTGCTGCCCCCGTTTGATCGCGACTGTTCCCGTGCCAACCTCTCGCGCCTTTTGAATGGCCAGTTGCATCGCCTTGGTCGCGGCGACGTGTCCCAACCCTTTACCCCCATCGAGTACCGCAATGGCAGGCGTTTCGACTTCCACAATCACTTGTGCCCGCGCATCGATTTCGCCCATGTCCATTGAATCGAGATAACGGCCGATCGCACGGCTGCCATGAGATTGAATTCCACGCAGGTCGGCTTCAATCAGACGCGCTGCGCCGATTTCGGCTTCCGGCTTGAACATTCCCTTCTTGACGTATAGCCGCACCAGTAAGTCGTGTAATGCATCGACCGGAACGATGATCTCCTGGCTGGAGTCGTGAGGGTAATCGATGGTGTTGGACATGGAGCGCAACCTTGATGTTACGAAGTAACCTTGTGCCGATTCGGCCTTCTACCATACAGCCGTCGAGGTCATACAACAAACGAGGCACGCCAATGGAAAGCCCATCGGCATGCCTCTATGAACAATTGGCGATTGACACGACACAACTGCAGTCGAGTTCATCTTTGGAACGGATCGTCGCGGGTGTTGCGACGAACGGTCTGTTCGATCTTGCTCTTCATGCCGTAGTCTTTCATCACGTGATGCAATGTTTCTTTGAGTCGACCCATTTTTGCGTGGAGGTCGCCGCCAGGGGACGTACGGGCGACATCGGGACGCCAGTCGTGCACATCGGTTTCGACATGATGAAACCACTTGTCCATTTCGTGGAGGTCCCGAACGATGTGGTCGTCGCTGTGCGTGCGGCGGTAGTAGTCTTCTTTCACCAGACCTTGAATGTGAATTGCCGCCTTTCGAATCTCGTACATTTCGCGATAGATCGTTTTGTAATCCTGGTTGTGATTGTAATGGCGATACATCTCCCAGCAGATGACATTCGCCTGCTTATAAAGGTTCGACGTCAGCCGGGGAACGTGCGCCTTCTCGCCGAACACGTACGTTTCGAGTCGCCGCTCCGCCCGTGATTGAAACCGGTCGGTTTGTCGATCCTGAAACTGCGCAAACGCCGAACTGCCGCAGGCAAGGCAACAGGCAATCGCTGCGATCTGAGTGACAAGCCTTCGCATCGGACAGCACCTCGTTCTGAGAGAATGGATTCTGGGAGAATGGATATCCACAACTGGGCCAGACGACCCCATCGTGAAAAGCGGCGAAGTATGGCATTTCCCCCGAAAATGCTCAATAGCGTTTTCGTTTGAACGCGACCGCCCTTATCGCATCCTTGTTCGCTAAACAGTATTGGTTACCAGGAGCAGCAGCGGCAACGTGTTCGGTCGGTGTTGACAACCCTAGTGTTGACAATCGGTGTGCCGAACGGGAGAGTGAAAGATCCAAACGCCTCGGTTGTGTCCTCGAAATAAGCTGCTGCACTATGCGTCGTGCCATTTCCTTCCTGCTCATCGCGACGGCGGTCACGCTGCTGGTCGTGTTGGTTTCCGGCGGATTGTGGGGGGTGTTGGCGGCAACGGGCGATCGCGCTGCAGCGCGGGGCGCGAAGGGCGTTGCATTCGTCGCAGCCGCCTGTTGGGGTCTGAGTTTCGTTTCGATGGTCATCGTGCTTGCCGTGGCCTATTTGCGGACGGATGATGACTCAAGGAAAAAGTAAAAAGGCAAGAGCAAGACAATAGAACGACCTTCGTGGGGCCTTTACAAAAACGCTGACTTTTCAAATACCCGAATACCCAACCGATGCCGATCAAATTCCGCTGTGAGCACTGCCATCAATTATTGGGAATCTCCCGATCGAAGGCGGGGAAAGTTGCCGACTGTCCGACGTGTGGAAGATCGGTGCGCGTCCCCGAACTCGACGGCCGACGCGATCCTGTACCGCCGCCGCAACTCGATCTGGACGATTCGCGGCTCGCCGGCGCATTGGACGAGTTAGCACAAATTGGGTTGGCCCCGGAAGAAGCGGCCCCTGCGACAGCAGAGCCGGATCACACGCCGTCGACACCGGAGGTCATCACACCGGAGCCGTTGGCAACACCCGTGGTGATCGAACCGCCGGCTCCCATCGAACCGCAAGAAGCTCAGGTCAGCGCCCCACAACCAGCGATGGATCGGTCGGCGGCGAACGACGCGCTGTCTGAGTTGGCGCGTGGCGGTGGCTCGCCGACAGCGGCCGAGTCCTTGCCGCCCGCAGTCACACGTCAGCGACGGGCGACGCTGTTTTCGCTGCCCGTCGCCGCCATGATTTTCGGGGCGGTCATTGTCGGCTTTGGATCTGGTTACTTTGTTGGACAGCGCGGGACGAAAGATTCTGAATCGACGATCAACGGCAATGGAAACGGTGCAGAACACGCCGCATCGGCGAACGGCGAGGAAACGGGCAAGCCGGCCATCAAAGGGCGCATTACTTACGAGAACGAAGATGGCGACCGTCGCCCCGATCGCCAGGCGCGGGTGTTGGTGTTTCCACAGCAGCGGATCGGGCAACGCAAGTTAGACATCACGGGATTGCGATCGAGCGATTCGCCCGAAGATTTCCGTTCGGCCGCCGCCGCGTTTCGGGCATTGGACGGCGATGTCACTCTCGTCGATGAAGAAGGAAACTTCACCATCGCGCTGCCGACGGCAGGCACCTACCACATTCTGGTTCTCTCCAATTACCAGCCACGCGACACCGACGAGGCAATCGAAGCATCGATGTTGAATCTGCTTTCGCAATACTTCGATCGTGCCGAACAATTGCTGGGACGGGCCGCGTTTCATTCCGCACAGATTCGCTACAAAGGGGACAAAGCGGAAGTGTGGGACCACTCGTTTTAGCAAGCAGGCCGGAACAAGTCCGCGCGGTTCCGGCGAACCGTGACAATGCCGGAACTGCGAAAACTTGTTCCGGCCTACGGAAACTCATTTTGGCGACCTCTCTCACAAACTCATCTGCCGGTGCATGACGAAGTAAAACGCCCCACCGCTGATGACGGCGACCAGTAGAATTGTCAGCATTTCGGGATCGAATAGCGCTGAAAACATCGACAGTTCTCCCTTCCCTGTGATTCGGTCGTCGCAATCCGACGCTACAAACGCGCAGACGTTCGACCGAATGTGATGAAGCACCCGCCAGCGATTGGGCGTTTTGAAAACGCCGCATGGCGGACGAAATGACCGAGAGCGGCAGCGCCTGGTGCGCTGCATCGGCAATGGTCAACAACAGGGTGGCGGCAGCATTTCGCGAACGATGCTCAGTTCGCGGCAACGGGCAATGTGCTGCCAAAACGGCTCGCACCCACGGCCCACGGGCACCGTTTGAGATCGATTGAATTTGAGTGTCAGACGTTTCACAGGAACACTCTCAGAAATGAAGAAACAAACGCGGCATGAGAATTGAATTGATGCCGGCTCTATGTCTCTTTATCGGCAATCGCACGACCGCCGCATTAGGAAACACTGTACAAACCGGTACAGTTTAACATCTGCGGAATTCGATCAATTCCAGGCGAGTGGCTTCTGCCAAACGGCTTTCAGCTCGTTGATGTCCGCATCGACAATCGTCTCGCCCGTTGTGCCGATGACTTGCAGCCGCCCGCTTTCGGTGACCGTTCCCAGTTTCACCACTGGGAATTGGCCGGCGTCGATTGAGAGCAAAGACGCTTCAAATTCGGCCGCTTTCTCAGCCGCGACTTCGACCAGGAATCGCGTGTTGCTTTCGGAGAAGAGTAGCGCGATGTCGTCGGGGGTGGCGAATCCCGGTTTCTTTGAGAAATCGGGATTCTGGGATGCGACGCCCAAATCGAGTTTCAGCCCGAGACCGCCGGCGAATGCCATCTCGGCGGCGGCGATTGCCAGCCCGCCTTCACTCAAGTCGTGACAACTTCGTAGCAGCCCCTGGTTGATCCAATTGTGAACGGCGCGGAATACGTTTGGTGCCGCATCCAGATCGACGCGCGGCACTTCGCCACCGTCCAGATCGTTCACCAGTGCATAATGGCTGCCGCCCATTTCGTCGTGCGTTGTGCCGGCGAGATAGACCGCGTTGCCCGGCTCTTTCAAGTCCATGGTGACCGCTCGCGCAACATCGTCCAACTGCCCGAGCGCGGTGATGAGCAATGACGGCGGAATTGCGACCGTCTGGCGTTGTCCGTCGGTATCGTCGTAAGAGAATTCGTTGTTGAGACTGTCTTTGCCGCTGACGAACGGAGTGCCGAACGCGACGGCGACGTCGTAACAGGCCAACGAAGCGCGGACCAGACTGCCGAGAACTTCGGGGCGTTCGGTGTTACCCCAACAGAAGTTATCGAGAATGGCGATGTGGTCGGGGTCGGCTCCGACGGCGACGCAATTGCGGACCGCTTCGTCGATGGCCGAGGCCGCCATCCAGTAGGGATCGAAATCGCCGTACCGTGGATTCATGCCGCAGGCGACCGCCAAACCGCGAGCTGAATTCAACTCGGGCCGAATGACGGCTGCGTCGGAAGGGCCGTCGTTCTGCACGCCGACCAACGGCTTGATCACACTGCCCGCCTGCACTTCGTGGTCGTATTGGCGAATGATCCACTCTTTGCTGCAGACGTTGAGCGAGGCGAGAATGCGTTTGATGTCGTCGTCGTAACGGGGCGCGCTTCCTCCGCTCGCCGCCGGTACGCTCAAGGGAGTGGTGGGAACCGGCTCGTAAATTGCTTCGCGGATTACGGGCGGGCGACCATCGTGCAGGAATTGCATCGACAGGTCAGCGACTTTTGAGTCGCCATACTTGAGGACCAGCCGACCAGTCTGCTGAAATTCACCGATGATGGTCGCCTCGACGCCTTCCGCTTCGCACAACGCGTGCAGTTCTTCCCAGTTGGCGGGCGGGACGGCCAGCACCATTCGCTCCTGTGCTTCGGAAATCCAGATTTCCGTGTACGACAAACCCGAGTACTTCAGCGGGCAGCGGTCGAGCCAGACTTCGGCTCCCATCTCTTCGCCCATTTCTCCAACGGCACTGCTGAATCCGCCTGCTCCGCAGTCGGTAATCGACGAATACAATCCACGATCGCGGGCTACGAGTAGGACGTCGGCCACCATTTTTTCGGTGATGGCGTTTCCAATTTGCACCGCGCCGCCGGAGAGCGTTTCGCTTTCTTCCGTCAGTTCTGCCGACGAAAACGTCGCGCCGTGAATGCCGTCGCGTCCCGTGCGACCGCCAATTGCGACAATCAAGTCGCCCGGCTGCTGATTCTTCTCACACTTATCAACGGGGATCATCGCGACGTTGCCGCAGTACACCAGCGGGTTGCCCAAATACCGCTCGTCGAAATAGACGGCACCGTTCACGGTCGGAATGCCCATGCGGTTGCCGTAATCGCGAACGCCGGCGACGACGGCCTTCGCAACCACCTTGGGATGGAGTGTGCCGGGGGGCAGGTCGTCGTAGGGGGTTTCCGGCGGGGCGAAGCAGAAGACGTCGGTGTTGCATACCGGCCGCGCTCCCAGTCCCGTTCCCAGCGGATCGCGAATGACGCCGCCGATGCCGGTGTTCGCTCCGCCGTAGGGTTCTAACGCCGAGGGGTGGTTGTGCGTTTCCACTTTAATGCAAACGCATTGCTCGTCGTTGAATTTGACGATGCCGGCGTTGTCCTTGAACACACTGACACACCAATCGTCGTCGCCCAAACGGCGGCGAATTTCCATCGTCGCCTCGAAGATCGTCTCTTTCAGCATGTTCTCAAAACTGCGTTCCTGTTCGCCGTCGCGGTAGCGGATGCGGCCCGCCAACGTTTTGTGAGAACAGTGCTCACTCCACGTTTGGGCGACGGTTTCCAACTCGGCGTCGGTCGGGTCGCGATCCAGTTCGACGAAGTGCTGCTTGATCGTCTGCATCTCTGTCAGATTGAGATAGAGTTGGCCGTCGCGACTGAGTACCGTCAGTTCGTCATCGTCCATGCCACGGATTGCGACCGTCAGCAGATCGAAATCGTAGTCCGTTCCCAGCGCAATGCTGTCGAGAGCGAGCGGGC
>CAUZOL010000202.1:0-7500 GCA_963581435.1 Planctomycetota bacterium
GGCCCAGAAGAAGTCGGTAATGCGCATTCAGAGATTCCATCGTCTCGACCTCGGAAATCCCCCATGATCCCGAGATCGATTCCACACGTCAAATCAAGCAGCACCCACTAAAATGCGCGAAGAACCAAAAGTGGCGAGCGGCATACCGTCGCCTCACATTTTGGCAACGGGTCGTGAGAGCCGTCAGGCTGCTCCGTCGCAGCTACAAGGCACCTAACTCAGGTCGATGACCGCTTTACCGTTTCAGGGTAAAGCCAACGTCACGCGGTTCCCTTGTTTCCAAGCCCCAGTGTCCGCCATCGTCCTGTTGGTTGCTGCCCACGCTGTAGATCACGACTCGCGTTTCTTCCATCTTGTAACGTAATGGTTGCCCGTCGAACGGATCGGTGAGTTGCACAGATGGTTCTGATGAAGCACCGAGGAAACCAGCGTCAATTTCCGTGAGCGAGTTTGGAAACTGGCCATGCTTGAGCCGATAACGTTGAGCCGCAACGGCAGCGATAGCACATCTCTGTCTGGCCGTGACCCGCGCTCCATCGATTCCACTAAACGCAGGCATTATCAGCAGCACCCCCTTGAGCCGAAAACAAGAGACCTTGCCATCTTCCAGTCGAGTGATTTCGGCGCTGATCTCACGTTGCTTCTGCACGGCAGCAGGCCACGGTTCAGCGTATCCTTCAATCGAACTTCCAAAGAACCGGAGCGCCGCCAGTTTATTTGCCTGTCGCAACCCCTTGGCGCGTAGTTCGGCCAGTTGTGAATCGAGCAACGACCTCTGCGCATGCCAGTTACAGAAAAACGTAGCCAGACCGATCAGCGGAACGCTGACCACCGCCCAGAACAGCTTTGAGCGGAACAAGGTGGATTTCTGCGATTCAGACGCCATGTCGTTCACGAAAGTCGGACAGCAGGTCAATGTAAGTCAGGGTGACAAACAGTTCACCGGTCAACGACATTCGTTATACAGCAATGCCCATGCCGGTCAAAGCAGCGAACGAGTTACCGTTTCAGCGAGAAGCCGACGTCCTGCGGTCGCTTTTCCTCTGCGTCCACGTCGGCACCATCGTCCTTCTTGTTTTCTCCCACGCTGTAGATCACGAGACGCGTGTCCTCGATCTTGTAGAGCAAGGGGGCTCCACTGAATGGGTCGGTGAGCTGTTGGGAACGGCCAGATGAATCGCCGAGAAATTCGTCGTCAATCTTCGTCAGCGATTCCGGCAATCGGCCATGCTTGAGTCGATAGCGTTCAGTCGCAATTGCTGCGATCGCACTATTCTGTTTGGCAGTTGCTTGCGCACCGGCAATTGCGACCCGTCTCAATGCCGGCAGGTGCATGAGCACACCCCTCATTCGCAGGCGAGAGAGACCGCTGGCGGACAGTTTCTTGACTTCGGCACTAAGGTCGCGTTGCCCTTGTATGGCATCGGGCCACGAACCGGATAGACCGTCAATCGAAGTCTGATAGAACCGCAAGGCTTCGAGCTTGTTTGCTGGAACGGGCCGAGCGCCATGCGGTCGAGTGCGGTCAGAGCGATTGCCCGCTCGCCGCTCATACTATGCATAAGTCCGTCCTTAAACCGCGCCGCTCCGATTGCTGCCTGCAATGATTGCAGTTCGGCATCATCCCACTTGCAGTGCGGCAACAGTTTCTCGACGGCATCGCCGCCGACATTATGGATCGCGATTCGGACAAGTTGCGAAATCATGCACGGCTCTCCCCGCATCGCATCGGACAGGGCGAAGATCGCTTTCAGATCTTGCAGAACCCGTGCGTTATCGCCGTCGTGAGCGCCAACGTGGGCGTCGAGAGTCAACAGTCGTGCGACCGCGCGCGAATTCTGTGTGAGGGGCAACAGCGTGGCGATCCCAGCGGAAAAGTCAACGGGAAATCGAACCTGTCCCCCCGCCTCGCCCGCACGGTGAATCAACTGTAACTCAAACTTTGAGCTGGCAAGCAACGCTCGCGACGCTTCCAGTTTTGCCCATGCTTCGCCTGGCGGCGGGATCGGTGTCGGGCCTTGGCCGATGATCGGAAGTGTCTTGATACTTGGGGACGTACTTGCAGCCTGTGCGGCGTTGATCGCCGCAATCCACAGGTCGGTGGTGTCGGTCACGTCATCGGGAACGACGTAAAAATCGTTGATCTCACGCGCAGTTGTCGGCAAACCCTCGGCTCGTAGCTCAGCCAATTGCGAATCGAGCGATGACTGGCGAGCGAGCCAGATGCCGACAAATGTCACAAGAACGACCAGTGGAACGCTGACCATCGCCCAGAACAGCTTCGAACGGAACAAGGTGGATTTCTGTGGCTCAGGCTCCATGTTGTACTCCGTAGATTTGAGGCCGAAACGACTTGCGCAGGACCGAAATGATGACAGCCTCAACGTTTCAGTGTGAAGCCGATGTCGAGCGGTCGCGGCGGATTATCGCGATCGACGTCGCCGCCATCGTCCAGTCCGTTCTTGTCCACGCTGTAGATTACGGTTTGCGTTTCTTCCGTCTTGTAACGCAGTGGTTTTCCATCGAATGGATCGGTGAGTTGTGCAGCGCGGTCGGATGAAACGCCGAGCAAAGTGTCGTCGATCTCGGCGAGCGAGTTCGGCAATCGACCATGCATAAGCCGATAACGATGCGCCGCAATGCCCACTGTGGCACATTTCTGTCTGGCAGTGGCTCGCGCGCCGGCGTTTGAAGCCGCATCCAGTGCCGGCAGTAGATTCAACACGGCCCACATACTCAGGCGAGAGAGTGTGCCTCCCGCCATTTTCTTAATATCGGCACTCAGTTCACGCTGCCGCTGTAGGGCGTCGGGCCAGGAACCGGAGAAGCCTTCAATCGATCCTTCAAAGAGTCGCAGCGTCTCCAGTCTGTTTGCCTGCCGAAAGACTCCCAGCGCCCCCGACGACATGGTGCCTATCGCAGTGAGACAAGTCGCCCGCTCGCCACACAGGGCTTTGCTGAGTTCGTCCTTAAACCGTGCCGATCCGATGGCTGCTTGCAGTGATTGCAATTCCGAATCGCTCCACTGGCAGTATGGCAACAATTGCTCGATGGTATTGCAGCCGATGGCATGGATTGGGATTCGTACGAGTTGCGAGATCAGGCAGGGTTCTCCTCGCAGCGAGTCGGACAGAGCAATGATTGCTTTCAGATCCTGCAGAACCCGTGCGTTGTCGCCGTCGTGAGCAGCAACGTGGGCGTCGAGCGTCAACAGTCTCGCGACCGAGCGAGAATCCTGTAGGAGAGGCAACAGCGTGTTGATACCTGCTGAAAAATTGACAGGATATCGAGCCTGTCCGCCCGCTTTGCCTGCCCGCCAAATTACCTGCAACTCTGCGTCCAGCCCGGCGAGAAACGTTCGCGATGCTTCGAGTTCAGCCCATGCTTCGCCCGGCGGAGGAATCGGATCCGCATTGCCAACAATCGGCAATGTTTTAGTGTTTGCGGAGGCTGGTGTGGCCTGTCCTGCCCTGATCGCCGCGACCCAGAGGTCGGTGGTGTCGGTCACGTCGTCCGGGACGACATAGAAGTCGTTGACCTCACTCGCAGTTGTCGGCAGGCCCTTGGCACGTATCTCAACTAGCTTTGAATCGAGCGACGACTGACGAGCGATCCAAATGCCGACAAGTGTCACCAGAACGATCAGAGGAATGCTGACCATCGCCCAGAACAACTTCGACCGGAACAAGGTGGATTTCCGCGGTTCAGGCTCCATGCTGTTCTCCATCGGAATGAGGCTGCCGCCAGCCGAAAACGGGGTCAGCAAGCTGTTGGGTCACGATTGGAAATCGTTAGCTGAGATCCTCTAAGCCTGAAGCGCAAGCGAAGGATGATCCCCGGGCGATGCCAGCAAGCTCCTTCGCTTGCGCTTCAGGCTTTAGTGTGTGTTGTCATTGGCTGGGCTGTTACCACTTAGACGCCGTCGGTTCCGCCTGCTGTCTATCAAAAGCGGATGCGTCACCCGGATTGAACGCAAAAAAATCCCGAGGGTTCACGGAGAACCCTCGAGATTTCGCGTTTCTCACGATCACAAACACCATCGATTGGCGTTTGCAAGCGAATGAATCAGGTGGTCCTAGTAGATGTCCTCGTCGCCGCCCTTCTTGCCGTCTTTCGGCATTTCGGCGATCAGGGCGTCGCTGGTCAGCAGCAGCGTCGAGACGCTGGCCGCGTTTTGCAGTGCCGTCCGTGTGACCTTGGTCGGGTCGATAATACCCGACTTGACCAAGTCTTCGTACTTGTCGGTCGCCGCGTTGTAGCCTTGGTTACCGTCTCGCTCGGAGACCTTCTCGCAGATCACGCTGCCGTCCTGGCCGGCGTTGTCGGCGATTTGCGTCAGCGGTGCGCGGCAGGCCCGCAGCACGATGTTGTAGCCAACACCCTCGTCGGTCGAAAGGCCTTTCGGCTTGCAGGAAGTTGACGCCCGCAGCAGGGCAACACCACCACCGGGAAGAATGCCTTCCTCGACGGCTGCGCGAGTTGCGTGCAAGGCGTCTTCGACGCGGGCTTTTTTCTCTTTCATTTCGCTTTCGGTTGCGGCACCCACATTCACCTGGGCAACACCACCAGACAGCTTGGCAACCCGCTCTTCCAGCTTTTCACGATCGTAGTCGCTGCTGGAGTTTTCCAACTCGCGGCGAATCTGATCGATTCTCGACTTGAGGTCGGCCGTTTTGCCACCGCCTTCGACGATGGTTGTGTTGTCCTTGTCGATGACGATTTTCTTCGCCTGACCGAGATCGGACAACTGCACGTTGTCCAACTGAATTCCCAGGTCTTCAAAGATTGCCTGACCGCCAACCATGATGGCGATGTCCTGCAGCATGGCCTTGCGGCGGTCGCCGTAGCCCGGTGCTTTCACCGTGCAGCACTTGAAGGTGCCACGCAATTTGTTGATGACCAAAGTCGCAAGCGCTTCGCCTTCGACCTCTTCTGCGATAATCAACAGCGGCTTGCCGGCTTCCACGACCTTTTCGAGGACGGGAACCAGATCCTTGATGTTGGTGATCTTCTTTTCGTGGATGAGAATGAATGCGTCTTCCATCACGCATTCCATCGTCTGCGGGTCGGTCACGAAGTAAGGCGAAAGGTAGCCGCGATCAAACTGCATACCTTCAACCACTTCGAAGTCGGTCGAGAGGGTCTTGCCTTCTTCGACGGTAATCACGCCGTCTTTGCCGACCTGCGACATGGCTTCCGCCAGGATGCCGCCGATTTCGTCATCGCCGTTCGAGGCCACTGTGCCCACCTGGGCGATCGCCTTCTTCGAGCGGCACTCAGTTGCCATGCCCTTCAGCTTCTCGACGATGTCGGCAACGGCCTTGTCCATGCCGCGCTTCATTTCGATGGGGCTGACACCTGCGACGACGGCCTTGAGGCCTTCGTTGTAAATCGCTTCGGCCATAATGGTCGCCGTTGTCGTCCCATCGCCGGCGTTATCCGACGTTTTGCTGGCAACTTCGCGAACCATGCGGGCGCCCATGTCTTCAAACTTGTTGGGCAGCTCGATTTCGCGGGCCACGGTCACGCCGTCCTTGGTGACGGTCGGCGAGCCAAAGCTTTTCTCTAAAATGACGTTTCGGCCGCGCGGGCCAAGTGTCACGCGGACTGCGCGTGCCAACTTGCTGATGCCGCGCCGCATCGCTTCCTGAGCTTCCTGATCGAAGGCAATCATCTTGGCCATTGCAATGTCTCTCCCGTTCGCTTCCGTTACAGTTGTTGATATGTATCGTCTTTATCGAAAGATGGCTGACGGCATTTCGGCGGACTAAAATGTCGCCAGAATGTCGCTTTCTCGCAGCAACAGGTAGTCTTCCTCGCCGAGATTAATCTCTTCCCCACCGTAGGAACTAAACAGCACGCGGTCGCCTTCCTTGACCGACAGCGCTAGTTTTGTTCCGTCACTCTTCGTATGGCCATCGCCGACCGAGATGACCGATCCCTTTTGCGGTTTATCTTGCGCTGAATCGGGGAGAACGATGCCTCCACTGGTTGTGGTCTCAGCCTCTTCTCGCTTGACGACAACCCGGTCGCCCAACGGAATCAGTCGGCTCTTCTTCTTCGTTTTCGCTTTCGCCTTTGTCGCCATCTCCGTCTCCTCAGATGTTCTTGCTTGACCGCAAAATGCCGTCGTTTGCCGATGATCCGCTTGTGGCCCCAATTGCCACTTGAAAACTCAATTCAACCTGTCGCCAATTCAATTGACGGTAGGATGCGTCGCACGTCGTTCTCGATTCGCGTCAAAAGCCTCAGCTTGAGCGGATAGACAAACAAACGCAGGAACCCACGTGGTTGCACTAAGCGAACGACGTGCCTAACAGGACGAATGTCACAAGTCAAAATATAGAAAAGAGATACGGAAAACAATCCTTCGTGAATCGGCTGCCAGATCCGGCATTCCCAACGGCCTTGACTTATCTTGCTGCCAAAATGACAGTCTTGGCGGCGGACCTCCGACGGCATTCCGGCGTTTTTGTTGGTTCGGTTGGCTTCGGTTTTCCGCATGGTTGCCCGCGAAAGTCGCACTGGCCCTGTGAGGCCGGTCTGAACTAACATCCGCGCGGCGAGAATTCTTCTCTGGCTGTTACGTGCACGCAGGTTGCGTGTACCTGGTGAGGCGATGGGGTCCCGTTCATGCAACTCTTCAGCGCTGATTGTCAAAAGGCTGTCGCCGTGGTGCTCCTGCTGGTACTTACAGGTTGTGAGGGAGGTCCGGCCGGAAACTTTGCCGGCTTGCGATCGACATCAGGTGGGTCCTCGGGCGAAAAGACGGAAGTGGAATACCGCAAAGATTATCAATCCGAACGCGATCCGGAGGCGTTAAGTTGGCTGCTCGCCAACCGGATTCGGCAGGGGATGGGCGTTGGCGAGGTGAATGAAATTCTCGGTCAGGACGGAACGCGCGAGTTTGATGACCGGAAGCTCAAAGCGGGTAACCCGGCTTACCGTGCCGACGACATCACATATCGCTGGGGGCCGGACAGTGGGGGGCGTGCAGTCTACCTGTTGTTTCGCGAGGACAAGCTGCTGAACTTCGATCCGCAACAGTTTGCAGATGAGTAGTCTGCCTCGTTTGTTGCGAATTCGTCGGTGACGGCTGCAAGGCTCACAAGCCGCCCTCTTCTCGCTTGAGTCGCAGCTGTCCACAGGCGGCATCGATGTCTTCGCCCTTGCGCTTGCGGACCGTCACGTTGATGCCAATCTCTTTAAGTATCTCGACGAACCGCTCGGTGCGCATTCGGCCGGGATCTTTGAACGGCAGTTCCGCAACGGCATTCATTGGGATCACGTTGACATGTGCCTTGCGGCCGCGGAGAAGGTGTCCCAGCTGCTTCGCGATTTCGGGCGTGTCGTTCACCCCGC
Source organism: Planctomycetota bacterium (assembly GCA_963581435.1). Lineage (GTDB taxonomy): Bacteria > Planctomycetota > Planctomycetia > Planctomycetales > Planctomycetaceae > JABISG01. The sequence continues at coordinate 7,363 of CAUZOL010000202.1, forward strand.
CCAGTAGTACGTACTCGTAGGAAATTCGGCGGCCCGATTGCTCGAAATATTCGTCCGCCGCCTGCAGAATCGCCTGGATGCCGACATTCTTGTTGACTGGAACTAGCTCGTTGCGCAGTGGGTCGTTGGGGGCGTGCA
>CAUZOL010000203.1:0-12327 GCA_963581435.1 Planctomycetota bacterium
CGAGCGACTGGCCCTGTCATTTCCCCGGAGTTTCAGACCAACAAAGTAAAAGTAGCCTGAGCCGTTTCTTTGGACTGGAATGTTCAAGAGACGCTTAACACTCGTTGTGAGTGAGCGGCTTGAAGGTGCGGGGAGATTCTGAGATTCAGCCCATGATGAATAATATTTGTGAAAGGGTTTTGAATAACATCTGGCCCCCGCTTCACGAACACAGAACTGATCAACGAATTGTTGAATCGGTGAAGTGAGGCTTGGGATTATCCGTTGAAGTCTGTCTTGCTCGTGGATGGTCTCTCGCACGCTGTGGATGCTGTAGGGCTTCAGGGTTTTGGGACATGTGAACCCGTTGAGCTTTGCGGGAATGTCCTTCTGGGCGACTCCCTGTTGATGAAGTTCCAGAATGAGACTTTTGGCCTCATCTGTGACGATCATCTTCTTGGCCAATCCGCCTCTGGCACCATGTGATCTCGCCGCATATACAGTTACAAGGCTCATTATGTCACTCGCCATCTCAATTTCGTCACTCACTTCGTCCTTCGTGTTCGTGACGATCAACTCAACCGAATGGCGTTCACACAGAACCTCAAAGAGTCTCACCCCATATCTGGCAATTCTGTCACGATGTTCGACTAAAATTCTCTCGATTTTTCCGCCCAATATTAAATTGATGAGCTTCAGGTAGCCTCTTCTGGATTCATTCAGACCACTCCCCGATTCAGAAATCACAAGAATGTTTTCTCTGCTATTTTGAAATTCGTTCTCGCAGTATTCCACGAGTCGATTTTCTTGACGGTTGAGGTTGCCTTCCTTTTTTTGTGCTTGAGTGCTTACTCGCGCGTAACAGATTGTCTGTCTTTCTTCTTGCGGTTCTTCGTCTTCCCCATTCCACCGTTTGATTGAACGAACAGAAATTCGACGATGGTTGCCAAAAGTACGAGAGGCCTTCAACACGCCTGCCTGAATCCAATTCCTCACTGTCTGGCATGACACACCCAGCATTTCACTTGCTACACCCACTGATACCGCTCGGCCTTGCCCTGAAACTTGATCCCGATGAAAATTGTTCACAGCCATGACTCCTTGGTTAACTCAAGGATTTGTGGTTAGGGGCTGAATTGGTGTTGGTAGCACCTTTTCAGTCCCGTTTATGTATCGGGTCTCCTTTTCAGTATGCCCGTTGAGAGCCTTTGTAATAAAAAGAAACCCGGTTTCTCGAAGAAACCGGGTTTCTCAGTGTCCTCTATACCTCCGGCAGTTCCCACGGTTTTCGCCATTCGGGGCGGCCGCGTAGGGCGTTGGCTTCTTTGTCGTTCTCGAACATTTCGGTCTCGGGATTAAGGACGACCCGTCGGCCCAACCGCGATGAGATGTTGCCGGCGTGGCAGAGGATGGACGCCGGGTGGCCGACGGTTTCGAGATCACAGGCCGGTTTTTCGCGCGACTTAATACAGTCGATGAAGTTCTGCACATGCGGGGTGGCGTCGCTGTCGCCGGCGCCTTCTTTGATGAGCTTGCTGCCGGGACCGTAGGCACGCCAGCGGGTGTTGCCGATGATGAGGTAGCCTTTATCTCCGTAAACGGCAGCGCCTTCCGACTCGCCGTGGAAGTTGTACGGCGCCCAAATGCGCATTTCGTAGGTGAGAAATTTGGGCGGACTTTTCGGCGGCTTGGTTACGTCCTTGCTGTCGGCGGAACTGCCGTACTCGTAGTTGACCTGCAGCGTGTCGGGCCATTCCTGCATGTCGTCGAAGTACCACTTGCCGCCGCTGGATGTGATGGCTGTGGGGAAGACGATGGGATCGTCGCCCTGTGCTTCACATGCGGCGTTGAGTGAGGCGAAGGCCATGTCGAGACGGTGCACGCCGTCGTTGCCCAGATCGCCGGTGCCGTAATCGTAAAACCATCGCCAGCGACCGTGGAAGCGATTGCGATTAAACGGTCGTTTCGGTGCCGCACCGAGCCACATGTTGTAATCGACATTGGCTGGCGGGGCGCTGTCGGCGGGACGGCCGATGTTGCCCTGTCTGGTGCTTTCCCACGCCTTGGCGACGAGGCATTTGCCGAGTGCGCCGGTGCGGATAAACGCCAACGCCGACTTCAACCGTTCGGTCGAGCGGTGCTGTGATCCCATTTGCACGACGCGTTTGTATTTACGAAGGGCGGCGACCATGCGCCGACCTTCGATAATGTTGTGGCCGTCGGGTTTTTCAACGTAAACGTCTTTGCCCGCCTGGCAAGCAAGGATGGTGGGAATGGCGTGCCAATGATCGGGCGTGCCGACGACGACGGCATCGAGGGTGTCGTCGTCGATGATCTTGCGAAAGTCCTTGAAGACTTTGGGTTCTTTGCCCTGAAGTTCAGTGACGGCTTTCAACGTGGGGGCCAAGCGCGAATGATCGATTTCGGCAATGCTGACGATCTCGGCGAATTTGTTCTTCGCGAAGTAGCGATTGAGCGACGCGGCACGCCCTGCGGAACCGACGATGCCCACGCGGACCCGTTCACTGGCAGAGGCTTTGGCGACTTGCTGGAGAGCGGCGACACCGGCTGCAGTTGCGGTGCCGGCTGCGGAACGTTTGAGGAAGTTTCTGCGATCCATCATCGATCCCTTTGAGTTGGGTTGCTTGAATCGGCGAGAGGCGTCGGGAGTCGATCAGATCAGGGGACTTACGCCCCCCGCTCGCCTTTGACCCGAGTTTGTTGTGCCCCTATTATTCTGACGGGAATGGGTGTGGATGTCGAATGATATAGGGGTGATTTGATGGGTGAGGGATGCCCCACGGGGCGCGGGCCGTGGGCTTTGGGGACGACCTGCGAGAGCGAATCATCGCATGAGCGGGTTGTTGATCCGTATCTTCATGGGGTGCGGATCGATAGTTTTCTTGTGCGCGCGTTTCGAAATTACACGTCGTTCCGCATGGCGCGAATGGTGCGGGCCGGCTTGGTGACGATTGACGGAGAGACTGCCGTCGATTGGCAACGCGTGCGTGGGGGACAAAGGGTGACGGTGCGGTTGGCCGAACCGCCGGATAAGTTGCTGGAATCGGAAGCGATTCCATTGGACATCGTCTTTGAAGATGAGTGGTTGCTCGTCGTCAACAAGCCGGCGGGAATGGTGGCGCATCCGGTGAACGCCATTTATCGCGGCACATTGGCCAACGCCGTGCAGTATCACCTCGACTGTCAAACATCACGCAAGGGATTGTTACGGCCCGGCATCGTGCATCGGCTCGACCGGCAGACGAGCGGTCTGTTGGTGATTGCGAAAGACCATCTGACGCATCGCCGACTGTCGATCGATTTTCAGCACCGGCGAGTTGAGAAATCATATCTTGCGTTGGTGGAGGGGAACGTCGAAACAGACGACGGCGAGATTGCGCTGCCGATTGGGAGACGCCCCGAACACGGTACGATTCTGGCGTCCGCCGCCACCGATGCTGTCAACGCGCGGTCGGCACGGACGCTGTTTCGGGTTGAACAGAGATTTGGAGAATTCACGCTGCTTTCGGTGACTCCGCAGACGGGACGGAATCACCAGATTCGCGTACACATGGCGGCCATCGGGCATCCGGTGGTTGGCGATGTGTTTTACGACCGCGACGGGCGAATCAAGGAACAACCGGCGGATGTCAGCGCGCTGATATCGCGGCACGCGTTGCATGCGATACATTTAGCGTTCGCGCATCCGCACACCGGAGAGCGTTGCGACTACGACGGACCGTTGGCGAAAGATTTTCTCGACGCGCTGACTGAGTTGGCTGTTGACTGAACGCCGCTTGCAGTTTCGCAGCGTCAGAATGTTTCTTTGGCTGCGAAACCGCAAGCGGACTTACTAAACCAAGAGTGAAGCCGGTTCGCTGTCGTTGACTTCGCTGTCTTCATCATCGACGACGGCGAGGCTTTGCAGGCTGATTTTGTGCATGCCGTCGAAGGCGGCCACCTTGTAGCATTCCGACATGGTGGGATAGTTGAAGACGTTGTCGCGGAAGTAGTCGATGGTTCCGCCGTGAGCCATGACGGCCTGTCCGATGTGGACGATCTCTGTGGCTGTCTCGCCGATGCAGTGCACGCCGAGCAGTTGTCGCGTTTCGCGATGGAACAGCAATTTCAGCATGCCCATTTCATCGCCGTTGATCTGGCCACGCACGATTTCCCGGAACCGGGCCATGCCGACTTCGTAGGGAACGTGTTCGGCGGTGAGTTGCTGCTCGTTCTTGCCGACCATCGAGATTTCCGGAATGGTAAACAGACCGTAGGGCAACTGAGGGCAGGCGTCGAACGGCTCGCCAAATGCATGGCAGACGGCACGACGGCCCTGTTCCATTGAGACGCTGGCCAGGGCCGGAAAACCGACGACATCGCCGACTCCGTAGATGTGTTCGACCCACGACTGTTGATCTTCGTTGCACCACAAACGGCCGCGTTCGTCGGCTTCCAGTCCCGCAGCTGGCAAATTCAAATCGGCGGTATCGCCCGTTCGTCCAACGCTGAACAACGCCGTTTCACCGATGACGCGTTTTCCACTTTCCAACTGCACGGCGACCAAACCTCGTTGCAGTCGGTCGATGCCGATGACTTCTTCTCCCAGTCGGAATGTCATTCCCACCGAGCGGGCATGGTGCAGCAAGGTATCGACGATCTCGCGGTCGCAGAATTCGAGCAGTCGTTCGCGACCGTCGATTACCGTGACATCGACGCCAAGGATGGCGAACATGATGCCGTATTCAATGCCAATTACTCCGCCGCCGATGACAACGAGCGATCGTGGGATATGGTCGAGTTGCAGCAACTCGTCGGAGTCGAAAACGGTTTTGCCGTCGAACGGAATGTTCGCCGGTCGAGCCGGCGTTGTACCGGTCGCGACGAGAATCTTGTCGGCTTCCAGCAGGGTCTTTCCTTCCTGCGTCGCCACTTCCACTTCGTTTGGACCCACGAAACGGGCAGCGCCGACGAATGCTTCAACACCGTTGCGTTCGAGTTGGTCGCGGACGATATCCAATTCGTGCTGCGTGACCTGTTCGAGTTTGCGGCGGAGGTCGTCCATGGTGATGTGGCGTTTGCGGCGATACTGATCGCCATACACATCACGCTGGCGATATCCGGTCAGATGCAGGATGGCCTCGCGCATGGTCTTCGAGGGAATGGTGCCGGTATGCAGGCAAACGCCACCCATGGTGACGGAGCGGCGCTCGATGATCGCCGCGCGTTTATTCATTTTTGCGGCTGCAATCGCGCCTTTTCGGCCCGCTGGGCCACTACCAATCACCACAAGATCGTAACGCATGTCAATCAGTCCATCATGAGGAGCGCATTTCGCGCATTCTTTTTACGGCTGATGCTGTGATCGTCCAAAAGTGAACAGGGGGTAGATGGGGGGACTAAAAAACACACGATGTGTAAGAAGAACACGTTGACATTGTCGGTGATACCGATTATCTGGCGTCAATTATCCGCTCATTTAGCCGGCTGGCTTGCCCGCCGTGATTGCATCGCGACGTTTGACGCACACACGCCCCGCAGGCGGGGCGGCTAAATGGGTTTGTAACAGCCGCGAAAACCGATCTGGTCGGCTTTGCCCGGCGTGAAGTAAAATTGAGTTCGCACTTTGAATGCGTGTGGGTCTTTCATTTTCTGGGAGTTGACAGGATGCAGTATTTTGTGCGGAGACCGTGGGACTTGCCGCAGCGCGAGCACACGCCGCCCGATGTTTTCGAGAACCGTCAGACGCACCGTCGCAATTTTCTGAAGCAAATGGGGCTGTCGGTGGCAGGGATCGGGCTGGCGAGTTCCCTTGCCGGATGCGCAAAACCGACCGACGAAGAGATCGAAGCGGCTGGCGACGTCGGATGGCTGCCGAAAGAATTCGCCGAGAAGTATCCCGCAAAACGGAATGCAGCATTCGAGTACGGCCGGGCGGAAACCGAGCCGCGAGCCGCTGCGGAGTACACCAACTTCTACGAATTCTCCAGCAGCAAAGACAGTTGGCGGAAGGTGTCGAAGTTCAACCCGTCCCCGTGGTCGATTGAAGTGGACGGTTTGTGCGGCAAGCCACGCACGTTCGACCTCGACGACATTTACAACCTGTTTCCATTGGAAGAACGGGCGTATCGGCATCGCTGCGTCGAAACGTGGGCGATGTGCGTTCCCTGGACCGGGTTTCCATTCGCCGAGTTGCTGAAATTAGTCGAGCCAAAGCCGAAGGCGAAATTCGTCACAATCGAATCGTTCGTGCGGCCCAAAGAAGCACCGGCGATGGGCAACGACAGATTTCCGTGGCCTTACACCGAAGGGCTGACGGTGGACGAAGCGATGAACGACATGGCGTTTCTGGCGACCGGCGTCTACGGAGAAGCGTTACCGAAACAGCACGGCGCACCGCTGCGGCTCGTTGTCCCCTGGAAGTACGGTTTCAAAAGCATTAAGTCACCCGTGCGAATCACCCTGACCGAACGGCAACCGCTGACGTTTTGGAACGGGCAGATGCCACACGAGTACGGCTTCACGGCCAACGTCGAACCGGAAGTTCCGCACCCGCGTTGGTCTCAGGCGACCGAGTGGATGCTGGGAACCAGAAAAGAGCATGACTCGGTGATTTACAACGGCTACGGCGAACACGTCGGCGGGTTGTATGCGTGATGAATGAAGCGTTCGATCCCACGGGCCGCGGCCCGTGGGCTTTGGGGGTGTGACGAAATCACGCTTGCTCGTACCAGACTCGCACGAATTGATGCCAAGACGAGTGCATTTCGCCGCTGGTGGCCAGGGCGGCGTCGGTGGAGCCTTCTTCGTGCGGACTATGAATGTTGGGCAGCACCACTGTTTCGACATTGATGATGCGGACGTTTTTGCTTTTCGCCCACTGAGCGGCAGCGGACGCGGCATCGTCAAACGTGCCGTACTCGCCGCGCTTGAGGAACCCCGGCGCTGAAAACTCCCGGGGGATAAAATCCTTGAAGTCGAACATGGTGCCTCACGCGAGATGGAAGGGATGAGAATGCGGGCGATTACACAATCCAATTCAACAGAGGAACCGAATGCAGAGCGGGTAGCGGTATTCGTATCCTTCGTTGGCTTTGATCGCTGCCATGATGGTGACCACGATGTTGAAGATGACCACCGCGATTAGCAACGGGATGCCGACGAGTACGAACATGAGTGGGATGCAGATTATGACGTAGATCATGATGCTGATCTGAAAGTTGAGCGCTTCCTTGCCCTGATCATCGACCAGCGGCATTTCTTCTCGCTTGATCAGCCAGATGATTAGCGGCCCGAGAATGTTGCCAAACGGAACGAAATGGCCTGAGAACATGCTGAGATGGCAGAACATGGCCCACATGCGCTCGTCTTTGCCGACATCGTCCATCGGACGATCGTCTTCGGGTTCGTCGAATTCGTTCTGATCGTCGTAATTCATCACGCCGGTTTTCTAAGAGAGTCGGAGCGGTCGGTTACCGCCGGTTCAGCTTGGACAGCAGCCGCAGGATTTCGAGGTAGAGCCAGACGAGGGTCACCAGCAGGCCGAAGGCTCCGTACCATTCCAGCGATTTCGGAGCGCCGTGAGCTGCGCCACGTTCGATGAAATCAAAATCGAGTACGAGATTCAGCGCGGCGATGACCACAACAAACAGACTGAAGAGAATACCCATTGGGCCGGCGCTATGAACAAACGGCATCGGCGGGCCAAACATGCTCATAATAAAGGAGATGAAATAGACGAGGCAGATCCCGCCGGTGGCCGCACAGACGCCCGCTTTGAATCGCTCCGTCGCGCGAATGATGCCCGTGCTGTAGGCGATAAGCATGACCGCCAACGTCGCGAACGTCAGGCTGGCCGCTTGAAACACAATGCCATTTTGAAAATGGTTGTACATGGCGGAGATGCCGCCCAGAAAAAGTCCTTCGGCCAGCGCATACATGGGGGCCGTGTAGATCGCCCATTCTTTTTTGAAGATGGTGATCAACGCCAGCACAAGGCCACCAATGGCACCGCCAATCATCACGGGCATGGCCTGAGCCGGGTTGGCGATAAACATTTTCCAGGTATACGCCGCCGACGTGACAACCAGCACCAGCAGGATACCAGTTTTCATGGCGGTCCCGGCGACCGTCATCGTGTTCGTCGATTCGTAAACGTCGAATTGCTCGAAGGTTTTGTTGGAAAGCACGGGGTTGCTGGATCGCATCATTGGCTGAATTCCTTTAACTGCAGCACCAAGGGCGACGGTCATTCACCGACGGGACAGGTGCGGAATATGAAACGGTTGTCACCGGCTGTTGGATCACTCGATTTTTTGTGATTCTCGTCGATTCGCCGTGGCGGTGCCAGCGCAATTACGGCGCGTGACGGGAATTGGGATGGATTTGTGTATTGTCTATGGTGTCGGCGGTAACTGGAAGTCGTCGCGGACGGCGGGTAGGCTAAGAGACGCCCGGAAAGTTCCCAAAGCCCACGGGCTGCGCCCCGTGGGATCAAGCAGTTCAACAGGATTTCTCAAATGTTTCATACAAGACGTTCGATTCTCATTGCGCCGGCTGTATGTCTGGCGTGTGGGCTGCTGTTATTTGTGGGGCAGGAGAGTTCGCCGCCGGTTGAGGCACGTGTGCTCGAAGCCGAAGGGAAGCTGCAGTGGTATCGCGGCAATTTACATACGCATTCGCTGTGGAGCGACGGTGACGATTACCTGGAGATGATCGCCAAGTGGTACAAGCAGAAAGATTACGATTTCCTCTGCTTCACCGATCATAACGTGCTGGCGAACCGCGAACGCTGGACCGATGTGCTGAAAAATAAGGGCGGGCAAAAGGCGTACGACAAACTGAAAGCGTCGATGCCGAAAGACTGGGTGGAAGAGCGAACGGTCGATGGTCGGTTGGAAGTGCGACTAAAGCGGTTCGATGAAGTCAACGAACAGTTCGCCGAGCCGGGAAAATTTCTGCTGATTCAGGGCGAGGAAGTGACCGACCGTTTTCGCAATCTGCCGGTGCACATCAACATGACCAACGTGACGGAATTGATTCCGCCACTGCACGGCGACAGCGTGTACGAGGTGATGCAGAACAACGTTGGCCGGGCGGTCGCTCAGCGGGAACGCACAAAGAAACCGTTGCTGGTTCATTTGAACCATCCGAATTTCGGCTACGGCGTGACGGCCGAAGATTTGATGCGAGTTCGCGGGGAAAATTTCTTCGAGGTGTACAACGGGCATCCCGGAGTGCGGAATTCGGGCGATGCAAAACACGCCTCGACCGAGCGGATCTGGGACATCATTCTCACGCGGCGACTGGCCGAGCTTGAGATGCCGATGATGTACGGGTTGGCGACCGACGACGGCCACAACTATCACAAGATTCCCAGTCGAGGAAGCGAACCGGGGCGCGGCTGGGTGATGGTGCTGTCTGATGAACTCTCGCCGGCGGCGTTAATTGGGGCGATGGAGCGCGGCCGGTTTTATGCGTCTTCGGGTGTTTCGTTGAAGAAAGTGGTTTCAACGCCGGCCGGTTTGCACGTCGATGTGAAAGTCGCAGCAGGAGTCACCTACCAAATCACGTTCATCGGCACTCGTAAGGGATACGACCCCAAGAGCAAGCCGGTGTTGGACAACAACGGCAAACCGATGAATGCGACGCAGATTTACAGCGACGACATCGGCGAAGTGTTCAAAACGGTGGAAGGGCCCACGGGCGCTTACGAGTTCACCGGCGATGAGTTGTACGTGCGGGCGTTGGTTTCCTCGTCGAAGAAGCACCCGAATCCGTCGGAAGTCGGCGAAGTGGAACGTGCCTGGGTGCAGCCGACGGTCGGACCGGGAGTGCCGAAGTCGGAATCGAAATAGACCGACTGCGCGGTGACGTTTGAGGGTTTGGCCCGACGGGACGCAGCCCGTCGGCTTTGGGGATGGTATGGAGTGCTGGGAATTCTGGATTGATGTTGGCGGTACGTTTACCGATTGCATTGCACGCTCGCCCAACGGAGAGATGTTGCAGTTCAAGACGCTCAGTTCCGGTGTGACAAAAGGGCGGATCGATCGGCTGGAAGATCGCGATCGAGTCGTCGACACATTGCGACGCGGTGAACCGGACGGTTTCTGGATCGGTTACGAACTTCGGTTGCTCGACGTGACTGGCGAGACGGTCGAGACGACACGGGTCATGGCGTTCGATGCGGCGAATGCGCTGCTGACGGTCGAAAAGCCGCTACCGAATTGTACGGCCGGTGATCGTTACGAACTCTCGGCGGGCGAAGAGTCGCCCATTCTATGCGTTCGCCGCATGCTGGGGCTGGGCCTCGGCGAAGCAATTCCGGCGATTTCCATGCGGCTGGGAACGACGCGCGGTACCAACGCGCTGTTGGAACGCAAAGGCGCACGCACCGCTTTTGTGACAACGCGCGGATTCCGCGACGTGTTGCTGATCGCGAACCAGGATCGGCCACGGTTGTTCGATCTGGCGATTCACAAGCCACGACCGATGTTCGTCGAAACCGTGGAGATCGACGAACGTCTGGACGCGGCAGGCAAAGTGTTGCGGGCTCCCGATGCCGACGCAATTCGGCAACAGCTGCTTGACCTGAAGAAGACGGATGTTGAATCAATTGCAATTTGCCTGCTGCATTCCTTTGCCAACCCGGCGCACGAAGAACTCGTCGAGCAGATTGCCCGCGAAGTGGGGTTCGAGGAGGTCAGCACGTCGAGCCGACTCTCGCCGTTGATCAAAATTGTCTCACGCGGCGACACAACGGTGGTGGACGCGTATTTGAATCCGGTGTTGCGAGCCTATGTGGGGCGGTTGCGAGAGGCACTTTCCGGGTGGCCGGGGCTGGACCGAAGGGAAGCCCCGGATGCAACGACTCCGGGGCTTCGTAAAGACTCCAGCCCCGGCCACCCGTCTTCGCTCTCGACTCTAAAAATCATGACATCCGCCGGCGGGTTGGTCGATGCGGACCGGTTTGTGGGGAAGGACAGTATTCTGTCGGGGCCGGCGGGCGGTGTTGTCGGGTTTTCGCGGGTGGCCGAGGCGGCGGGGTTCGCGAAGTCGATCGGGTTCGACATGGGCGGCACAAGTACCGACGTGTCACGATTCGACGGCAAGTTCGAATTGGAATTTGAAACGCAGAAGGCGGGCGTGCGCGTCGTCGCGCCCATGCTGGCGATTCACACGGTGGCGGCGGGTGGCGGGAGCATCTGCCAGTTCGACGGCGTGAAACTTGCGGTCGGCCCGGAAAGTTCCGGCGCCGATCCAGGACCGGCTTGTTATGGTCGCGGCGGTCCGTTGAGTGTGACTGACATCAATCTGTATCTCGGGCGAATCGTCCCGTCGCGGTTCCCGTTTCCACTCGATCGCGTTTCCGTCCATCACAAGCTGGAAATGCTGTGTGATGAAATCGCCGACTCGCCGCTTGGATACCGCTATACGCCGATTGAATTGGCGGACGGATTTTTGCAGATTGCCAATGCCAACATGACGCGCGCGATTCGGCGGATCTCGGTCGCGAAAGGGTACGACCCGGCCGATTATGCGCTGGTGACATTCGGCGGGGCAGGGGCGCAACACGCGTGCGCGATTGCTGAAGCGATCGGCATCAAGACGGTATTGGTCCATCCTTTTGCAGGGATTCTCAGCGCGTACGGCATTGGACTGGCCGACGTCAGGAGATTCGGACAGCAGTCGGTGCTGAAGCCGTATTCGGCTGAGACGCTGCAGGAAATCGAGCCGCTATTCGGAGAATTGGAAACGCGTGCGCTGGCCGAAGTGCAGGCGGAAGGGATCGCAGACGAAAACATTGGGCAACCGCTGCGTTCGCTCGACATGCGGTATCAAGGCGTCGAGACAACGATTAACGTGCCTTATTGCGTGCAGGCGAGCGGGGGGCGTAAGCCCCCTGATAGCGCCGATTTACAATCGGAACTCAATGACGAATCAATCAGTCGGCTTACGCCGACCGCTCGCCTTGATTCTGCCGCACAATATCAGGAGATGCACCAGCGACTGTACGGCTATGTGCATGAAAATCGCGCGATTGAAATCACGGCGGCGCGTGTGGAAGTTGTCGGCCGCACGGCTGCACCACCCGTCGAAACGGTGAAGTTACAACACCGTGCGCCGGAACCGACGGAATCCGTGAGTACCTGGTTCGGAGGAACCGAACATAACACCGGCGTGTTTCTTCGCGAACATCTGCGAGCGGGCGATGAGATGTCTGGTCCGGCAATTGTCTGTGAACCGACCTCAACAATCGTCATCGACCCCGGCTGGCAGGCGACTGTGACCGAACGCGGCGAAGTGGTGATTGTTCTAGAGTCTAGAGTCGCGAGTCGAGAGCCAGGA
>CAUZOL010000204.1:0-12138 GCA_963581435.1 Planctomycetota bacterium
CCGCCGGGCACCAACCGTAAAGTGTCTGCCTGGGTTGGCGAGAAAACCGATACGTCGGTTCTGTTCGCGTCGAACCCCGAGTTTCTCAAGGAAGGGGCGGCTATCGACGATTTCACCAAACCCGACCGCGTGGTGGTTGGAGCCGATGATCCCGCAGCAGCCGAGACGCTCGAAGAACTCTATCGGCCATTTCTGCGCACCGAACACCCTTGCGTTACCATGAGCATCGAAAGTGCGGAGATGACCAAGTATGTGGCCAACTGCATGCTGGCCACAAAAATCAGTTTCATCAACGAAATGGCCAACTTGTGCGAGCGCGTCGGCGCGAACGTCAACGACGTCCGCCGCGGAATCGGTCACGACCGGCGTATTGGTTTTGAGTTTCTATTCCCCGGTGTCGGTTACGGCGGTTCCTGTTTCCCCAAAGATATTCGCGCGCTCTCAGCAGTCGCCGACGATCACTCGATGGACGCACGAATTCTGAAGACGATCGATGCGGTCAACAACGCACAGAAGGAAATTCCCTTCCAGAAACTCGCCAGCTACTTCAATGGCGAATTGGCCGGGCGAACCGTTGCCGTCTGGGGACTGTCTTTCAAGCCGAGGACCGACGACATCCGCGAAGCGCCCTCGCTGGTGTTGATCGACCGACTGCTCGATGCCGGGGCAACCGTCCGCGTACACGACCCGGAAGCTATCGACAATGTGCGGGAAATCTACGGCGAACGAATCGGCTATTGTAACCATCACTACGAAACACTGGACGGAGCGGATGCATTGGTCATCGTGACCGAATGGAACGAGTACCGAAACCCCGACTTCGGCTATATGAAGCATCAAATGGCTGGCCCGGTGATCTTCGACGGACGCAATCTGTACGATTTAGAAAGGATCCGCGAAGAGGGCTTCGAGTATTACGGCATCGGACTGCCCCCCGTCGGTCCCGTCGAATAGAATACACGGCGAATAGAAAACTCATGAAAGCCCACGGGCCGCGCCCCGTGGGATCATGAATTGCGTCAACACGTTTGCAATTCATCCCGAAAGCAACGCCTCCCATGGATCAGGAACTCGAACAACGCTGCCAGGATCTCGTCAACCGCATCGTCCATCTGCGAGACTCTCTTTGACCTGGCCGGCAAGCAGAAACGCACGGAGGAAATCAACCAATTGATGGCGGGAGCCAACTTCTGGGACGATCAGGAGAGTGCGCAGAAAATTGTGGGCGAATTGAGCCGACTGAATCTCGCTGTGAAACCGCTCGAAGAACTAGCGACGGCAGCGGACGACATCGGCGTTCTCATGGAATTTGCAGCCGAGGACGATGGCGGGGATAGCATAGACGAACTCGCCACGACGGTCGAACGGCTGGAACCGCAAATCGCCGCCGTCGAGTTGCAGGCAATCATGTCGTCGCCGGAGGATGCACTGGGTGCCTACATCACGGTGCAGGCCGGTGAAGGTGGAACCGACTCGTCCGACTGGGCGGAAATGCTGTTGCGGATGTTCATTCGTTGGTCGGAGTTAAGGGGCTACAAAGCCGAGATGCTCGAACGGTCCGACGCCGAAGAGGCCGGCATTCGCAACGCCACCGTCGTCATTCGCGGCCAGTACGTTTTCGGATATCTGAAGGGCGAAACGGGAAACCACCGTTTGATTCGTATCAGCCCCTTCGATTCAGCCGGACGAAGGCACACGTCATTCGCCGCCGTCGATGTCACGCCGGAACTGAACGACGAATTCGATGTCGATATCAATTGGGACAAGGACGTGCGCGAAGACACGTATCGCGCCAGCGGTGCGGGCGGGCAGCACGTCAACAAAACCGACTCGGCCATTCGGCTGACGCATCTCGAATCCAACGTCGTCGTGCAATGTCAGAACGAACGCAGCCAGCACAAGAACCGCGCAACGGCTCGCAAGATGCTGATTGCCAAGCTGTTCCAGAATGAGCGCGAACGCCGCGAAGCGGAAAACGCAGCCCGCCGCGGACAGAAATCGAAAATCGGCTTTGGCGGGGAAACCGTCCGCAACTACGTGCTGAACCCGGATCGCTACGTCAAAGACGCTCGCACCGGCCTCAAAGCGGGCAATCCCGACACCGTTCTCAACGGCGAACTCGACCCCTTCATCGATGCCTATTTGCGGTGGAGCATCGGTCGGGACTAGCGCGACACGGGTACAACAATCAAGAAATGGATTCTGATCGTTCGATCTTCATTGTTCCATAAACTCGATACCACGGATTACTTGCTTTGTCGCAATTGTGACAGGCTAAAATACGAATACAAAATCCTAGAAACTCTTCTCGTGGCCAGTGTGCTGTCGCCCCAGTTTTGTCTGAACGGATCCGTGAAATCTGTCGTTCTCTCCGAAATTGCTTTTGAACCCTGGATGATTGGAAAAGCAGGCGGAAACGCTGCTTTGAATTTCTGCTTTCCGGTATTCCTTATCGAAACTTTTCTGTTGGATTGGGTTGGCGTCGCTGCCTTGATCGAGTCTGCTGATCCGTGTGGAATCACGATTTGCGAAATGGCAGTTTTTCATGCGTCGCCTTCACTACAAAATCCGGGCAAGGTGTGTAAGATACGCACGACGGGCGAACAAATCTGGTGCAGAGGTTCGCCGCCGTCAATTCTCGTGATTCGATGGAAACACCAACCGCAAGAAATCGTTGCCGGACGGATCGGAGCCGCGCGACCGGATGATACGGACTAAGCTGGGACTGGACCTTCCGATAGCGGGGGCACCGTCGCCAGAAATCGAAGAGGGACCGCCGGTTCACCGGGTGGCGCTCGTCGCCGACGACTACATCGGCATGAAGCCGACGATGGCCGTCGCTGACGGCGATTCCGTCAAGTTGGGGCAGCTGCTTTTTACCGACAAGAAAACATCCGGCGTACGGTACACTTCGCCCGGCTGCGGAAAAGTGGTGGCCGTCAATCGTACGGCCAAGCGGAGATTTCAATCGGTCGTGATAGAGCTTGAGGGCGACGAGGAAGAAACGTTCCGCGATTATTCCGATACCGACCTCAGCGGTTTGACGCGCGAGCAGGTGCAGGAAAACCTGATCGATTCGGGTTTGTGGGCCGCGCTGCGAACGCGACCGTTTAGTCGCGTCCCGGCTCCAGGCTCAGCACCGCAATCGCTATTCATCACGGCCATCGACACCAATCCGCTGGCGGTGAATCCGGCAACGGTCATCGCGGAAGCCAAAACAGAATTCATTTTCGGCCTGCAAGCGCTGCGGCATTTGACCGACGGCAAACTGTATCTCTGCCAAGCCGCCGGTCAGTCAATTCCCGGCGGTGAGTTGGACTTTGTGACAGCGCAGGAATTTGCTGGACCGCATCCGGCCGGACTTCCGGGAACGCACATTCATTTTCTAGCACCGGTTTGTGAAAAACGAACCGTGTGGTACATCAACTATCAGGACGTGATCGCCATCGGGCGGCTGTTTGCCACGGGTCGCCTCTCATGCGATCGCGTGGTTTCGCTGGCCGGACCGGCAGTGAAAAATCCCCGTGTCATCCGAACGCGAATCGGCGCATCGACCGACGATTTGACCGCCGGTGAACTGAGCGAAGGCGATTGCCGCGTGATCTCCGGCTCGGTCCTCTCCGGCCGTAGCGCCGTGGGTGAGGAAGCGTTCCTGGGACGCTATCACTTACAGGTGTCGGCATTGCCCGAAGGACGATCCCGCGAGTTCTTCGGCTGGCAGAAACCGGGGTTCGATAAGTTCTCCGTCAAACGGGTCTTCGCCGGCGCGTTGATGGGGGCCAGCAAGAAGTTTGCTTTCACAACATCGCAGGAAGGCAGCCGACGGGCGATGGTTCCCATCGGCATGTATGAAAAGGTCATGCCTCTCGATATCGTCCCCACGTTTATGCTGAGGGCGTTAATCACCGGCGATACCGCACAAGCGCAGGATCTGGGCGTTCTCGAACTGGATGAAGAAGACCTGGCCCTGTGCACCTACGTTTGCCCCGGCAAATACGAGTACGGTCCAATGCTGCGAAAAATGCTGACACAAATCGAAAAAGAAGGATGAACTCCAAAGCCGACGGGTTGCACGCCGTTGGATCAACCGCCAATACTCCCCGCTATTATCCCTCATGAAATTTCTCCGACGATTTCTCGACCGAATCCATCCGCTCTTCGATGAAGGCGGAAAGTTGGAGAAGTTGTATCCGCTGTACGAGGGCGTCGATAGTTTCCTGTACACGCCGGGTGAGGTTACCGGGCAAGCTTCGCACGTTCGCGACGGCATGGACCTCAAGCGGATGATGACCACTGTCGTTGTCGCTTTGGTGCCTTGTATCGCTATGGCGATGTACAACACCGGCCTTCAAGCCAACCTCGCGATGCAGCAGCCGGGCATCGACGTTCACGCGGCCGAGGGTTGTCGCGGCAGTGTCATCGGCATGCTCGGCTCCGAATACGATTCCGACAGCATTATCTCGAATGTCATTCACGGCGCAGTCTTCTTTATTCCGGTGTTTCTCGTCTGCAACATCGTCGGACTGGGTATCGAGATCATGTTTGCCTGCATTCGCGGGCACGACGTCAACGAGGGATTTCTCGTCACCGGCATGTTGCTGCCACTCACGCTCCCGCCCACCATTCCGTTATGGCAGGTGGCGGTCGCAACAGCGTTCGGCGTGATCATTGGCAAAGAAGTTTTCGGCGGCACGGGAAAGAACTTCCTCAACCCTGCGCTCACCGCACGCGCCTTTCTGTATTTTGCCTATCCGGCAGAAATCGTCGGCGATACCGTCTGGACGGCCGTCGATGGATTCAGCGGGGCAACACCGCTGGGAGCTTTAGCCGCCGCCAAAGTAGAAACGGGCATGGCGGCCATCACCGGCGGGCAACTGGGCATCAGTTGGGAACAGGCATTTCTGGGTACCATGCAGGGTTCGATGGGCGAAACATCGGCCTTGGCCTGTTTAATCGGCGCAGCCATTCTGATATTTACCGGCGTCGGTTCGTGGCGAATTATGGTCGGCGTACTCATCGGCGCGATGGGACTGTCGGGCGTGATGTACGGCTTCGCGTCGGGTGCTGAAGCGGGCACCTTCACCAACGCCATGTTCCTCATGCCGCCTCAGTGGCATCTGGTCACCGGCGGGTTAGCGTTCGGGCTGGTGTTCATGGCGACCGATCCGGTGTCGGCCGCGATGACGCAAACCGGCAAATGGTTTTACGGCGGACTGATCGGCGTGATGACGATTCTTATTCGCGTCGTCAATCCCGCCTTCCCCGAAGGGATGATGCTGGCGATACTATTCGGCAACGTGTTCGCCCCCACAATCGATTACTGTGTTCTCTCGTTAAACATCATGCGAAGAAAGGCCCGCAATGCCCGGGCAGCGTGACTCAATTTCGCATATTTTGAAAGTGGCTGTCAGCCTGTGCCTGGTGTGCGCGCTGCTCGTCTCGGCGTCGGCTGTATTGCTGCGGCCAACTCAGACCAGAAATCGCGAACTCGAAGAGAAGAAGAACATCCTCATCGCAGCCGACGGCATCTTCGATCCGAAACAGCACTCCAATGCCGACATCGACCGCTTGTTTGACGACGTCGAAGTCAAAATGGTCGATCTGGCCGACACCGACTGGTACATCGAACCGCCGGAGGGGTACAACCAAAAGAACGCGACGCAAAAATCCGAACAGAGCGATCCTGTTCCAGCGGATGTCGATGTCGCATCCATTAGAAAAAGGGAAAAACTCTCTTACGTCTATCTGGTCAACGACGAAAACGGCCGGCCTGATCAGGTGGTGTTGCCGATTCGCGGTTACGGCCTGTGGTCGACGCTGTACGGCTTCATCTCAATCGATCTGCAATCGTTGAAGCAGGGACCGGAACATGCCACGGTTCGCGGTTTGACGTACTACCAACACGGGGAAACTTCGGGGCTTGGCGGCGAAGTCGACAATCCCGTCTGGAAAGGCCGATGGCAGGGCAAGCACGTCTTTGATAAAAACTGGAACGTCCTTATTGAGGTGACAAAACGAGTCGATAAGCCGGAACATCAGATCGATGCCCTCTCCGGCGCAACGATCACCTCTGATGGCGTCACCAACATGATGCGATACTGGCTCGGCCCGGAAGGCTTCGGCCCGTACTTGAAAAAACTGCACGAGGAATTGCGATGAGTCGAGAGACTAGAGTCTAGAGTTGAGAGCCAAAGAATCGCAGGCGGGCGCAGCCCGCGCCATTCTGGCTCTCGACTCTCGACTCTCGACTCTCGACCGTGGAACGAACCGATGGCGAAATCCAAAGCACACGACGCTTTTTTCAGCCCGATCTTCGACAAGAATCCGATTGCGGTGCAGGTACTCGGAATCTGCTCGGCGCTGGCGGTGACGGTCAAGTTCGAGCCGACGGTTGTGATGTGTCTGGCGGTGATTGCCGTTGTCGCTTTGTCCAATGCGTCAATCGCCTTAATCCGCACTCAAATTCCATCCAGCATTCGCATCATCGTGCAAATGACCGTGATCGCCTCGCTGGTCATTATCGTGGATCAGTTCATTCAGGCGTTCGCGTTCAGTGTCAGCCAGCAGCTTTCGGTCTTCGTCGGCCTCATTATTACCAACTGCATTGTGATGGGCCGGGCCGAAGGTTTTGCGATGCAGAACAACGTCAAGCTGAGCTTTCTCGACGGGCTGGGCAACGGCATCGGTTACAGCCTGATCCTGCTGATTGTGGTGACAGTCCGAGAGCTATTCGGATCAGGACGGTTCTTCGGTTTGCAGGTGATGGAGATCGCTTCCATCGATGCGTCTGGACTTGCGACGGGCTGGTATCCACGCAACGGCCTGATGCTGCTGCCACCCAGTGCATTTTTCATCATCGGCCTGACAATCTGGGCATTACGAACCTGGAAACCGGAACAAGTCGAAGCCGAATAATTTCTCCGGAACGCTTCCCACTAACAACGACCCACTAACCCCAACTCATCCGCCATGGAACACCACGCCAGCCTATTCGTCAAATCCGTTTTCACGGAGAACCTCGCTTTGGCGTTCTTCCTGGGAATGTGTACGTACCTGGCACTCTCGAAAAACGTCAAGACGGCATTCAGTTTGGGGCTCGCCGTCATCGTCATTCAGGCAATCACCGTGCCGGCAAATAACCTCATTTATCAGCACTTGCTGAAACCGGGGGGCTGGCTGCCTTCGATGATCGGCAGCGACATCGATCTCACCTTCCTCGGTCTGATCAGCTACATCGGCGTGATCGCGGCGATGGTGCAAATATTGGAAATGACGCTCGACCGCTTTTTCCCTCCCCTCTACAACGCGCTCGGCATTTTCCTGCCGCTGATTACGGTCAACTGCGCTATCCTCGGCGGAACGCTGTTCATGGTCGAACGCAACTACACATTTGGCGAGAGCATCACCTACGGCATCGGTTCGGGAGTCGGTTGGGCGCTGGCCATTGTGGCGCTCGCCGGTGTCCGCGAAAAACTCAAGTACCACGATGTCCCTGCCGGCCTACGCGGGTTGGGCATCACGTTTATTACCGTCGGCCTGATCGCAATGGCGTTCATGTCGTTCTCCGGCATCAAACTGTAACAGGTCTCCCCAGCTGCGATGCAACGCATCGCTGAACGAAAACAGACAACGCTTCCATGATTGCATCCACCTCACAATTTCTGGAAATCGGACTCGGCGTCGCTGTGTTTACAGTTGTCGTCGTCATTCTGGTGTTCCTGATCGTTGCAGCAAGGAAGTTTCTGGTTCCCAGCGGCAACGTCGATATTTGCGTCAACGACCAAAAGACGCTCACTGTCGGTGTTGGTGGAAAACTGCTGGGAGTACTGGCCAACAACGAAATCTTCGTCTCATCCGCTTGCGGTGGTGGGGGAACCTGCGGTCAGTGCGTGGTGAAAGTTCTCGAAGGTGGTGGTGATATCCTGCCGACCGAACGCGGCCAAATTAATAACCGCGAGGCGCGCGAGGGTTGGCGGCTTTCCTGTCAGGTGGCCGTCAAGCAGAACATGACAATCGACGTTCCCGAAGAGGCGATGGAAACGCGCAAGTGGGAATGCACGGTCCGCTCGAACCGCAACGTTGCCACCTTCATCAAAGAACTGGTACTCGAACTCCCGGTGGGTGAAGACGTCAACTTCCAATCGGGCGGCTTCATTCAAATCGAAGTCCCGCCGCACGAATTGAGTTACTCCACCTTCGACATCGAAGAGGAGTATCACGCCGACTGGGACAAATACAATCTCTGGCGTTTCGCATCGAAGGTCAATGAGCAAGTGTTTCGCGCGTATTCCATGGCCAACTATCCGGGCGAAAAGGGCATCATCATGCTCAACGTCCGCGTGGCTACTCCGCCGCCCCGTGCTGAGAAAGGCGTTCCCCCCGGCAAGGTTTCTTCGTACATCTTCAATCTCAAGCCGGGCGATAAGTGCACCATCTCCGGTCCCTACGGCGAGTTCTTCATCAAGGAGACCGAGGCCGAAATGGTCTACATCGGCGGTGGTGCCGGCATGGCCCCGCTGCGATCGCATATTTTTGAGTTGTTCAAGAACATGGACACGAAGCGGAAGGTGTCGTACTGGTACGGCGCGCGGAGCATGCGCGAAATGTTCTACGACGATGAATTCGAGCAACTCGCCGCCGACAACGATAACTTTTCATTGCATGTGGCCCTCTCGGAACCGCAACCGGAAGACAACTGGACGGGATCGACCGGTTTCATTCATCAGGTGCTGCTCGACGAATACCTGAAAGGTCATCCCTCCCCCGAAGACTGCGAATATTACATCTGCGGCCCGCCAATGATGCTGCAAGCCGTCCAAAAAATGCTGGACGATCTGGGCGTCGAATCGGAAAACATCGCCTACGACGACTTCGGTTGAAAATATCCTACGTGGCCGGCCCAATTTCGGCGCACCAACACCGCTTTCGGTTTCGCGGACTCATAAAACAACCGTTAACCCCAACCCCAACATGGCCCGCGCGATTCACCAATTCCTGACCGTCGTCGCACTTGGCCTCTGCGCTTCGGGCTGCGGAACCGCCCCCAACAAGCCCAAGTCCGCCGCTAAAGAACCCATCGTAATCACCGGCCCCACAATGGGGACCGAATACACAATTAAGCTGTTCGGTGTTCCCGATGGCCTTGCCGAAGCCGAATTGAAATCGGGCATCGAATCGACTCTCGACGAAATCAACGCTGCCATGTCCACCTGGCAGGACGACTCGGAACTCTCGCAGTTCAATCACAGTGAAGGCGGTGATTGGTTCAAAGTCTCGGCAGACACGGCAGAGGTGGTCGCCGAAGCGATTCGCATTAATGAAACAACCGACGGAGCCTTCGATGTCACCGTCAATCCGCTGTTGAAACTGTGGGGGTTCGGGCCGTTTGATCGGCCCGAACATATTCCCACGGCAGAAGAAATCGCCGCCGTGCAGAGTGACATTGGCTGTGAAAAAGTCAACGTCCGCCGCGACCCGCCTGCATTGCGAAAGAGTCGCCCGAAAGTGCAAATTGTTCTTTCGGGAATTGCCAAAGGATTCGCCGTCGATCGCGTGGTCGAATGGCTTGATGAGCAAGGGGTGTCGGCCTGCCTTGTCGAAATCGGCGGTGAAGTTCGTTCCCGCGGAACTAAGCCCGATGGTCAGCCGTGGGTCGTCGGCATCGAAAAACCGACGCCGGGCGAACGCTCTGTGCAAAAGGTGGTTGAGTTATCTAACCGCGCGATGGCCACATCGGGTGATTACCGCAACTACTACGAGCAAGACGGCCGTCGCTACTCGCACACCATCGATCCCCGCACAGGTCGGCCGATTGCGCACCGTTTGGCGGCTGTCTCGGTGGTGGCCGATTCCTGCATGACGGCCGACGCGGTCGCAACAGCGCTGATGGTCCTCGGCCCCGATGAAGGATATAATTTGGCAGTCGAACGGGATTGGGCCGTGTATCTCATCGTCCGCGATGGTGATCGGTTCATCGAAAAACCAACCCCCCGATTCCGCGAACTGTCGGAACCACAACGAGACGCGAAATGAAACTGTTTTTGGTATCCGTGGCGGTGTTTCTGCTGGCCACACTGGGCATGGCCATCGGCGTCATCGTCAGCGACCGCCGTCTGCGCGGTTCGTGTGGCGGTCTTGCCGGCCGTGAAGGCGGAGACGGTCAAACCGCCTGCGACCTCTGCACGTCGCCATCGAAGGAATGCTCCGGTGAAGGGGAGAAAGTCTAGAGTCTAGAGCCAGCCATCGGCTTCGATCACTCCCGTCGTCCGCCCAGCCGTGCTAGTATCAGTTTTCTTTTTTCGATTTTCGCCGAACCTCGCGTACAGGAACCTCTATGCCGGCCCGACAAACTGACATTGCAATCGTTGGGGGAGGCATTGTTGGGCTGGCGACGGCATACCAGTTGAGCCACTCGCATCCCGATCAGCGGGTCGTCATTCTCGAAAAAGAAGCCGAGTTGGCCGCCCATCAAACGGGGCGAAACTCCGGCGTGCTGCACTCGGGCATCTATTACAAGCCCGGTTCGCTGCGAGCAGAGAACTGCCGTATTGGCAAAGAGGCAATGGAAGCCTTTTGTGCCGAACACGATATCGCCTACGACATTTGCGGCAAGGTGATCGTCGCCCTCGACGAATCGGAATTGCCGGCTTTAGAGCGCATCTACGAAAGAGGGCAAGCCAACGGCGTGCGCTGCGAAGTCATCGACGCCGAGCGGTTGAAAGAACTCGAACCGCACGCGGCGGGCATCAAGGCGATCCACGTTCCCGAAGCGGGCATCGTCGATTACAAGCAAGTCACCAATAAGATGGCTGAGATCGTCCGGGCGAACGGCGGCGAGATTCTCACCAACGCCCGCGTGACGAAGATCGCTGCGAGCAATGATCGCATGGTCGTCGAAAGCACGGCCGATAGTGTCGAAGCCAAACTGGTTGTTACCTGCGCGGGCCTTTACAGCGACCGCGTGACAAAGCTGAGCGGCCAGAAGCCCCCCGCGCAAATCGTTCCGTTTCGAGGCGAATACTTTGAGTTGAAACCCGAAGTTCATCATCTGTGCCGCACGTTGATTTACCCGGTACCCAACTCGGACTTTCCGTTTCTCGGCGTGCATTTCACACGGATCGTTCACGGGGGCGTCGAATGCGGCCCCAACGCGGTGCTGGCGTTCGCGCGCGAGGGATATTTCAAAACCGACATCAACCTCCGCGACCTTTTCGAGTCGCTCACCTATCCCGGTTTCTTAAAACTGGCGATGCGCAACTGGAAAACCGGCATGGGCGAAATGTGGCGTTCTTGCAGCAAGCGGGCGTTTGTCAAAGCGCTGCAGCGGTTGTTGCCGGAAATCCGCAGCGAACATCTCGTCGCCGTCCCCGCCGGCGTGAGGGCGCAAGCACTGTTGAACGACGGCAGCCTCGCCGAAGATTTTCTGATTCAGGAATCTGATCGAGTCGTCAACGTCTGCAACGCTCCCTCACCGGCAGCCACCGCATCACTCAACGTCGGCCGTCTGATTGTCGAACGGCTAGAGAAGAAACTCTGATTGCGAGAGTGAATCGTCAGAATATTGCAGAAAATGATTGACCACGAAATACACGGAATACACGAAAACAAAAAACAAGAATGAAAAAGAGTTTTTGATTAGGAATTCAGGAAGGCAGGAAACGAAATCAACTGTTTCACTCCCTCCTTCCTGGTTTCCTCGTACATTCAACCTTGGCTGTTTTATTTTCGTGTATTTCGTGGTCCCCAAATTCGTTGACCCACACCCAACAGTCAGCCACATTGGCGAAGTTCTTTATCGTCTTTGCGAATCTCTGCCTCTCAGCGCCTTTGCGTCAAAACTTCCGACTTAACGGACTCCAATTCCAATGTCCGACATCGAAACCACCATCTTTCCCCGCCAGCAACTGCAGGAATTCTCCAGCCGCGTTTTTCAATCGTTCGACGTTCCCCGTCAGGATGCCGAGTTGGCGGCCGAGGTTCTCGCGATCAGCGACCTGCGCGGGATCGATACGCACGGGATTGCCAGGTTGTTCAGTTATTACGGGCTGCTGAAAGATGGCCGGATCAACCCGCGACCGAGCATCAGCATTGTCCGCGAATCGCCCAGCACCGCCACTGTTGACGGCGATAACGGGTTAG
>CAUZOL010000205.1:0-12003 GCA_963581435.1 Planctomycetota bacterium
TGGTTCGCATGGCATGAATTGGCAGAATACCCTTGTTTTGCAGGGGCACTGCGCAAATCTTGTGCCAAAGCTAAGGAAGTCATCTGGGGAATGCGGGCTAATAGCTGCCGAGTACGACCTTCGACAGCAAGCTGTCGGTTTGGGTTTCCGGCTCGCTCTGCTCACCCCCCCCTAACAACCTCGGTGTTCAAATCGCCATAACTTCCGGCCACGCACTCTTCGCGTCGCGGCTAACCGGATGCGGCGAGGTCGATCATCAGGCTAATAGTTGAATTGCGAATGTTTCAGCCACATAATCAGGGTTTGTTGGCTTTCAGACAATCGTGAAACGGTGCTGCAGGAATCCAAACCCATGAAACATGCATTCGTTGCCATGATCCTCGCGGGGATTGTCGCGGTATCCGTTGATGTTAATGCAGCGGAACCGTCGTCGTACTTTCGGGCCGATCACGGTCGTGCTGGCGACGATAGCTCACCGTTGCCGACCGATTTTGGGGCGAAGGAAAACCTGCTGTGGCGAACTCCGCTGGCTCCAGGCAACTCGACGCCCTGTGTTTCCGGCGACTCGATGTTTCTGACCACCTGGCAAAAAGAGTCGAAGGAACTGGCAACCGTTGCGCTCGACCGCAAGACGGGCAAGCTTCGCTGGAAGCGCGTCGTGCCAACGACAGAAATCGAGGACTTTCACACCGTCGGCAGTCCCGCGTCGGCAACGTCCGCCAGCGACGGCGAACGCGTCTACTCATTCTTCGGCAGCTACGGCCTGCTGTGTTACAACTTCGATGGCAAGCTGCTGTGGGAACATCGGCTCGGTCCGTTTCAGGATGAGTTTGGAGCGGGCAGTTCCCCCCTGCTGGTTGACGGCAAGGTGATTCTCGTCGAAGACCACGACATCGACAGCTACGTCATCGCCATCGATAAGTTGACTGGCAAGCAAGTGTGGAAAACATCGCGCGCTGGATCGACGCGCAGTTACGCAACGCCGATTGTGGTGGAAACAAAATCGGGCGGTAATCAGTTGATCGTCGCCGGCTCGCTGCAAATCACGGGATACAACATCGAGACAGGCAAACGCATCTGGTGGATGAACGGGATATCGCGACTCGTCGATCCCACGCCCGTTTTCGCCAACGGCCTGTTGTACATCGCCACCCAGACAACAGGCGGCGACCAGTCGGAACGCATCTCGATGGGTCTGTTCCCCAATGCCCTCAAAGCCTACGACAAGAACGGCGACAGCAAGGTCGGCAAGAATGAACTACCCCCGGGCGCAGTCCTCACCCGTTTCTTCCGCATCGATCTGGATCAGGATCAGAAACTCGACCGCGAGGAATGGGACAAGCACGCCCGCGTGTTCAAGTCGGCGCAAAATGCAGCGTTGGCGGTCGATCCCAACGGCAAAGGCGATGTCACCGAAACGCACGTCAAATGGATTTACCGACGCAGCCTGCCAACCGTTCCCAGTTCGGTCGTGTATCGCGGCGTGATGTATATGGTCAAAGATGGCGGCATCACCACCAGCCTCGATGCGGCGAACGGCGAAATGCTTCACCAGGCGCGCGCCGCCGGTCGCGGCAACTATTACGCCTCACTGGTCGCAGGCGACGGCAAAGTTTACCTCGCCAGCGAACGCGGCGTCATCACCATCCTCAAAGCCGGCACCCGATTCGAAACCCTCGCATCGCACGACTTCGGCGAACGAATCATGGCCACGCCGGTGATTGCCAGCGGGAAGATGTTCGTGCGCACGGACGAAGGTGTGTACGCATTTGGTGCGCGGTGAAAATTGCCTGAAGGTATTGAAGTCAGTGGCATCGGTATCGAAAGAGACAGGAATTATGATGAAGAATAAACGCCAGCCGATGTCACATCGATCACGACGATTCCCATGCAGCCCGTGGATGGTGTCGCTCGTTTTGCTACTGGCAATCGCGTCAACCGGCCAAAGTCTTGCCGCCGACGTCGCCGATTCGGAATGGTCACAGCAGTGGCCGCAGTGGCGTGGGCCGTCGGCTGATGGACTTGCGCCGCATGGGAATCCGCCGATTCGCTGGAGTCAAACGGAGAACATCCGCTGGAAGCAGCCGCTTCCCGGCGAGGGAAGTGCGACGCCGATTGTGTGGCGAGATCAGGTGTTCGTCGTTGCGGCGGTGAAGACCGACCGCATTGCGAAGAATCCGCCCAAGACCGACGCGCGAGCGAAGACCAATCCGCCGGCGAACATTTTCCAGTACGTCGTACTCAGTCTGGATCGCAAGACGGGCAAAGAACGCTGGCGACGCGTGGCCTGCGAGGACGCGCCGCACGAAGGCCGTCATCCGGCCAATAGCTTTGCATCGTCCTCGCCGATGACCGACGGCAAGCGACTTTACGTCTCGTTTGGTTCGCGCGGCATCTACTGTTTCGATCTGGCCGGCCGTCCGTTGTGGCAACGCGACTTAGGCGACATGCGAACGCGTTACGGTTGGGGCGAAGGCACCTCGCCCGTCGTGCATGGCGATTCGTTGATCGTCAATTGGGATCATGAAGACCAGTCGTTTATTGAAGTGCTGAACTCGAAAACGGGAAAGACGCGATGGAAGGCCGACCGCGATGAGCCGACAACCTGGGCAACGCCGTTGGTTGTCGTACACAAAGGCCGAACACAGGTCATCGTCAACGGGACAAAACGTGTTCGCAGTTACGCTTTGGAAACCGGCGAAGTCATCTGGCAATGCGGCGGACAAACGGTCAATGCCATTCCCTCGCCATTGTCGGCTGAAGGAATCGTCTACGTGATGAGCGGCTATCGCAGTTCGGCGGCCGTCGCGGTTTCGCTGGATGCACGCGGTGATCTCGGCGATGGTGCTTCGGCCATCAAATGGCGGTATGGCCGCGGCACGCCCTATGTCCCCTCACCCATATTGGTCGAGAATCAACTTTACTTCACCCGCCGCAACTCGGCCGTGTTGTCCTCGTTGGACATCGCGACAGGCAAACCAATCTTCACCGAGACACGCTTGCCGGGGCTGTCGAGTATTTACGCGTCGCCAGTTTCAGCCCAAGGTCGCATCTATCTCATCGGCCGCGATGGCGCGACGTTGGTCATCCAGCACGGTCCACAACTCAAAGTGCTGGCAACAAATCGATTGGACGAACCCATCGACGCGTCCCCCGTGCTGGTCGGCAAGCAACTGTTCCTGCGCAGCACCTTCCATCTGTATTGCATTGAGGAAATGGGTAAGAAGTAGAATGAATGAAATTCGGCGAATCGGTCGGGTCGCGGTTCAATCTATCCGTGTAATCCGTGGTTGAAATCGATCCAGGATGCACGCAAAAAATGCGTCAGGTCGCGTGTCTTCGACTTCCCCGATGCCCCGTCAGTCTCTACGATTGACCGCTTGTTTACGGATTCACCCCGGCGCGGCCGGAGTACCCCGCGGGCTATACGCAACGGCCCCAGTCCCAGAGTTTTCATCGACCGGAATCACGATGCGCGTGCGATGCGCTGATTCCGCCCAATTGTTGTACGAGGAGCAGAGTTCGGATGGCGGTGCTGTTAGAGATCAAGAATGTTCACAAAAGTTACGGCGATCAGGTATTGTTGGACGGTGCTGAAGCCACGTTGATCGACGATGTGAAGGTCGGATTCGTCGGCCGCAACGGTGCGGGGAAATCGACGCTGCTAAGAATTCTGCTGGGGGAAGAGGAAGTCGATAGCGGCGAGGTGACTTTGCATCCGCGCCTGAAACTCGGTTATCTGCGGCAGCACGATCCGTTTCAGCCGGGCGAAACGGCCATCGACTTTTTGATGCGAGACAGCGGCCAGCCCGATTGGAAATGCGGCGAAGTGGCCGGAGAATTCGAAATCAAGGGAGCCTCGCTGGAAGGTCCGTTGAGTGAGTTGTCCGGCGGTTGGCAAACCCGCGTCAAACTGGCGGCCTTGTTGCTGCACGAACCGAACCTGCTGCTGCTCGATGAACCGACCAACTTTCTCGACCTGCGAACCCAGATCTTGCTGGAACACTTTCTGCGGCATTACAAGAAGGCGTGCTTGATCGTTTCGCATGACCGGGAGTTCCTCAACTCAACCTGCGGCCACACGCTCGATTTGACGCGCGGCATACTGACAATGTATCCGGGGCCGATCAACGCCTACCTCGAGATGGTTGCCGAACAGCGCATACGCGATGAGAAGACCAACGAGTCCGTCATCTCAAAACAGAAGCAGCTTCAGAGGTTCATTGATAAGAACCGCGCCAATGCGAACACGGCCTCGCAAGCACGGTCGAAAGCAAAACAGCTCGGACGCCTGCAGACGACCGATATCGCCAGTGACGAGCCGACGGCTTTCATTCGCACACCAATTGTCGAACCACGAAAAGGACCGGCCGTCCGCTGTCAGGGACTTTCAATCGGTTATCCCGATCACACAGTCGCCACGGGGATTGAACTCGAAATTGAATACGGCGAGCGCGCCGTCATCGTCGGCGACAACGGGCAGGGCAAGACGACGTTTCTGCGATCGGTGGTCGATTCGTTAAAGCCGCTGGCTGGAAATGTTCGCTGGGGATATCACTGTGACGTTGGCGTTTACGCGCAGCATGTCTACACCACTCTGCCGCCGGAACTTTCCGTGCAGGAGTATCTGGATTACAACGCCTTGCCCGGCACCACGCTGCAGGCAATTTTGCGAACGGCCGGTTCGATGCTGTTCCGCGGGCAGGCGGTCAACAAGAAGATCGCCGTGCTTTCCGGCGGCGAACGCGCCCGGCTTTGCATGGCGGGACTGTTATTGGGCGAACACAACGTACTGATACTCGACGAACCGGGCAACCACCTGGACGTCGATACCATCGAAGCGCTGGCGACGGCGTTGGTCGATTACAAAGGCACGGTCATCTTCACCAGTCACGATCGGCACTTTATGAAACGCGTGGCCACCTGCGTCATCGAAGTCCGCGACGGCCAGGTGCGAAACTACGGCGGCGACTACGACGCCTACATCTATTCAGTCAACAAAGAAATCGACGACGGCGAACGCGCACGCAACGCTGCCATGTCGAAACCGCTCCCCGGAAAACAATCGAAGCCGGTCAACAAAGTCGCGCGACGTGACGAACGCAAGGTCCGCAAAGAGGTTTCCAAAACCCAGAAAGCCGTCACTCGGCTGGATAAGGAAAAGACCTCGCTCAGCCAGCAACTGCTGACCGAAACCGATCCCGCTGAAGCGCTACGTCTGCACGAAGAAGTCACCCGGCTGACAACCGAACTCGCCGAAGCCGAACAGCGCTGGTTTGAACTGCAGGAAGAGCTGGAATCGGAGTTTTGAGCGACGTCGTCGTTCGGCCAGCGTCAATTGCGCGTGTCAGTCGTTCTGAACCCGGCCGAAGTTCTTGTCTACGCCAAGCCACTTCTTTGCGTCCTCGGCCTCTTTGCGTTAAAAATGAATGCACCGATCGACCGAACGATACTCCACCATGCAGAATAAATCGCGGCCCACTTTCCCAATAACACGCCTGACTTCCCACCATGCACAAACACGTTGTCCTCATGTCTGTCCCCGCGCTGCGTCAGCAGGATCTGGCTTCGATGCCACGGTTGTCTTCGCTGGCTGGCGGCGGCGCTGTCACGCCTTTGGCGGCTTCGTTTCCCTGCGTCACCTGCCCGGCGCAAGTGAACCTCACAACGGGGGTCGGGCCGGAACAACATGGCGTCATCGCCAACGGATTCTATTGGCGAGACCGGGGCGAAGTCGAAATGTGGACCGCCTGGAATGAGGTGGTCGAAGTTCCGCAAATCTGGGATCGGCTGCACGAACACCACAGCTCAATCACATCGGCGGTTTGGTTCCCGCTGTTGAGCAAAGGCTGCGGAGCCGACAGCATTTGCACGCCGGCGCCAATTCACAACCCGGACGGTTCGGAATCGTTATGGTGTTACACTCAGCCGACGGAAATGTACGGCGACTTACGCGACGCGCTGGGCCATTTTCCGTTGATGAATTTCTGGGGACCGTTGTCGAGCATCAAATCGACCGACTGGATCGTCGATTCGGCCGTCATTGCCGCCGGCCGATTTCAGCCGCGGTTCACGTTCATCTATTTGCCCCATCTCGATTACGCCGCCCAGAAATTCGGTCCCGATAGCGAGCAAGCCATCGCTGCGTTGGGTGCACTCGATGCGGCCATCGGTCGGCTGATCGATGGTTACGCCGAGGCGGGATTGACCGACACGCTATGGCTGGCAGCCAGTGAATACGTCATCACATCCGTCGATGGCGCAGGGTTCCCCAACCGCGTGCTGCGTGAAGCCGGCATGCTCGCACTGCGCGAAGAGGAAGGACTGGAACATCTCGTACCGGGAGATTGCCAAGCCTGGGCGCTGGTCGACCACCAGTTTGCCCATGTGTTTGTGCGCGACGAAGCCGACGTCGAAACGGTTGCCAACCTCTTCCGCAGCGACGCCAACGTCTCACGCGTGCTTGTTGGAGACGAACGGCAACAGGTGGGGTTGAATCATCCCCGTGCCGGCGACATCGTGCTGTTTTCCCAACCCGACAAATGGTTCGCCTACTATTGGTGGCTGGACGATGCCAAAGCCCCGGCGTTCGCGCGGACGGTCGATATTCACCAGAAACCGGGTTACGATCCGGTCGAGATGTTCATCGACATGCCCGCGAAAACAACGCCGCTCGATACATCGCTGGTCAAAGGATCGCACGGCTATCCGGCCGACAGTCCCGATCGAATTGGGATATTGGTTTCGTCCGATAGTTCCGCACTGTCGGATCACCCAATGAAAGACGTGGACGTGGCAGCAATTGTTTTGCAGAATTTCGGAATCGAAAGGTAAACCAATGCGACAGGACATGAGCTTAACCACGGAGACACGGAGACACGTAGAAATTGGTGAGGAACGGAGAGAGGAGAGTGGAGTACGAACGGTGAGTGCCACACTCGCCTCTTCGTCCTCCATCATCGACTTTAACGGATTCTCCGTGTCTCCGTGTCTCCGTGGTTTCGTCATCTTGATGCTTATGTGCTGCCTGCCTGCACGGGCTGCGCATGCTCTTGAACCGATTCCGGACAAGCTCGTCGTGCTGACGTTTGACGACTCGGTCAAGTCGCATTTCACCGTCGTGCGGCCGATTCTGTTAAAGCACAAGTTTGGGGCGACGTTCTTCATCACCGAGGGTTTTGACTTCGCCAAGGACAAAAGCAATTACATGACGTGGGACGAGATTGCCCACCTGAATCGCGACGGGTTCGAGATCGGCAATCACACGCGCGACCACATGGTCATCTCGCCGAAGACGATTGATCGGATCGCACAGCAGGTGACGGTCATCAACGATCGATGTCTTGAGTACGGCATACCCGTTCCGGTCAGTTTCGCCTATCCGGGCAACGGACTCGATGATCGCGCATTGCCCATTCTGAAGAAGTTGGGGATTCGTTTCGCACGCCGCGGCGGGGCACCGGAATATCCCTACAAAGAAGGAAAGGGCTTCGCCTACCAGCCGGGATTCGATCATCCGCTTTTGATTCCCTCGGCAGGCGACGCACGACCGACATGGACACTCGAAAACTTCAATCGGGCCGCCCGGCAGGCACGTCACGGCCGCATCGCTGTTCTGCAATTTCACGGTGTGCCGGACCTTGCCCACCCGTGGGTTCATTCGCCGGTGGAGCGATTCCAAGAGTACATGCAGTATCTGGCCGACAACGATTACCAGGTGATTGCGCTGCGCGACCTATCGAAGTTTGTTAATCCGGAAATCACACCATCGAAATGGCAGGGAGTGATTGAGGACCGCAAGCGGGCGATTGCCGCCAACCAATCGCGCGACAACTACCGGCGGCCCAAAAACGAGAAGGAATTGCGAAGCTGGCTGGAGAACATGGTCTGGTATCACCGCTACACCACGGCCGAAGTCTCAGCGGCGACCGGTTTGTCAGCTGCAGAAATCATCAGCGCGCTGAAGAAATTCGACATTCGAGCGGCGACCAAACCGAAACGGTCGGCCGACGCGCCGTTAACCGTGCTGCCGTTTCCCGCCGGCCGCCATCCGCGAATCGGGTTTCTCGACGGCGCGATCCGTCCGCAGCGGGAGACGAAAGTCAGTGTGTTCCTCCCCTGGGATCCGGAGAGCTACGTTGTGGTTGATGCCCCGGAAGCGATTCGCCGCAACAACGAGGCGGAGCACGGCCTGTTGTATTTGGCGCACACGCACGTCGATACGATGTGGACCAAACAGAACATTCCACTGAAACCACTTGAATGGCAGAAGCAAAAGGACGGGGCGTTGGTGATGGAGCGAAAACTCCCCAATGGTGTCGTGTTCGGGACGAAGATCGTGCCGGGACGCGATGTTGTCGATATGCAAATGTGGCTGGAGAATGGATCGGAGGAGACGTTGAGCAATCTGCGCGTGCAGAATTGCGTGATGTTTCGCGGCTCGCCGGAATTCGCCGCGCAGACCGTCGAGAACAAGGTCTTCTCCGCCCCGTATGCCGCCTGCCGTTCGGCGGCGGGCAACCGCTGGGTCATCGTCGCCTGGGAACCGTGCCTGCGTGCGTGGGGCAATAAGGGGTGTCCCTGCCTGCACAGCGATCCGCAATTCCCCGACTGCCCACCCGGTGAAAAGCGCCGGTTGAAAGGGCGACTCTCGTTCTTTGAAGGCACCGACATCGAAGCAGAGTTCAAACGCATCGATGCCACCGGCTGGCAGAAATAGCAGGCAGCCACGGAGTGAATAGAAGTCATTTAGAGACCTTTCTCGGGTGGCCGGGGCTGGACCGAAGGGAAGCGCCGGTGGTTGAATCAGAAACCCGGTTTCTCGTCGCGCGAACCCCGGGGCTACGTAAATACTCCAGCCCCGGCCACCCGTCGTCTGTGAATTCAAGCTGACACACCACTCATTCATGCGGCGGCTGGACTGCTAAACGCAATATGAACTCGCTTCCGGAAAAACTGGCGCCGGCGATTACGAATTGTGGGCTGCGCGGGTCACGGATTCTTGTTGGAGTTTCCGGCGGTGCCGACAGTGTCGCGCTGCTGCGCGGGCTATGTGAGATTCAGGGCGAACAACAGCTTGAAATCATCGCTGCCCACTTGAACCACCAGTTGCGAGGTGCGCAGTCCGGCGATGATGCGAGGTGGGTCGAGGCGTTGTGCGGGGAATTTGGCGTGCGGCTGATTCTCGAAAGCCGCAACATCGCCGAGATTGCTGAACAGCGCAGTCACGGTTTGGAAGAAACCGCACGGCAGCAGCGCTACGAGTTTCTGTCGGAGGCGGCTGAACGCGAAGAATGCTCACATGTGGCGGTCGCGCACACGGCCGACGATCAGGCGGAGACGATTCTGCACCACGTGCTGCGCGGCACCGGTATTGCCGGGCTATCGGGGATGTCGATGACGCGGCCGTTGGACGATGCCCTGCAGCTTGTGCGTCCGCTGCTTGAGGTTACCCGGGCCGACGTGGAAACGTACCTCAAAGGCATTGGTCAGGACTTTCGCACGGATGACAGTAACACCGAACTGTCGTTCACTCGCAATCGCATCCGTCATTCGCTGCTGCCTTCGCTCAAGCGGGAATTCAATCCGCAGGTCGAGCAGGCGCTGTTGCGGCTCGGCCGGCAGGCGGCCGATGTCCGGGCGATGACCGAAGAGTTGGCCGGCCGGTTGCTCGATTCGGCTCTCATCGAAAAGAACGAGATGATTTGCCGGATCGATTGTACTCGGTTCACGGGCGAGCCGGTGCATCTCGTGCGGGAGTGTTTTTCGCTGCTGTGGAAACGGCAGAACTGGCCACGCAAGCGTATGGGTTTTGCGGACTGGAACCGACTGGCGACGATGATTCGCGCCGACCAGACAGACGGTTCCGCCGATACATTGCCGGGGCACATCGAGGCGGCACGTCGGGGTACGCTGCTGGTGTTGCGGCGTATGGTGTGAAGTTTGCCCCGCGGCATCGACTGGTTGACACTCCCGTCGCAAGGCCGGCTATGTGGCGAATTCACAACGGGGATTGTGGATTTTCGCTGCCCGAGTGGTTAGTATGCTGCATTCCCGCGTTGTCTGTTCGACCAGTCGCGCGGCCGTATCGGGTTGAAATCGACACCACTTGCAAACTTGGGATGATCGCGAATGAACGACACAAGCAGCACCTCAGATAGTGGAAACCAGTTGCTTTTCTGGGGGTGTTTCATCGCACTCATTACCACGTCATTCGCATTCATCGGACGTATGTTTCTGATCGACACCTGGGGCCTTGAATTCGGTCTCGACGCGGCTCAGAAAGGACGTCTCATCGGCATTGGCATCTGGCCGTTTGCGCTCAGTATTATCATGTTCAGCCTGATCATCGATCGCATCGGCTACAAGACGGCCATGTTTTTCGCGTTTGGCGGTCATCTCGTGTGGACGGTGATGGGTGTTGCGGCCTATTTCGTCGAGGACAAGGAACTCAGCTACAATCTAATATACTGGGGTAGTCTCGTCGTAGCATTGGCGAATGGAACCGTCGAAGCATTCATCAATCCGGTGGTGGCGACGATGTTCGGCCAGGCGAAAACCAAATGGCTTAACATTCTGCATGCTGGCTGGCCTGCGGGTTTGGTGATTACCGGACTGCTGTTGATTGGGATCGACACGTACGACAAGTCGAGCGGCGAGACAACTGCCTGGGCGATCAAGATTGGCCTGGTCGGTATTCCCGCCGTTATCTACTTCCTCATTCTTGTTGGCCTGAAATTCCCGGAGAGTGAACGCGTTTCGGCGGGTGTCAGCTACAAGGGAATGTTGCAGGAGTTTGGCGTCGCGGGCGCGTCCATCGTGAGTGTGCTGCTTGTGCTGCAGCTGATGGACTTTTTCCCGGATTACTCGAAAGGACTTTTCATTGGCATTGGTGTGCTGATGGTGGTGGCATTTGGCTTGTACACGCGATCGTTCGGTCGGCCGATCCTCATTCTGCTCATCCTGATCATGATGCCGTTGGCCACAACCGAGATCGGCACCGACGGCTGGATCACCAGCATCATGGAAGGCATCGCGAAGAGTGGCGATTTTCATGCAGGTTGGATTCTCGTCTATACGTCGGCAATTATGCTCGTGTTGCGGTTCATGGCCGGTCCCATCGTCCATGCTCTTTCACCTCTCGGCCTGTTGGCAGCCAGTGCCGTGCTTGCCATCGCCGGACTGGGGTATCTCAGCGTGGCCCAGGGAATGACAATCTTTGTGGCGGCGACGCTGTACGGATTCGGCAAGACATTCTTCTGGCCGACAATGCTCGGTGTGGTCTCGGAGCAATGCCCGAAAGGCGGAGCACTCACGCTGAATGCCATCAGCGGCATCGGTATGCTGGCCGTCGGCACGCTGGGGTTTACCTACATCGGCGTGTTGCAGACGAAAACACATCAGCAGGCGATTGTGGATCACCCGTCGCTTTCAAAAGATGTGCCAGGACTGGTTGCTGATGGAGAAGTGACTGTGCTGGAGGACAAGAAGATTTACGAGGTACTCACATACAAGGCGATTAACGATGATGCGATGAAGGCATTGGTTAAAAATGTGCCCGCTGACGAGCAGCTCGCGGTCGAGAAGGAACTCAAAAAAGTGCAGGCCGATAGCTCGCAGGGAGCCCTGTACTATATGGCGTTCTTCCCGTTGTTCATGTTGGTTTGTTACGTCGGTATGATCGCCTACTTTAAGTCGAAAGGTGGCTACCACGCGGAAGTCCTCACGGGACACGGGGCGGAAGACGCCAAATTCACCGGAGGAGTGGAAGCGTCGGTGGAGGGCTGATTTGCCCCGTAGCGTGGAAGCGCCGGTGGCGGGGCAATATTTGCCCGCGGCGCTGAGAACTCGACGCTACAATGCTGCCAGATAGAATTGGGGTAACCGTTCACAGCGTAGCGATCACGTGCTTGGCAGCAGGGTTGGTGTGGGGCGGTTTTGCTGTTTGTGGGTGACGGCATCGGTGATCCAGCCGAGAGCGTGGCGGCCGAGGCGGCGACAGGT
>CAUZOL010000206.1:0-11984 GCA_963581435.1 Planctomycetota bacterium
GAAGTGTGGTTACCTCAGCAGGATACCCCGCTTTTTCTCAACTCTTCAAGAACACAAGTTTTGACAATACCTCTCGCGCGAAACGATGACGCCGTCTTCAGAGTTCAAGGGTGCCACTGGCGTGTCGCCAGTGCAGCGAGCGGGACACTGGCGACACGCCAGCGGCACCCGATCCTGTTGATTGAGGTTCAGGCTGCCCCGGCTCTGTCTTGGCCGCTGCGGGTCACTTCGACGCGTCTTCGGGCAGCGCTGGCGGAGCCGGTTCGTCGTCTTCCGTTTTGGCGACCGAATTCGGTGGTGCCAACTTGCCGCTCTTGAGATCATCCAGCAGCGAGACGACAACTGCAGCGGGAATGGCATAGGATTCGATTCGCCCGGCACGTGCGATGTTAATGCCCACCGCACGGCCATCGAGACCCACAATGACGCCACCGCAATCGCGCGGACGCAGCACGGTGTCGTGCTGCAAAATCGCATCGAAGCCGGCACGGCGGCGACTCAATCGCCCGCCCAACTGATTCTGTAGATTGGCACGATTCGGTCGAGAAGAGACCGAGTCGCCCAACGTCGCGCTCAGCGATTTTTCTTCGTTTCCGCGTCGAATCAACAGGTTGAGTGTATCGCCCGGCCGAAACGCTCTCAACGCGCGGATCAGCGCTTCGCGCGTTTTTACTTTCTGGCCGGCAACACGGGTGATAACGTCATTGGCCTTCAATCCCGCGCGGGCGGCACCGCTGTTGGGGAACACCTGCTTGATCTTCGGGAGAGTTTCGTCAGCGACAAGTTCGATGCCCAGCATTGCGCGTTGCCGTGGGATCTTCCGACGTGCGACGCTGACCACGCCAACCGACACCGGGTCCTGGTCCATTCCGGGAGTTGCCAGCCACGCGCCGACGGCTGCGTCGTCACCGGACGCCCATTTGACTGCCGGGAGTTTCGTCGCGTCGATTTTCAGCATCGCCAGATCATAGTCGCGATGAAGGCCCACAATGCGGGCCGACAGCTTGCGACCGTCCTGCAGACGGCATTCGAGGGAACCATTCAATTCGCTCGCCTTGGTCAGCACGAATCCAGCCGAATCGACAACAACCCCCAAGGCGAGATCTTTGTCGTCTTTTTCGTCACCACTTTGTTGTACTTCGATAACCCGCACCGTCGATTGCCTCGCATCGGCAACGACTTGCCGAAAAGCCTTCCGGACGGCCGATCCATTTCTGAGCCGGGCCGCGTCCAACTTCTGCGCCCACCCGGACGCTGACAGGAAGAGGACCAACAGAGTTGCAGCCACTGCAACGGCTCCGCGACGGTGCATTCGCCCGACTTCAATTCGCGATTCAACCTTCATGCGTCATGTCTCCGAAATAGTCGCTACCGCATGGCGGACATTTGTTTCTGTCAATGTGATGACTTCGAGTCGTCGCCTGGCTAATCCTTCGGTTTGACGAGTGTCACTTCCATTTCTAACGTTTCCTCGCCACGCAGGATCTCGATTTTGACTTTGTCGCCCGATTTTTTTGCTCCGACTCGTTTGGCCAGATCGCCGATGCCCTTGACTGGCTTGCCATCGAGTTTGGTGATGATGTCGCCCTCTTTCAGCCCCGCCTGCTCGGCCGGCAATCCTTCTGCAACGCCGGTAATGAGGCAGCCGTGGTCGTGGTCATCACCGTTAATTCCCATAACGGCGCTGCGTTCTCTGACGTCGCCCCCCCAGTCTTCGGCTGCCACGAGACGGTCCCAATTGTCGCTGAACTGCGAGACCGGGACGTGGAAGTTCCAGTTGGTATTTGCACCGATTCGGCTGTTGATGCCGATGACTTTGCCGTCGATGTCGTAAAGCGGGCCGCCGGAATCACCGCCAACGAGTGTACAGTCGGTTTGGATGACCCCGCGACGATTAAGAACGACACGTCCCAACCGGACAACAGGGGCGCGATCCTTGTCGAATCCGCCTGGGTGTCCGGTGGCGATGCACCAGTCGCCCGCCTTCAGTTTTTTTGAATTTCCCATCTCAGCAACCGGCCAGTCGCCCTTTTCGGTAATCTTCATCAAGCCCGCATCGACACCGCGAAATGTCCCCAGAGTTTTCCCCTCAACTTGACGGCCGTTGGACAGAATCAACGTAACGGTCCGGCCCGGTGAGCCGCAAACGTGGGCCGCCGTCAGCACGAAACCGTCTTTGCTCACAATGACGCCGCTGCCGGCAGCGCTGCCGTTTCTCACACCAACCGTCGCGCGTTGCAGCTGTTTGACGATCGCCTTCACCCGATTTTCAATAATTCGCAGGTCTTCAATGCCAACGGGAACCGGCTTGGTAAACGCCGCATCGCGCGGAACCGGCGCCACAATCGGTGCTGCATCGACCACTGCCTCCGTCTGAGCGATCGCAGCTGATTCGAGCGTCCCATACGCCAGCGTCAGCATGACAGCGAAAGGAACGAACAGCGAAAACAGCATCCGGCACAATGAGGAATGGCAGAGTCTCTTCATCGTAACTCCCCGTCGGCAAAGAACCTGCCAACGAACTGGAAGTGAAGGGGGATTGTTTCTACTAGTATACGATACGGGCGGGCATATACGGAAGGCAAGAGGGACTGCGCCTCTTTCCGTAATCCGCCAGCTGAGATTGAGTTTCCATCAAATTGAGAATGCGATGTCGTACAGTACTGGTTCACGTGCACTAACGATAATTCTGTTGTTGGTCGGCTGCAGCGATGAGACGCCGGCAACTCCATCAGCCGAAAAGACTCCGCCGAAACGCAACGTGTTGCTCGACGCGACGGCGGCGGATCTCACATTCTCCGAGCGCGCTGGCGCCTATATTCACAAGCCATCCCAAACGCAGTTTCGGATTTCGCAGGGCTGGCAAGTTTCACCGCCGCAAATGAAAGACCGCGTCTCGTCTCTTCGATTGCAACGCAATGGCGATGAATTCGATGTGACGCTGACCTGGTCGCCCATGAAATCTGAACTGGCCGAAGTGGTTGCCGCGGAACTCAAACTGTTCCGCCAACGTTATGGTGAAGATAATGTCGGACTAATCGAGCGGGCGGAAGCGGGAGGGAAGACCGGTTGGACAGTCGATCTCGCGTCGGAAGCCGATAACGAAGTTCCGCGACGGGGGCGCGTCTACTGGTTCGAGTCCGAAGCGACAAATGATCGCCGTTGGAAAATCAAACTGCGAGCCTCATTTCCCCAAGTCGCCGATGCCGCAGAGATCGACAAATTGCTAACGCACTTCGACTGGACCGAACGCGAATACGGCCCGCAACGACGGTAGCGCGCGGTGGGGTAAAAATCAAAGGGGTGCCACTGGCGTGTCGCCAGTGTTAACCGCGCTGCACTGGCGACACGCCAGTGCACCCGATCACGTGATCGAGAAGTAATCGGTCTCTACGAACTCTCGCCGAACTGAAACGGGTGCTGAGTCATTTCGTAGCCGGGGCGCATGGCGACGTTGATCAGCAGTCCCAACGCGATGCAGGTCGCCAACAGGCTCGATCCCCCGTAGCTCATCAGCGGGAGAGTCATACCTGTGATGGGCATCAGTCCGACCGTCATTCCGGCATTGATAATCGCCTGCGTCGCTATCAGAGCAACCACTCCAACAGCCAACAGTCGGCCAAACGGCTCACGTGTTGCCGCGGCGATTCTCAATCCTTTCGCAAACAGACACACATACAGCAGCAATGAAATCACGCAGCCCGTCAGCCCGTAACGCTCGCCGACCAGACAAAAGACAAAGTCGGTTCGACTCGCCGGCAGTCGATACGCAGTCGGGTCGTCAATCGCCACGCCCTGGACCTTGCTGCCCAACAGACCTCCCAAGGCCAACACCTGTTTCGATTGACGCAGATGATAGCCGTCACCAGTCGGAGCCGGTCCGCTGTCCTGTTGCACGAACAGCGTGACGATCCGCGATTTCTGCTCGGCACTCATTCCAATCCAAAGCACCGGCAACAACGCCACGCCCAACATCACAATCAACAGCAAATGACGCGGTCGCGCACCGGCGGCAAATAACATCGAAAAAAGCACCGGCAAAAAAATCAGCGACGTCCCCAGATCCGGTTCGCGGAGAATCAAACCGACCGGAATCAACGTCAGCACGAACGGAACAAGAAGTCCGGGCAGCTGGCGATAGTTATGGCGATACATGAGGTAATGCGCCAGCGCCATGATGAACGCAATCTTTGCCAACTCCGAAGGTTGGAAATTCATCACGCCCAATGGAATCCACCGATGCGCGCCGTTCCTGGCCGGCATGAAATAAACGATCAGTAACAGCACAAGACTCAGACCGAATAATGGCATGCTGAAACGCCGCAGGTTGCGATACGGCACGAGCGTCGCGATCAACATGGCGGGCAAGGCGAGAGCGATCCAAACGAGCTGTCGAGAAAAATAGTTGCCCGACTCTGCCAATTCGTCGCCTCGATCGATGCCCAACAACCCGGCCGTCATCAGCGCACCGGTCAGGGCGACGACCATCCAGGGAACACGTTGAATCCAGCGAGTTGCTTGCATGAACTTCGTACCGGGAAACCTGTTTTACCCAATCTTCACTGCGGCGGCCACCAGAGAAAAAATCAATGCCGATGTTTAACGAAAATCGGCGAATGGGGAAACACCGATCAACCGTAGTCGATGCAGTGAACATCTCTGACCGAAACAAACGGAACGGCCCCGGCGAATCGACTGGGCATTTGCGGCGGATATTCGTTATCCTGCCGAGAAACCCGGCTTTTTGAAAAAGCCGGGTTTCTCGTACCAAGACTTCGTTTTTACCCTTGAGGCAATGTCCTTGCAGTCGTCGTCCCGCTGGATACTCCGGATTCGCCGGCTTCCCGTCACTTCCGCGATCATCGCAGCGGCAGTGGTGGTGCAGCTCTCCGTATGGGTCTATCCGTTCGTACGCCCGAATGACGAACGTGAAACGCGACGTCATTTGGGGGCCGTTACAACGCTCGTCATTTATGAGCAACAAGCTACCGACCAGCCCCGCGAGCAGATTCCACAATTGGTCGGCCCGTTCGACCTGTGGGAAGGCGAGCTGTGGCGGGTACCGATCAGCGGTTTTCACCACGTGAACATGGGCCACGAGGCGAATCCGCTGCATCTGATTATGAACTGCCTGGCGATTGCGTTCATGGGGAGCATTCTCGAACCCCGCATGGGACGTTGGCAGTTTGCAGTCTTCTTTCTCACAGCAACAACGGTATCAATGGTACCGGAGTACCTGTCGTCGAATGACGCCATTGGGCTTTCGGGCGGAGCGTATGCGCTCTTCGGCTGTCTGCTGGTGCTGATGCAACGCGAAGAGGCGGTAGCCGATCGCCTGCCACCATCGTTCGTGTCAACTGGATTTATCTGGCTGTTCCTGTGCATGGCGGCAACTTTCTTCGATGTCATTGCCATCGGTAACGCAGCACACGTTACCGGTTTGATTTATGGCTGGCTCGTCGGTCAAGCATTCTATGTGCCTCGCCGCTTGAGCGGCCTCTGCAAATACGCTCTGCTGGCCGGACATTTGTTGTTGATTCCAGCCGCATACTTTCTGATGCATCCGATCTGGTTGGGAAGTTATCACTGGTATCAGGCAAGATATGCCACCGAGACCGATCGCAAGGTCTACCATCTTGAACAGTCGATCAAGCGCGATCCGTCGTTGCGAATTCCCTGGAGTATGCTGGCGCGACACCATGCCAGCACCGGTGAGACACAGCGCGGCTGGCAAATCATTCTGCGCGGGCTGGACTACAACCGGTCTGACGATGGCGGCGTCAAGACGGCGCAGACAATCTGGCAGACATTCCGTACGCCCGACGACCGTTGGCAAGCCCTGCAATCGCTGCAATCGCAATTCGGGAAGAACACGCGCCGCTGGCAGTTTCG
This sequence comes from Planctomycetota bacterium, assembly GCA_963581435.1. Taxonomy (GTDB): domain Bacteria; phylum Planctomycetota; class Planctomycetia; order Planctomycetales; family Planctomycetaceae; genus JABISG01. Next base: position 5,893 of record CAUZOL010000206.1, read on the forward strand.
ATTGGGACTCATCCCAGGCAAACCCCTCCCGCCAAATCTGGCCATAGCGCTCGACCTCGGTTTGCCGACTCCCGGTGCCTACACATTGAACGGCGAGGCCGAGCGTGAATTTATGCGGCTGTTCTCCTCAAGCCGAACCGAGAACCACGACCTGACCGCACCGAGAGTTGATCCCTTCCGAACTGATAGCGCCGCCGAGGGCGTCTCTTTGTAGCGTGGATTGCAGTCCGTCCAGTACATGCAGCCTGGAGCGATGCTACAATAGAAGAATGAAACGGAAGCTTCTTCTGGCAGTTTGTTGTATGGGTGCAGGTTTGCTTGCTGCACCGTGTGGAGTGCGTGCGCAGTCTCCGCCCTCTTTCAATCGCGATATCCGGCCGCTGTTGGCTGCCAAGTGTTTCGCCTGTCATGGGCCGGACGAAGGACAGCGTGAGGCCGATTTGCGACTGGACGTCCGCAAGGTCGCCATCGACACCGGCGCCATCGTGCCGGGCAATGTCGATAAGAGCGAGCTCATTCGCCGGATCTTCTCGAACGATCCCGACGAACAGATGCCGCCAGCCGACGCAGCGGAAACTCTGACGCAAACACAGAAGAAACTCATTCGCCGTTGGGTTGCCGACGGCGCGAAGTACGAATCACATTGGGCATTCGTGCCGCCCAAACACTCGCCGCTTCCCAAGGTGAAGAATACCAAGTGGCCGCGGAATGAGATCGATCGGTTCGTACTCGCACGGCTGGAGACGGAAGGACTTCACCCCTCGGCAGAAGCGGACCGCTACACGCTCGTGCGACGGGTTTACCTCGATTTGATTGGTCTTCCGCCGACGCCGGAAGAAGCTGACGAGTTCGTGACGAGCAAAGATCCACGCGCATACAAAAATCTGGTCGATCGGCTGCTCGACTCGAAACACTACGGCGAACGCTGGGCGCGACAGTGGCTGGATCTGGCCCGGTACTCCGATACGAATGGTTACGAAAAGGACCGCCAACGATCAATCTGGCCCTATCGCGACTGGGTCATTCGCGCGCTGAACAACGACATGCCGTTCGATCAGTTTTCGATCGAACAACTCGCCGGCGACATGCTTCCGGGGGCGACCGAATCGCAAAAAGTCGCCACCGGATTTCACCGCAACACAATGTTGAACGAAGAGGGCGGCATCGATCCCCTCGAATATCGCTTCTATGCGATGGTCGATCGCGTCGCGACAACGGGAACCGTTTGGATGGGTCTCACCACCGGGTGCGCCCAATGTCATTCGCACAAGTACGATCCGATTTCGCACACCGACTACTATCGGTTGATGGCGCTGCTGAATAACACCGACGAGCCTGACCTGTCGATTCAACAGCAATCGATTGTTGATCGTCGTCGAAAGATCGACGAGCAAATTGCCAAGCTGGAAACCGACTTGCCGAATCAGTTTCCACCGGCACCCGGAGACGGGCCGATCGAAGAGCGTCGGCGGAAGAATATCGAGGGGAAGTACCGCGACTGGCTGAAGTCTCAGCAGGAACGTGCCGTGATGTGGGCGACGCTCCGTCCGTTTCATACCGAGTCCAATCTTCCGAAACTCGAAGTGCTCGAAGACGGATCGATCTTCTCCAGTGGCGACATCACCAAACGGGACGTCTACACGTTGAAGTTTCGTCTGGACAAATCATCGTTGCCGCTTACGGCCTTGCGGCTCGAAGTGTTGCCCGACCCGCGTCTGCCTGCGGGCGGGCCCGGCCGTGCTTTCTACGAAGGTCGCAAGGGCGACTTTTTCCTGAGCGAGGTGACAGCGCAACTGAACGAGAAACCGTTGAAGTTCGCGGAAGCTTCGCACAGCTTCGGAAAAATCAGCATCGGCAGCGGCAACGCAAACGCGACCAATGTCTTCGACGAAAAAGGATCGACCGGCTGGGCAACCGCCGGCCGCGAGGGCGAATCGCATCAGCTTGTGTTGAATCTGCAGACACCGATTAAGACATCGGGAAATCTACAAATCGAGCTGATATTCGAGCGACATTTCGCAGCCAGTTTGGGCCGCTTCCGGTTCTCAGCCACGTCGTCGAGCAAGTTGGTCAAAGCGACTCAGTTGCCGGTCGATACCGAGCAACTGTTGGCGCAAACTGAGAAACCAATGAATGAGAAAGAGTTGTCGCAATTGAAACGACAGTTCCTGCTCAGCACGCCAGAGCTTGCCAAGGCGCGCGGACAAATCGAAAAACTCCGTAAGTCCCTTCCCGCCTTTCCGATGACAATGGTCATGCTTGAACGACCGGCAGACAACATCAGGAAGACGTACCGACACCATCGCGGAGAGTTCTTGAGTCCAAGAGAAAACATCACCCCAGGAGTACCAGCCGTATTTGGCCAGCTGCCCAAAGACCAGCCGGCGAATCGCCTCACATTTGCCCGCTGGCTCGTCAGCGATGGCAATCCGCTCGTTGGCCGTGTGACCGTCAACCGAGCCTGGCGAACATTTTTCGGCGCAGGACTGATCCGAACGAGTGGTGACTTTGGAACGCAATCCGAACCGCCAACACATCCGCAATTATTGGACTGGCTCGCCCGCGACTTTATCGACGGGGGTTGGTCGCTGAAGAAACTGCACCGCTCGATTGTCACCAGCGCGACCTATCGGCAGAGTTCCCACATCACACCGGAACTGTTGCGCCGCGATCCGTCGAACCGGTTACTCGCTCGGGCATCGCGTTATCGAGTCGATGGCGAAACAGTGCGCGACACGATGTTGAAATCCAGCGGACTGCTGTCGAAAAAGATGCACGGGCCGGGCGTCTATCCGCCGCAGCCGGCAAGCGTCACGGCGCTGGCCTACGGAAATACGCGCTGGACTCCCTCCGCAGGCGAAGATCGCTATCGGCGTTCGCTGTACACATTCAGTAAACGCACGGCTCCGTTCGCCGCCTACACCGTTTTCGACGCACCCACCGGGGAACTCTGCACAGCGAGACGCGACCGCAGCAACACTCCGCTACAGGCGCTGACATTATTGAACGCCGAAATGTATCTCGAAATGTCGCGGACCTTGGCCAAGCGGGCAACACCGGAACAGAAGCGCGAGGGCATCGCGACTTTCATTTTCCGACAGTTTCTCACACGGCCACCACAGCCGGAAGAACTGTCGTCGTTGCTCGCTTTTCAACAGGCCCAACAAAACCGCATCGAAAAAGGCGAACTGAACGCCACCGCGATCACCGGCGACGAGCAGGCGACAGCGGAGTTTGCAGCGTGGGTTATGCTGTCCCGTGCTGTGATGAATCTGGACGAAGCAATCACCAAACCGTAAGCGACAGAGTCGAAACATGACCACCACCGATTTGCAACTGCAAACGCGCCGCCACTTTTTTGAAAAGTGTGGTGTCGGTCTCGGAAGCATTGCGCTTTCATCGCTACTTGCCGAGGATGCGCTGCCGCAGGCTCAGGCCGCAGCGGACGATCTCACCAGCCCGTTTGCACCCAAGCAGACACACTTCGATGCGAAGGTAAAACGCGTCATTTATCTGTTTATGGCCGGCGCTCCCAGCCAGCTGGATTTGTTCGATTACAAACCCAAATTGGCAGAACTGGAAGGGCAACCGATTCCGCCGTCGGTCATCAAGGGGCAGCGGTACGCGTTCATTCAGCCGGATGCCGCCGTGCTGGGACCGCAATTTGCTTTCGGCCGTCACGGCAAGAGTGGTGCGGAGCTCTCAACAATGTTGCCGCATCTCGCCAAGGTCGTTGACGACATCGCCATCGTGCGGTCGGTTCATACCGATAAGTTCAATCACTCGCCGGCACAGCTGTTTGTTAACACCGGCAGCGGTGTTCCCGGGCGGCCCAGCATAGGTTCGTGGCTCAGCTACGGCATCGGCAGCGAGGCCAACGATTTGCCATCGTTCATCGTCCTCAAAAGCGGTGGGAGCCTCAGTGGCGGCGCGTCGATGTGGAGTTCCGGCTTCTTGCCGTCCGTTCATCAAGGCGTTCCCTTCCGCAGCCAGGGCGATCCCATTCTGCACATATCGAATCCCAAAGGATACGACGCGCGCGCTCAGCGTGATTCGCTCGATTTGATTCGCAGCCTCAACCAACGCAGGCTTGGGGTGACCGGTGACCCCGAGATTTCAACGCGCATCAACGCCTACGAAATGGCGTATCGCATGCAAACGCGCGCCCCGGAACTGATGGACTTTTCGCGGGAAACCAAAGAGACGATGAACCTGTACGGTGCGAACCGGGACAATCCCAAAGCGGCCTTTGCCAACAATTGCCTGCTGGCGCGTCGGCTGGCAGAGCGCGGCGTTCGCTTCATTCAGGTGTACCATTCCGGGTGGGACCATCACAGCAATGTGGCCGGCGGTTTGAAAGGGCAATGTGCGCAGACCGACCAATCGTGTGCCGCACTGATTCAGGATTTGAAACAACGCGGCATGTTGGAAGACACACTCGTCGTTTGGGGCGGAGAATTCGGGCGGACGCCAATGGTCGAGGCCAGCGCCGCGCTCGGCCGTGCCAAGGGGCGCGATCATCATCCACAGGCTTACACAATGTGGTTTGCCGGCGGTGGAATCAAAAGCGGCGTGACCATTGGCCAAACCGACGAACTCGGTTTCCACCCGGTCGAAAACCCCGTTCACGTTCACGATGTGCAAGCTACAATTCTGCACTGTCTGGGAATCGACCACCGCCGTTTGAGTTTCCGCTTAAACGGGCTCAACTTCCGGCTGACCGGCGTCGAAGAACACGAGCCCATCGCAGCATTGCTGGCGTGATGGCTCTCTGAATTAGTCGGTGAGTTTTGCAATCGGCGTTAATGCGAGTTTGCGAAACTCCACTTCGGAACCTTCGGCTTGCAGTGCGATTTGCCCCCTGGTCGCGGTGCATTTGGTGCCGTGGTTGATCAAGTCGCGGTTGACCCACACCTTGACGGCGTCCTGAACGCACTCGATGACCATCGTGTTCCACTCACCCGGCGGCTTTTCCGAGCCGTCGGTCAGGTTGAGAATTCGTCGGCCCTTCCCTTCGGTGACTCCCCAGTTCTTTTTCGGGCCGCGTCGCTTGACCATATCGGGAACGGTGATGTCCTCGCCGATGCACCAGAAGTCGCCCGCGTGGGTGTGATTCATCTGCACTTCAATCGACTTGGGAAACATCTTGTAAAGTGCTCGCGGCGTCGATGCATGCACCAGCACGCCGCAGTTGCCCGGCTTGGAAGCGAATCGATATTCGACTTCGAGGCGATAACTCGCGTGCTTCGCATCGGTGATGAGATGGCCGCCCGGTTGACCAAGACTCACCAGCAGTCCCTCGCGCACAATGAAAGTCGGTTTGGCATTGGGGTTCTTATCCAGATGCGGCACATCGACGTGCCAACCGGTCAGATCCTTGCCGTTGAACAGGCTTGTTGTTTTGGCATCGGCCGTCGCCGCCTTCTTCTTCGCTGTCTTCTTTTTCAGTGCCTTCGCAATCGACTGGGCCGCTTGAGCCGCAACAAACTTGTTGCCCTCCGCGTTGAGGTGCACGCCGTCGCCGGTCAGAATGCCGCGTTGTTTGTTTTCGGGGTTGTGCTTCTTCAGATGGGTGAGGAACGCCTTACGCAAATCGCAGAGCGTGGTGCCGGTGTCGGCGGCCACTTTGCGGCTGATCGCCGAGTATTCTTCGAGCATCGAATCGAGTGAGTTTGAGCCGTCGGTCTTTTCGCCGATTGTGCTGGGAGTACAAAGCACAACTTTCGCGCCCTTCGCGGTGATCTTCTGGATGAGATCCCGAAGCCCGGCATCGAATTTCTCCTTCGATGTCCCGCGACCGTTGACACTATGCCAAACGTCGTTGATGCCGATGTAGATGAACACAATCGTCGGCTGCTTGGAGAGGACATCTCGATCGAGCCGCGATTGGAGATTCGGCACCTTATGACCGCTGATGCCGGCATAGACAATCTTCACGCCCAGTTCCGGCCGTTGTTTTTCAATCGCCCCGGCGATCAGTTTGCAGTATCCCCCCGGCCGCGCACCGCCCTGGGTGATCGAATCGCCAAAGAACGCAATCACCTCGCCCTGAGCCAACGGCGAGTCCCTGGCAGTCAAAACATCAATGCCCA